>NZ_BAAAIX010000009.1:0-38429 GCF_039526385.1 Luteococcus peritonei | reverse complement strand
CCGACTCGGGCGACATCGAGATCGACCTGGTGGAGCTGTTCACCGACGTCGGTGGCCTGGCGGCCGACATGGGCGTGGGCGTGGCCGTCTTCATCGACGAGATGCAGGACCTGCGCCCCGAGGACGTCTCCGCGCTGTGCGCCGCGGTGCACGAGCTGAGCCAGCAGCGGCTGCCGCTGATCGTGGTGGGCGCCGGCCTGCCCCACCTGCCCGCCGTGCTGAGCGCCTCCAAGAGCTATTCCGAGCGCCTGTTCCGCTACAACCGCATCGACCGGCTTGACCGTGCCGCGGCGGACCTGGCCCTCACCCTGCCCGCCGAGGACGAGGAGGCGGGCTTCGAGCCCGAGGCGCTGGAGGCGATGTACCAGCTCACCGGCGGCTATCCCTACTTCATCCAGGCCTACGGCAAGGTGGTCTGGGACCTGGCCCCGGCCTCCCCCATCACCGCCGACGACGTCCGGGTGGCCACGCCGGAGGCGGAGGCCGAGCTGGCCGTCGGCTTCTTCGGTTCCCGCTTCGAGCGCGCCACCCCGGCCGAGCGCGAGTACCTGCGGGCCATGGCGGAGGCCTCCAGCGCCGACGCCGAGGCCGCCGGCACCGCGATCCTGCACGACGCCGACGAGGTGGCCACCTCCCGCGTCGCCGAGGTGCTGGACCGCAAGGCGCAGAGCCTCTCGCCGGCCCGCGACGCGTTGATGAAGAAGGGTCTGATCTACTCCGCCGAACGCGGCAAGGTGGCCTTCACCGTCCCCCACTTCGGTCGCTACCTGCGCAGCCAGCAAAGCTGAGGCGAACACCCCGCAGGTACATCCCCTTGTGGTGCCGGGGTCGGGCGTCGTCGGCCCGGTTCCACCAGCAGAACCCCCCTTCTGTCGCCGCGCCAGCGCTGCTAGCGTGCCGCCAGCCTGCAAAGCTGCAGAGAGTGCAACCAAAGGGGTGGGGCCGATGTCCTCGGCGCCAGCAGTTGACGAGAAGCCGGTCCGGAGCCTGATTCCGGAGCGCATGGACAAGATGCCGTGGTCGAGGTTCCACTGGATGGTGATCCTCGGCCTGGGCACCGCATGGATCCTGGACGGCCTGGAGATCCAGATCGTCGCCAACGGCGGCTTCCATGACTCCTTGGGCATGTCCAACGCCCAGGTGGGTCTGACCGCGACCATCTACCTGGTGGGCGAGGTGGTGGGCGCGCTGATCTTCGGCCGCCTGACCGACACCCTGGGCCGCAAGAAGATGTTCGTCACCACGCTGGGCCTGTACCTGCTCGGCTCCGCGGCTGCGGCCTTCGCGCCCAACATGTACATCTTCTGGGCGCTGCGCTTCATCGCCGGCATGGGCATCGGCGGCGAGTACTCGGCCATCAACTCCGCCATCGACGAGCTGATGCCCGGCAAGTACCGCGGCCGGGTCGACCTGGCCATCAACGGCACCTACTGGGCCGGCGCCATGATCGGCGCGCTGATCAGCTCCTACTTCCTGGCCGAGGGCCGCTTCGACGAGAACCTCGGCTGGCGCCTGGCCTTCCTGGTGGGCCCGATCCTGGGTCTGGTCATCATCTACATGCGTCGCCACATCCCGGAGTCCCCGCGCTGGCTGGTGACCCACGGCCGCGGCGAGGAGGCCGAGCAGATCGTCTCCGGCATCGAGGCCGACGTGAAGGCGCAGGGCAAGCAGCTGCCCCACATCGACGAGAACGCCGCCATGTGGATCAAGGCCCGCGAGGGCCTGACCCCCAAGCAGATTGCCTGGGTCTTCTTCAAGCTCTACCCGAGCCGCACCTTCCTGGGCCTGACCCTGATGATCACCCAGTCCTTCCTGTACAACGCGATCTTCTTCACCAGCGCCATGGTGCTGACCAACTTCTACGACAAGACCGCCGCCGAGGCCGCGCTGTACTTCTTCGCCTTCGCCGCCGGCAACCTGATGGGCCCGCTGCTGCTGGGCCACTTCTTCGACACCATCGGTCGACGCAAGATGATCGGCGGCACCTACAGCTTCGCCGCCCTGGTGCTGCTGCTCTCGGCGGTGCTGTTCAACAACAACTCGCTGACCGCGATGACCCACACGCTGCTGTGGTGCCTGAGCTTCTTCTTCGCCTCCGCGGGCGCCTCGGCCGGTTACCTGACCGTCTCCGAGATCTTCCCGCTCGAGGTGCGTGGCCAGGCCATCAGCTACTTCTTCGCGATCGCCCAGCTGGTGGGCGCCACCGGTCCGGCCCTGTTCGGCTGGCTGGTGGGCGACGGCAGCTCCCGCGGCCCGCTCTTCTGGGGCTATGTCTTCGCCTCCGGTGTGATGCTCTTCGGTGGCCTGGTGGCCTTCAAGTTCGGCGTCGACGCTGAGGGCAAGGCCCTGGAGGAGATCGCGCCGCCGCTGTCCAGCTATGACGAGCACGGCAACGAGACCCTGCACATCCCGGTCTGAGGAGGTCTTCGATGAGCACGGAGAACCAGGAACGCCCGTACACCGTGGTGGTGGGCATCAACGGCTCGCAGCAGTCGCGTGACGCACTGCGCTGGGCCAAGGCACAGGCCGACCTGCACGGTGGCCGGGTGATCGCCTTGCGCACGTGGCGGGCCGCTGCCCCGGCCGCCACCCCGTCCGGCACCAGCGCCGGCCGGGTGGGCACCACCGAGCGCACCGAGAAGGAGGTGCGCGAGGCGCTGGCCACCGCGGTGGAGAGCGCCCTGGGATCCGACCACGGCGTGGAGCTGCGGGTGGAGCGCACCGGTCGCAAGAAGGCCTTCGTCGAGCTGTCGAAGCGGGCCGACCTGATCGTGCTGGGCGCCCCGCGCAAGATGGCGGCCGGCCCGATGTTCGCCCACCGGCTGGTCTACGCGACGCACTGCCCCGTCGTGGTGATGCCTCCGGAGCCCACCGGCCCCTCGGTGGTCAGCCGTGCCGCCGGAGCAGCGGCCGACCGGTTGGCCACGGCTGCCGGCACCGCGGGTCGTCCGGGCATGCCGCCCCGTCCGCCGGTTCGCTGAACCTGTTGCGAAGCGACCCCGTCACCCTTGTCCTTTCGTCCGGCCGCCGAGGCGTCGGCCGCCCCACAGGGGGTGCTGACAGGGCCTGCCGGGAGGCTCGTCGGCGTCCTAGCGTGGGAGCCAGCAGGAGCACGGGCGTGCTCCAGGAAAGAGGAACCACCATGGACAAGCTCACCCGCGGCGCCACCGGCAAGGGCCCGGCCGAACGCTTCACCGGCGACGTCCACGTCGACGCCATCTTCTCCGGCACCGACCCGTCGCGGATGACCGTGGCGCACGTGCACTTCACCCCCGGCGCCCGAACGAACTGGCACTCCCACGCGGTGGGCCAGCTGCTGCACGGCACCGACGGGGTGGGCCTGGTGGTCACCCGCGACCAGAAGACGGTGACCATCCGCCCGGGCGAGACGGTCTGGATCGAGCCTGGCGACGAGCACTGGCACGGGGCCTGCGCCGACAACCTGATGGCGCACATCGCCTCGCTGGAGTCCGACGGCAGCGGTCAGGACCCCACCACCTGGCTCGAGCCGGTGGACGAGCAGGAGTACCAGCGCGCGAACCAGGCCGTGCGCGACTGAGCCGGACAGCCGCCGTCGGGGAGACGCTCAGCGGGGCCTGGCGGCGGGGTCGATGGCGCGCATCGCCTCCGTGGCCTGCTGCAGGAAGCGGGTGACGACGACGCGCTCGTCCTCGCTGAGCTCGGCGTCGGCGGCGGCCAGCCCCTGGAACATGGGGGCCAGCAGGCCCACCACCTCGCGACGGCCGGCCTCGGTGACCCGCAGCTGGGTGCGGCGCCGGTCGCTGGGGTGGGGCTCGCGCTCCACGTGGCCGCGCGCCTGGAGCCGGTCGACGAGACCGGTGGCGGCGGCCGAGGTGACGTGCAGCGAGCGGGCCAGGTCGGCCGGGCCGGTCTGGCCATCCATCAGATGGCGCAGCGCCTCCAGTTCGAGGTGGCTCAGCCGGGCCCGCCGGGCGAGGCCGTCAGTGGCGGAGGTGGCCGTCTTCACCAGCTCGTCGAGCGCGTGCAGGGCCGTGGAGGGGCTCCAAGCGGGTACGACGGCCTGCACGTCGCGCCGTGCCTGCTCACTCATGCTCCTCCTCCGAACCGTTGCCCGCGCACATCATTGCACCACCCGTAGTGGTGGAGGCGGATCTAACTCATCTGCATTATCATCAACCTCGTTGACTATCTTCCCCTACTGCTGATCGGCTGCGAGATCCCATGAGCACCCCTGCCCCCACCACCGAGACCGCCGCCGTGGAGCAGTCCTGGTGGCGCCGAAACCTGCGCCCCCTGCTCTCCTTGCTGCTTCTGCTGCTCTCGCTCGCGATGCTGGGCCTGGTGCCGGAGGCGGAGCACGCCCGTCGCGGCACGGACTCGCTGCCAGAGGGAAGCCAGTCCGCCGAGCTGGTGCGGCTGCAGGAGCAGCTCCCGGATCGCAACACCTCGCAGGCGATCGTCCTGTTCGCCAGTGAGGACAAGCTCTCGCCGCAGGAGATCGGGCTGCTGCAGCGCAAGGCCGCGGAGCTGTCCGGCAGCGCCAAGGCACCGGCCATCCCCAGCCAGGACGGCACCGCCGTCTTCGTGCCCATCACGGTGCAGGGCGTCGGCGCCAACCAGCTGGAGGGTGGCGTGACCGACCTGCGCACCCGCTCGGCCGAGGGACTGCCTGAGGGTGTGACCGCCCAGGTCACCGGCCCGGCCGCGATCCAGACCGACCTGGGTGCGGTCTTCGACGGGGCCAACTTCCGCCTGCTCGGCACCACGGCCCTGGTGGTGGCGGTGCTGCTGGTCTTCACCTACCGCTCCCCCGTGCTGTGGACCATCCCGCTGCTGGTGGTGGGCATCGCCGACCGACTGGCCGCGGTGGGCGCCACGCACGTGCTGGACGCGCTGGGCATGGCCTGGGACGAGTCGACCACCGGCATCCTGTCGGTGCTGGTCTTCGGTGCCGGCACCAACTACGCCCTGCTGCTGATCAGCCGCTACCGCGACGAGCTGCGCAACCATGCCGACCGGCACGAGGCGATGCGGGTGGCGAATGTGCGCTCGATCGAGCCGGTGCTGGCCAGCGCCTCGACCGTCTTCGTGGGCCTGATGACGCTGGTGCTCTCGGCCTTCCCGTCGACGCGCGGCCTGGGCGTGGCCTGCGCCGTGGGCGTGCTGATCGCCTGCTTCTTCGTGCTGGTGGTGCTGCCGGGCGCGCTGGTGGCCTTCCCCCGCAAGATCTTCTGGCCCCGCGAGCCGGTGGTGGGCGAGACCTCCGCCGCCGAGGACCCGCGCTCGCTGTGGGCCCGCATCGGGCGCCGGGTGGACCAGCGCCCGGCGCTGGTGGCCGTGGCGGCGGCTCTGCTGCTGGCGCTGGGGGCCCTGGGCCTGCTGCAGACCCGCACCGGGCTGTCGGACGCGGACCAGTTCCTCAAGAAGCCGGAGGCGATCGTCGCCGCCGAGCGGCTGGCCCGCTCCTTCCCGGCGGGTGCCGCGAACCCGGTGGTGATCGGCACCCGCGCCGACCAGGCGCAGAAGGTGGCCGACGCGGTGGAGCAGGTGCCGGGTGTGAGCTCGGTGCAGCGCACCGCCCAGGGCAACGATGTGGCCGAGCTGCAGGCGATCACCGAGGCTGCACCCGGTAGCGAGGAGGCGGCCGACCAGGTGCGCGCCATCCGCGCGGCGGTGGCGGACCTGCCGGGCTCCCAGGTGGGTGGCACGGAGGCGCAGCGACTGGACAAGGCCGAGGGCAACCGGCACGACCAGCGGCTGATCTTCCCGATCGTGCTGGGCCTGGTCTTCCTGGCCCTGGTGGGGCTCTTCCGCTCCCTGGTGGCGCCGCTGGTGCTGGTGGGCACGGTGCTGCTCACCTATGTGGCGGCGATGGGCATCTCCTGGTGGGTCTTCACCGGCCTGCTCGGCTTCGAGCGGATCGACGGGCTGGTGCCGCTCTACGCCTTCGTCTTCCTGGTGGCGCTGGGCGTCGACTACAACATCTTCCTGTCCACCCGCGCCAAGGAGGAGGCAGTGGTGCACGGCACGCGCCGCGGCATCCTGCGGGCGCTGACCGCCACCGGTGGCGTGATCACCAGCGCCGGCATCCTGCTGGCCTCGGTCTTCGCGGTGCTGGGCGTGCTTCCGCTGGTGGTGCTGGCCCAGGTGGGCGTGGTGATCTTCATCGGCGTGCTGCTGGACACCCTGGTGGTGCGCACGGTGCTGGTGCCGGCCCTGGCGATCCTGCTGGGCGAGCGCTTCTGGTGGCCGCGACGGGTCTTCCAGGGCGCGGGTGACGGTGCGGTGGATGGCGCGGCCGCTGGCGCTGTGGAGCGCGGGGCCGAGGCGCCGCAGCACGTCCGGCCGGAGCCGGTCGTCGGGCAGGCGCCGGCTGCGGAGCTGGAGGCGAGCGGCGATCCGGAGCCGCCGGTGCGTCCCCGTCGGGCTCGCTGAGTCCGGTCCTCCCCAGGCTGCCGGGTATTCCCGGCAGCCCCGGTTCTGGGCCCACGCCCGCTGGGGCAGGATGGAGGCATGGCAGCCCGTTTCCTGGTGAGCAATCCGTGCGAGGACGCATGTGGCACCCTCGACGCCGACGAGGTGGTGGAGGGCGCCCCGGTCTACGTCTGTCCGGGCTGCGACTCGCGCTGGATCGAGCTGGACGAGCGCACCTCGTCCGGCGAGGAGGGCTGATGTCCGAGCTGTTCACCAAGTCGCGGCCGAACGCCCCGGCCGGTCTCTACGCCTGGGAGGCCGCAGGCCTGGCCTGGTTGGCCGAGGCGGATGGGGCCCGGGTGGTGAAGGTGCTCGAGGTGGACGACCACCACCTGGTGGAACCGCGTCTGGACGGTGCGCCGGCATCGGGGGCCTGGGCCGAGGAGTTCGGGGCCGATCTGGCCACCACCCATCTGGCCGGCGCCGCGGGATTCGGAGCCGCACCGCCCGGGTGGCAGGGTGACGGCTTCATCGGCGACGCCGCGCTGCCGATGCCCACGGAGCTACCCGAGCGCTGGGGTGAGTTCTACGCTGAGTGGCGGGTGATGCCCTTCGCGCGCCAGGCACTGTCCGCGGGCAGCCTGGAGCCGGAGGCGATGGCCTCGATCGAGCTGGTCTGCCAACGTCTCGTGGACGGCGACTTCGACGACGACCGTCCGGCCGCCCGGATCCACGGCGACCTGTGGAGCGGCAACGTGGTCTTCACCCCCGACGGCGCGGTGCTGATCGACCCGGCCGCGCACGGTGGCCACGCCGAGACCGACCTGGCGATGCTGCACCTGTTCGGCGCCCCGCACCTGGGTCGGTTGGAGAATGCCTGGGCCGAGGCCTACCAGCCCGCCCCCGGCTGGCAGAGCCGTCGCGCCCTGCACCAGCTGCACCCGGTGCTGGTGCACGCGGTGCTCTACGGCGGTGGCTACGGCGCCCAAGCCGGCCGGATCGCCGAGATGTATCGCTGACACGTCCCCCTGCTCGCGCCTGGGCAACCGGCTGCCGGCGACGGCTCGGTGCACGCCCTGAAGGCACCGTCGGCTGACTCCAGGGGATCCGGTCGCCCTGTTGCGCCCGCCCACACCCGCCTCCCCGCGACCCATTCCCTGCGGGTGCGCGAAAAGGGTGTGCGCAGGCACACCTGCGCACGAAACCGCGCCGGTTCTGCGGCAGCAGGTCAGGCGCCCTTGTTCCTTGCCCTCTCCAACCGGATTCCCGGGCGAGGGCGCGAAAGGGTGCGTATGGGTGTGTGGATACACACGCCGGCGCGAGGGGCTGGCCGCCGGCCCGTCACCCGCTCCGTCGGGCACGACCAAGGGACGGCACCCCCTGAGTGTGCCGCCCCTTCGTGTGGCGCGATGGCGCCGGATCATCGACGCGTGCGAGCAGCTGGTCCTCCAGCCTCGCGGGCCTCGTCAGTCCTGGCTGCGCAGCGGCTGCATGATGCCGGCCACCTGCTCCAGGTGGGTGAAGAGCTCCTGAAGCGGCTGCTGGTGGCGCTCGTCGGGAGCGAAGCCCTGGTCGCCGAAGTCGGTGAACAGGCTGAGCTGCACGTTGTCGCGCAGGTCGTAGACGTTGAAGTTGGCCAGCACGGTGCGCCAGTTCTCGACGGCCAGCACGCCACCGGCGGCACCGTAGGAGACGAAGGCGACGGGCTTGTGCATCCACTCGACGCCGATGGAGTCGACGGCATTCTTGAAGACGCCGGGCACACCGTGGTTGTACTCGGCGCTGACGAAGACGAAGCCGTCGAACTCGGCGATCTTGTCGCCCCACTTCTGGACGCGCGGGTCGGAGTACGTGCCACCGGCGGCGGCGGGCGGGGTGGCGGCGTGCAGCGGCTCCAGCTCGTAGTCCTTCACGTCGACCAGCTCGTAGCTGACCTCGCTGCTCTGGGGGGCGTTCTGCAGCACCCACTGGGCCACTGCCTCGCCAGCGCGGTTGTCACGGATGCTGCCGAGGATGATGCCGATCTTCATGCCTGCTCCTGAATATTTGAAGTTTGAATCACCACGTGAAGCGCTTGCAGCGTTGGGGTTTATTCCCGGCACTAGCATCTGGATCATGAATCCATTCCTGCAGGTGCTGCAGCCGGTGGGTCTGTGGCAGGGCCAGAAGCTGATCGGGCAGATGGTGGAGCTGGAGCCACCCGCCGACGGTCCGCACGGGCTGGTGGCCCCATCCGGAGGCGGCTCGGGTGAGCGGCTGCACCTGGTGGTGCTGGGTGACTCGACGGCGGCCGGCTACGGCACCGACTCGCTGGCCACCGGACTGCCCGGCACCCTGGCCTCCCGCCTGGCGGAGGCGAGGGGCCGCGAGGTCCTCTGGCAGGTGGTGGGCGAGCACGGGGCCAGCACGCGTCGGGTGCACTACCGGATGGTGAACACGCTGAGCGCCTCCACCGACGTGGTGGTGCTGGCGGTGGGGATGAACGACCTGATCGCCCGGCACAGCGTGAAGGAGTGGCGCGAGCAGATGTCGGCGATCCTGGACCTGCTGGATCGCTACCCCGAGGTGGTGGTGCTGGGCTGCCCGCCGGTGGCGAGCTGTCCGGCGCTGCGCTGGCCGTTGACGGCGCTGTTGGGTGACCAGGCCAGGCGCTTCGACGAGGCGACCCGGGAGCTGTGCGCGCAGCACGACCGGGCCTTCGTGGAGGTGCGCAGCATGCGGCCGGAGGCCTCGATGTTCGGGCCCGACGGCTTCCACCCGTCGGGCGAGGGCTACCGGGAGTGGGCCGGCCGGGTGGCATCGGCCCTAGCGGTCTGACCGTTCGGCCAGATGTTCGGGCCCCGGGTGACACCCTGAACTTTGCGGTCCTAAAGTCATGGGGTGCCCAGGAACCATGACAGTCTCACCACGACGGAGTTCGCCGTGCTGGGTCTGCTGGTGGACGAACCGCGCCACGGCTACGAGCTGGACAGCCTGGTGCAGGCGCAGGGGCTTGATGCCTGGCTGCGGCTGCCGTCCTCGTCGATCTACTTCGTGCTGAAGCGGCTGGCGGGCAAGGAGTTCATCGCCCCGGTGGGCAATGACGAGAAGTCGCAGCGCCAGCGCTACCGGATCACCGATCGAGGTCTGGAGCGGATGCGCCAGCAGGTCTCGGACTGCCTGTGCCAGGTGGACGACACCCGCGAGAACTTCCGGATCGCCTGCCTGATGGCGAGCGTGCTGGACGAGCAGCAGCTGCTGCAATGCCTGCAGGTGCGCCGCCGCGCCGTGATGGAGAAGATCGCGCAGATCGGCAGCCGTCGCTCCCGCACCCTGGAGAACCCGCAGGGTATGGCCCTGCTGGACCACGAGCTGGGGATCCTGCGCGCCGAGCTCGGCTGGCTCGACAAGCACCAGGCCACCATCGGCCGGCCTCAGCTCAGCTCGCTGACCTGAGCCCGACGCCGCCCTCCCCACGGCGTCGGAGGGGCGTCTCAGGCGAGGGCGCGTCGTCGTCCTTCCATCACCTCCTGCAGCAGCACCACGGTCTCATCGGCGAGGTCGACGCCGGTATTGCGCGCCTGCCGGGTGAGCTGCAGCACCAGCCGGTCCACCTCGGGCCGGTTACCGGCGAGGTGCTCGATCCTGACTCGCGCCCCCAGCAGCAGCTCGTCGCCGGGAGCGGCCACCAGGGCGCGGTTCACGGCCCAACGGCCAAGGTCCAGATCCTGCTCCTCGACCGCACGGCGGGCCAGCACCACACCGATGTCACGCACCACCGAGCACATGTCGGTACGCATCTCCTCGGCCCAGTGCCACTGGCCGGGAGCGGCGTCGGCCAGCGGCGCACCCCGCACCATCTGCAGCGCCTCCACCAGCAGGTTGGTGGAGCAGCGGTTCACGCCCGGGCCCACCAGGAGTTGCAGCTGTTCCCAGTCGGTGGTGATGCCCGGGTGGAGCTGGATCCGGCCCGAGTAGGCATCAGGCAGGTAGAGCTCACCCTGGGGATCGCTGCCCAGCCAGGAGCGCAGCCGGCTCATGTTGGACCGTCGGGTTCCCTCCGCCACCAGCAGCTCGCGCGCCATCCGGGAGGCCGTGGCCCCGGGATTGGTCTGCAGCCAGGCGCAGTACTCGATGCACTGGCGGCGGGCCCGGGGCGGCTCCTCTCCCCGGCAACCGACCAGATCGATCGGGCCCAGGAGCAGCAGGGTGGGGTGCAGCTCGGTGGCATGCAGGAGCGTCGGGTCCTGCACCGGCTCGGAGGGATCCACGGCAACCTCCTCGTCGTCATCGTGGGTGGCGCGGTGGGGCAGCACCGCCAGGTTGGGTGGCAGATCGTCGTCGTCGCTCCACCAGTGCGCGGGGGTGGTGGCCATCAGCGAGCTGGTCTCGAAGAGTTCGACCAGCCCGCGACGGGCCTCCGGATCCATCAGCGACGGCAGGAAGGTCCGGCCGTCGAGTCGTGCCTGGTCGGGGGCGTCGACCTGCACGTGGCTGGCGCCTTCCCGGGGGCGGTCAGCGACGGCCAGGACGCTGACGCCCACGGGCTGGCCTGCCATGGCCGACTCGACGCGGCGCCACTCCCCCTCGTCGAGGGCCTCGGGGAGCACGAAGACCATCGGGGCCCAGGCCTCCCAGCGGTCCGGGTCTTCTCGCAGGGAGGCCAGCGTGGTGCTGCCGTCGGCCATCCGGGCCCGGCCCAGCTCCACCCGACGCAGCGCCACGGTGCGCTCCAGCTCCACGAGGAGAGCGTCGGGCGCGTCCACCACGCTCACCTGCGGCTCGTCGAGGGCCAGCAACCACCGGGGTCCACCGGCTGCGACCACCCGGGTCTCGGCCGACCAGGGCTGCAGGACCAGCC
This sequence comes from Luteococcus peritonei, assembly GCF_039526385.1. Lineage (NCBI taxonomy): Bacteria > Bacillati > Actinomycetota > Actinomycetes > Propionibacteriales > Propionibacteriaceae > Luteococcus > Luteococcus peritonei. Next base: position 27,193 of record NZ_BAAAIX010000009.1, on the reverse strand, counting down.
CCGTCGTCACCGCGGACAGCAGGCCCTCGCGGTAGGAGCCCGTGATGACCGTGGTGCCGGCTGCCTCCAGGTCGTGCAGGATGTCGGTGCTCGCGTCGGTGCCGAGCAGGATGGCGGTGGGGGCGGCATCCAGGGGCTCGGATGCCTCGGCAGCCCGCTGGGCCACGGCGGCCTCGAGGTGGAGGGCTTGCGGCCCGGGCAGGACGACGCGTCGGCCCAGGGCGCGCTGGGCCAGCTGGTGGCGACGCCGCACCAGCAGGGCTCCCGACAGGGCAGCGGCCAACAGGGTGCCGAGCGCGGCGACGCTGGCCAGGGCTGGATCATCCAGCCCCGTTTCTTGGTGCTCGTCGGCGGCAGTGGTCTGGACCGGCGGGCTGGTCCGGGATGAACCAGCAGCCTCGTCGGTGCCCCGGCCACTCGGCAGCTCGGTCCCCTGACCGGGCTCTGCGGCGGAGCTGGAACCCGAGGCAGGAGGGGTCTGGGCAGCTCGGGACTCCTGGGCCGGAGCCGTGCCCTCGGCGACGCTTCCGGGGCTCTCCTCCCGCTGCTCGGTGACGCCAGCCGATGCCTGGCTGCTTGGCCCCTGCTCTGCGGTCCCCGGGCGTTGGGCCGAATCGCTGGCCCGCCCGTCGTCCGAGCGGTCCTGCTGCTTGGTCGGGGTCCCGCGCTGCTGGGCAGGGGTGCCGCCGGGCTGTCCGGCTGGTGCGTTGCGGCTGGGCTCGGCCCGCTGCGGCGCTGGGGCCTGTCTGTCATCGGTCGCCGGCAGCATGAGCTTCCAGCCCGGCTGGATCAGGTCCGGGTCACTCACCACGGCCCGGTTCAGTCGGTGGATCTCGGGCCACCGGTCGGCATCACCCAGATGCCTCGCCGCCAGGCTGGCGAGGGTGTCCCCCTGCTCCACCGTGACACTGGCGGCATGAGCCGCTGTCTTCGAGCTCTGCTCGGCTGCTTCACCGGAGGGAAGCCCCGTGAGGCGAAGCCGGAGGCCGACGGGCAGCAGGTTCGGATCGTCGAGCTGGTTCTGTTCCGCGATGGCGCGCCAGCGGGTCCCGTCGCCGTAGTACTTCTCGGCCAGACTCCACAGGTCGTCCCCTGCCTCGACGACGTGTATCAGGACCTCACCCTGCGTGGAGTGGGCAGACTCGTCAGCCGTGGCCTGGTCGGGGACGCTGACAGGAGCCGCGGGAACTGAGCGCACCGGTGCGCTCACCGTCACCGGCGAGGGAGCAGCGGCGGAGGCGGCGATCGGCGCCGTCGTCGACCCGAGGACCCCCACCACCAGCGCGGCGACAAGGGGTTGCACCCAGCCACCGCCGGGAACCCGAACGTGCACCCGGCCGCGGGTGAGCACCCCGACCACCTCGGCCACGACGCTCGCCAGCAGCACCAGCCAGGCGACCCAACCGGCCACCGTCATCAGCGCCAGCAGCAGGCCCCCGGTGTCGGCGGTGCCCACCAGATCGCTCCAGCGCACCTCGGTCAGCGCGTCGAGCCGCCCCAGCCGCCACAGCGCCAGGGGCAGGCCCAGGACCAGCACCAGCAGCTCGGCCAGCGATGCCGCGGCCTTGACGAACCTGCTCATGGTGTCCTCTCCCTGAAGGTGTCCATCCGATGCCGGCCCGTGGCCTCCAACTGCCAGGTGCCGGGCAGCCCGGGCACCAGCAGGTCGGCCGTCGAGAGCGTGCAGCGGGTGCTCACCTCGACGTGTGACGTGGTTCCCGGCAGGGTGGCGAAGCCGCTGGTGTCGACGTCGACACCCACCTCGTCGCAGTGCAGGCCCTCCACGTCCAGACCTGCCCGTGCCACGCGTTCGGCCCTCTCCCGGGCGGCACCCCCACTGGTCTCCAGGGTCGCGGCACGCGCGGCCGAGGCGGCGGCGTCGGAGAGGGCCGTTCGGGCGGTCCACAGCCGCCAGCCCGCAACCACCACGCAGAGCACCAGCACGAGGACCGGCACCAGCAGCACTAGTTCCAGCGCGGCAGCACCACGCTGGTCGCGCCTCATGTCCGTCCTGGTCATGGTTCCTCCGCAGGCATCCAGGCCCGGGACTGCACCTGCGTGAGGCCCGACGGGATGAAGGAGTCGACGCGTCCACGCACCTCGACCACCACCTCGTCGCCACTGCGGCCGGAGCTGACCTGGATGTCCTTGAGACCGCCCTCGGCGGCAACCTGCGAGGCGATGCCCTCGGCGATCCCGGAACCAGCACCGGCCACCGCCTGCGCCTCCGCCCCGGCCAGGGCGGCCTGGGCCGCCACGGTGCGCCCGTGGAGCCAGATCCCGCCGTGGACCAGTCCGAGCACGACGAGCAGCAGGGCCGGTGCCAGCACCGCCCACTGCACGGATTCGGAGAGCCCCCGCTGGGTGCGCCGCATGTCGCTACTTGGGCATGTTGCGGTTGACGTAGGCCTTCACCGCGACGACCACGATGGTGGCGACGGCCACGGCACCGGCCAGCAGGACCGCGTTCTCCGTCGACTGGGACAGGCCGCGCTCGTCGCGGCGCGGGAGGAGCAGGCTGACCACCATGCCCACCAGGAGGTTGAGGTTCATCGGGATTCCCTTTCCATTCATTGGTCCACCCCGAGCAGCTTCAGCACGGGTGGGGTGAGGAAGACCAGGCCGAAGACCATGGACGGCACGACCATCCACACGGTCATCCGCTCGCTGACCTTCTGGGCCTCGAGCTTCTCGGCGAGCAGGTGGGCGTCACGCAGCTCACGGACGCGGGCGCGCAGCGCCTCGGCCAAGGCGGCACCCTGCTCGTCCAGGCGCATCACGTCGGCCATGTCGGCGATCTGGGGCAGGTCCAGTTCGTGCGACAGGCGGTTGAGCTCCTGCCACGGCGGTCTCTGCTCCAGGCGCGCCCGCTCCAGGCAGGTGCGCAGCCGGACATACAGGGGTGAGTCGGAGAGCGAGGCGGCCGACATCATGGCCTGGGCCGCCGAGGCATTGGCCAGGCGCTCCAGGACCACCAGGTCGAAGAAGGTGAACAGGGCCTCGCCCGCGTCACTGCGACCTCGCTCCCGACCCCGGTGCAGGGTGAGCCCGGGCCAGAACCATCCGAGCAGCGCCAGGGCGATCCCCAGCCCGACCGGCAGCGGTGCCACCAGGGCTCCCAGCCCCTGCAGCACGGCGGTGAGCAGCAAGGGGGCGACCAGACCGAGCGTGGCCAGCAGCAGCTTCTCGGCGAAGAAGTCTCCGATGGACCGCCCCTGAAGGGCCAGCAGCCGACGGTGCTCGTCGGCCAGCGGGAGGCGCAGCCGGGTGAAGGCCAGGGCCCCGATCCGGCCCGCCAGGTCCTCCTCGTCGACCATTTCACGGCCGGTTGGGCCACCGGCCCGTTGGGCGCCGTCCAGGCTGTCCAACGCATCCGTGAGGCTCACAGGATGGTCGCGCAGCCCTGCGACCACCAGGACCAGCCCCAGGCTGAGCAGCAGGCCACTTGCCGTCACCACGACGACCAGGGGATCAACCATGGTCCACCTCCGCGGTCACCAGCGGGCTGCGTCGCTGCAGGATGCGCTCGCGGCGGCGCGGCACCGTCATCCGGCGCAGGGCCCACAGCGAGAGCACATAGGCCAGGGCCAGCAGCGCCGCCACCACCTGGCCGACCGGCGTCGTGTAGGGGGTGAAGAAGCCGGGCTGCAGCAGCAGGGCCGCCGAGAGGGCCATCAGCGTGATGAGCGTCACCTGGCGCACCACCACGCGCGGCTTGGCGCGCTCCGCCTCGATCTCGCGCAACGCCCGCAGCCGGGCCTGGATGGTGTCCGCGAGCTCGCCCAGGGTGGCCGCGGTGCCGGCCCCGCCCCGCTGGCTGGCCAGCACCAGGGCGGCCACCACGGCATCGGCATGGCTGCTGTCCAGGTCCTCGGCCAGCGCCAGCAGCGCCTCCCGGGTGCTCCACCGGGCATCCATCCGAGCCACCATCACCTGCAGCGGACCGGCCAGCAGATCGGGCGCCTGTCGGGCGCTGGAGCGCATCGCGTCGACCACCGACTTGCCGGTGGGCAGCGTGGTGGCCATCGCACGCAACCAGCGGTCGAGTGCCTCGAGGGTGTCCAATTCGCGGTTGCCCGGTTCAGCCAGCAGGGCGGGTACACCGAAGGCCACGGCCGGCACGGCCAGCAGGGCGAAGCCCCAACCCGTGACCAGGAAGACCAGCAGGGCCACTGCCATCACCCCGGCCACCCGCAGTCGACGCGCGCGCGACAGCCCCTTCCACCACTTGTCCACAGTTGTCCACAGGCCTGTGGATCTGGCTGTGGATCGCGGGCGGGGCCGCAGCCGTAACCCGTCAAGGGCCAACACCGCACCGAGCACCAGGCAGGCCCCGGCGATCCCCGCGAGCGCCGGCGTCATGAGCTCGCCTCGAAACTGCCGGCGAACTCCGCAAGCCCCTCCACCAGCTGGGGATCCGGGTGCCAGACCATCGGCTCGGTGGGTGTGGCGGCCCGGTAGACCAGATGGGTGACCGGGCGCCCTGACTCGATGCCACCGGTCAGTGAGCGGATCTCGGCGATGTGGCGCCGGCGCGTGCCACCTCGCCAGGTGTCGTCCACCAGGCACACGTGCACCAACAGGTGGATGTTGTGCGCGATCTGGCGGTAGGCCTCCTCCATGCCCAGCACCCCACCCTGCGCCACGCGCGAGGCCAGCCGGTCCATGGTCGAGGAGGCGGAGTGGGAGTGGGTGGTGCACAGGGCACCCGCACCGGACTGCATGGCCTCGAACATGGCGGCTGCCTCACCGCCACGGACCTCGCCCACCACCAGGCGTGACAGGTTCTGCCGCAGCGCCTCCGGCAGCAGGTCGGTGACGGTGAACTCGCCGGCCCGGCTACCGTCGGCGGCGCGCTCCCCCATGCCGGAGCGGGCCTGCAGGGCCAGCATGTTGCGGCGCCCCGGCTGCAGGTGGGTGAGCAGCTCGTAGTCGGTCTCCAGGGTTCCGAAACGCTCGGTGTGCGGGATCGCGTCGATCAGGGCCCGCAGCAAGGTGGTCTTCCCCGCGCCCTGGTCACCGGAGATGACCATCGAGCGACGGCCCAGCACGGCATCGTGCAGCAGGGCCGCCACCGGCGCCGGCATCATGCCGCCGTCGGCGAGCTGGCGCAGGCTGACATCGGTGAGGATGTGCTGCCGGATCACGATGCTGGGGCGATAGCTGAGACCGAAGCCGATGGCGTGCAGCCGGAAGCGGTCACCCAGGGCCAGGGTCATCATGGGGTGGGCGTCGTCGAAGGGGCGGCTGGGGCTGGCCGACTCGCCCAGGAAGCGGATCGCCTCCACCAGCTCCTCGTCGGAGTCGGCCACCGGCGGGTGCTCCTCGCGCCGCCCGTCGCCGTACTGCACCACCACGGAGTCCCACCCGTGGATCTCGATGTTCTCCGCGGCCGGGATCTCGAAGAGGGGCTGCAGGCGCCCATAGCCGAAGATGGCATTCTCCACGGCTGCCGCGCAGGCCTGTTCCTGCTCCAGCGACCACGGCGCCTGGCCGCGGCGCGCCAGCTCCTCGGCGTGGTGGCGCACCACCTGCCGGATCACCGAGCGCCCCATCATGCGACGGTCCTCGCGATCCATCGCTGCCCCGTGCTCGCCGCCCCAGCGCTGGCTGGCAGCTGTGATCTCCTCGGAGGCCCGACGGCGCAGCACCACCACCAGGCTCCAGTCCACCGCTTGGGAGCCGGCCGAGGCCGGTGACCGGCCCGGGGCATCCGGCGCGACCGCAACCGGCCCGGACCAGCCGGACTGCGCAGCAGCCAGCGAGTCCAGGGTCCGCCCCAGGTCCGCGACCGCCTGGGTAACTTCCGGACGGCTCATGACGACACCCACTCGCTGGTGGCCAGCGCACCGGCCACGACCTCCTCGCGACGCCTGACCCGCTCGTCCAGGGCGGAGGCGGCGGCGCGCAGGCTGCGATTCAGCTGGCCCCCGCCCCAGGAACGACCCGGGGTGGCGCCGTCGCTGTAGACCTCCGCCTGCCGCGGTTCCCAGGCCAGCTCGTGCACCACCGGGACGGAGAACTGGCGACTGATCTCACTGCTGGAGTAGGGCCGGCCGGGCCCCACCACCAGCAGCCCCAGCTCGGCGCGGCTGGACTCGTCAAGCTGGTGCTGGAGGGTGGGCAGGTGCAGCCGCAAGGCGGCCAGCGAACGCAGGCTGCTGCGCACGCACACCAGGACCAGGTCGCTGGCACCCAACAGGGCGGAGGGCAGTCCGGTGCCCCCGATCCGTCCGGCATCGACGATGACGCCGCGGCCGCTGTCGGAGTGAGCGCGCAGTGCCTGCGCCAAGGGCTGCCAGACGGGCGCGAACAGGGCCGGGGTCGCCGGATGGGCGAAGCCGGGCAGCACATGACGTTCGTGCTCGGCACCGGACTGGAAGCTCACGGTCTGCAGCTGCAGCTCCTCGGAGACCGGACGGTTCTCCCGATGGGCCCGCGCCAGCTCGGACAGGCCCCGGCCACCCAGGTCCAGGCCCAGCAGGTAGCCGGCCTGCAGTGACTGGCCGGGCTCGCGGTCACAGTCGGCCAGCAGCACGTCGCGTGGCCAGTGCACCGCCAGCCCCAGCGCCGTGCTGGTGACGCCGGGCGAACCAGTGGCCGCGGTGAGCAGGATGATCGACATCTCAGGCCGCCTTGCGCACCAGTGCGATCCGGTCATGGGCGGCCAGGTCCGCGATCCGTTGTGCCTGGGCCTGGGGCAGCCGGACGTCGAGCACCCAGGCACTCCCGTCCGCCGTGCGCTGGGGGGCACTCGCGACGCTCGCGCGGACCACCAGTGAGGAGAATTCAGCGCCCTCACCGCTGATCTCAACCAGGTCCACCGGGGTTCCGGCCGGCATGGCCTGATTGGGGATGCGACCGGCCGCCAGCTTGATGCCGATCTCGGAGTGACCGGCCGGCAGCTGCGGCTCACCGACCGCACCCTCGCCCACCAGCGTTCCCTCGGGCAGGTCCACCAGGGCGGTCCCGCCCACGAGCTCCGGCAGACGTTCGGCCGGCAGGGTGCTGACACCGGGCGCGGAGCCGATGGTCACCACGGACAGGTCACCGTTGCCGACCACCTCGCCGCGGGCCACCTGCCGTTGCACCACGACCACCTGGTTGGCGTGGGTGGCTTCCTGGAAGGCCATGGCGCCACCCAGTCCGCCGAGACAGGCCAAGGCCACCCCGGCGGCGATCATCCGGGGGCTGCGTCGGGCCCGCAGCCGGGGCCCGACCGCCTCGTCGGGTCCGGCCGCGGAACTCTTCTGAGGAGTCGAGCGGCGGAGCATGGCTGTAGCTGAACACGTGACCCGAAATATGGGGAAGTGCATACTTCTCCACTGTGGAAAACCTCGCGGGACGCCTCAGTTGTCCACAGTGGAGCTGTGGACAACTGGCGCGCACTGTGCACAACTGCTTGTCAGGAGCGGTTCGGCGTCACTCGTTGAATGTGGAAGCTCCACAGCTCACCAATCATGATGCTCGTCATGATCTATCGCCCGATTTTCCTGTGGTGGCTGGAAAACTGGCCTGGAATCACTCCTTGGAGCGGTTGGCCGGGGTGGCGTCCGCCTGCACCTGAAGACTGGACGACTGGACAACGTAGGTCTGCTGGCGGACGCCCGCGGCCTGTGCATCGGAGGCAGACAGGGTGCCCATCCCGCCGAAGGCCAGGGCGCCAGCGGCCAGGATGCCGGCCATGGTGCGACGAAGGACATTGCGCTGGGTGCTGGTCTGGTTGCTCATGGACAAGACTCTCCCGGCGGACCCCATGAGCCTGCTGTGCGCTTCCCATGGCGCCGGTATGACTGCACGAGAAGGCCTCGCGCTGCCTAGGATCGGCGCATGGAACCGGCGCACACCCACGACATCGCCCGCCGCTACGCCGGCTTCGCGCGCAACGAGGCCCGCCACCACTCCGAGGTCTACGCCGACTGGGCCGAGCAGCTCAGCGAGGACCAGCAGACCATCGCCCTGCTGGAGCAACTGCCGCCCGACAAGCGCCAACCCAACATCGTCTTCGCCTCCGCCCGCCTGGCCGGCGCCCTGCCCGGCCCGTATGAGAACCTGCGCCGCACCCTGCACGAGAACATCGAGCAGGTGGCCGGTCACGCCGCCATCCGCTCCACCCAGACCAACGAGGCCGCCCGGCTCGGCGTGCTGCTCCCCCTGCTGGCCCACCTCTCCCGCCGGCACGACGGCGCCCCGCTGGCGCTGCTGGAGCTCGGCGCCTCGGCAGGCCTGTGCCTGTGGCCGGACCGATGGGCCTACCACTACGTCGACCGCGACGGAGCCGTGCTGCAGGAGATCAGCTCCCCCCACCCCGTCGGGACCCTCCAGGTGACGGTCAAGGAGGCCCTGGCTCGCGGGATCGACCTGCCCACCCAGGTGCCAGTGGTGGCCCATCGCGTCGGTCTGGACCTCAACCCCCTGGACGCCGGCGATCCGGAGGATGCCGACTGGCTGCGCACCCTGGTATGGCCCGGCCAGGACGAGCGGCTCTCCCGGCTGGATGCCGCCCTGTCCGCGGCCGCGCGCGAACCCCGCCCTGTCGTGGCCGGTGACCTGCGCGACCCAGCCAGCCTCGACGCCCTGCTGGACCAGGTTCCCACGGGCGCCGTGCCGGTGGTCTTCCACACCGCCGTGCTCGCCTACCTCGACCAGGCCGATCGTGACCGCGCGGAGGCGGCCCTGCTCGCCCGGGTGCACGCCGGCGAGTGCCACTGGGTGGCCAACGAGGGCCAGCAGGTGCTCACCGGCATCCGGGAGCGCGTTGCCGCCGACGCGGGCTTCGAGGCCTCACTGCGACGCGGCAGCTTCGTCGTCAGCCTCGACGGGGAGCCGCGCTACCAGGCCGACGGCCACGCCGAATGGATCCTGGGCTGAGGCAACCCACCCTGAGCCAGCCAGAGCACCCAGACGCCAGACCTGCCAGCACTCCGGGACCTTCCCGGGGCCGCACATCAGGACAACGGTTCAGGGCCGGCTCGGGGGCGCAGCTCCCACGCTCCACCCACAGGATGACCAGGCTCGATCCCACCGGCCGATCCGCGCCCAGGCCCCGCCCGCCCAGTCTGGAGACATGATGATTCTCCAGATCGTGTGCACCGTGCTCGCCGTCGCCCTCGTGGTGGCCATGGCCCTCACCCCGCTGGCTGCCGAAGCCCTGTGAGCCGTCCCCGCCCGACACCTCCGCCCACCAACAGCACTCGGCTCGATGCTCCTGCCCCGTCCGGGATCAGGTGAAGCATCGAGCCGAGTCGTTCGTGCGGGGATCGCACCGTCGCGGGGGTGCGGAGATCAGATGTCGCCCAGCATCTCCTCGAGAGTGCGGGTGATGGTGAAGTCGCCCGCCGTCGCCGACTGGGACGTGCGGCCATTGCTCGCCGGACGGTCCACCTGGTCGTCGGCCTGCGCGGCACCGTCGCGCTGGGCCTGGGCACCGGAGCCGGTCTCGGCGTCGGTCACCTCCACCGGGGAGCCGATCCGCTGCAGCACCATCTGGCGCAGCTGCGAGCCGGCCAGCTCGATGCGTCGGTTCAGCCCGGAGCTGGCATCGCCCCAGTCCTCCGTCGCGGCGAAGACGCTGGTGGGCACCACGGCCGCCTTCAGGTAGAAGAAGAGCGGCAGCATGGCCTGGTCCACCACGAGCGAGTGGCGCGAGCTGCCACCGGTGGCGCCCAGCAGCACCGGCTTGTCCAGCAGCGCCCCCTCGTGCAGCACGTCGAAGAAGAGCTTGAACAGTCCCGAGAAGCTGGCATTGAAGACCGGGCTCACCACCACCAGGCCGTCGCTGGCCACCACGGCCTCCACGGCACGGGTCACGGCCGGCGAGTTCACCCGCGTGAGCAGCGCGTTCACCAGGTCGTGGGCGAGGTCACGCAGCTCGATCACCTGGATCTGGTCGGCCCCCGACGCCTTGGCCAGCCGCTCGGAGAGCATGCTCGCGCTGGACGGCAGGCCCAGCCCGGCGCTGATGGCAACGATCTTCATGGAACTTCCTCCTCGGGTACCCACACAACAACGCGGAGCGGGGCCGTGCAAATTCCCTGCCCCGACGGCCCCACCTAGAGTGGGCTGCCGTGACCACCAGCCCTGCCCCCACCCGTGAGCGCGGGCTCAGCCGCGAGATCCTGGCGCTGGCGCTGCCGGCCTTCGCGACGCTGGTCAGCGAGCCCCTGCTGCTGATGGCCGACTCGGCCATGGTGGGCCACCTGGGCACCCTGCAGCTCGGCGCCCTGGGGTTGGCCGGATCGCTGCTCACCCTGGTCAACGGGCTGTGCATCTTCCTGGCCTACGGCACCACCTCGCTGGTGGCACGACGGATCGGCGCCGGCGACACCCGACGTGCCCTGGCCGGCGGCCTCGACGGCATGGCGCTCGGCCTCGGCCTCGGCGTGCTGCTGGCCCTGCTGCTCACGCTGGTCGGACCCCAGCTGCTGGCCCTCTACGGCGCCTCGGAGCAGGTCACCACGCAGGCCGTCGGCTACCTGCGGATCGCCTGCTGGGGCCTGCCGATGCTGCTGCTGATGCTGGCCTCCACCGGCGTGCTGCGCGGGTTGAAGGACACCCGCACCCCGCTCTACGTGGCGATCAGCATGAACCTGGCCAACATCGCCCTCAACGCACTGTTCATCTATGGCCTGCACCTGGGGCTGCGCGGCTCGGCGCTGGGCACCCTGATCGCCCAGTTCTTCGGCTCCGCCGTGCTGGCCGCGGTGGTGCTGCGCGGTGCCCTCGCAGCCGGGACGCCACTGCGGGTGGACCGCTCCGGGGTGCTGGAGGCGGCGCGCGGCGGCATCTGGCTGGTGCTGCGCAGCGCCTGGCTGCAGTGCACCGTCGCGGTGACGGTGGCCGTCGCCGCCCGCACCGGGCAGGTGGGGCTGGCCGCGCACCAGGTGACGAACTCGCTGTGGGCCTTCCTGTGCCTGGCCCTCGACGCGCTCGCCATCGCCGCACAGGCACTGGTGGCCACCGACCTGGGCGCCGGGAATGCCGCCAAGGTGCGCTCCATCACCGCCCGGCTGTGCTGGTGGGGCCTGGGCGCCGGGCTGCTCTTCGCGGCGCTGCTCGCGATCTCGCGCGGCCTGGTGGCCCCGGTCTTCACGCCCGACCCGGCGGTCCAGCACACCCTCGGCCGGTTGCTGCTGGTGCTGGCGCTGATCACGCCGGTGGGCGGCATCATCTTCGTGCTCGACGGGGTGCTGATCGGGGCCGGCGACGCCCGTTACCTCGCCTTCGCCGGCCTGCTGGCCACGCTCGGCTTCCTGCCGCTGGCCTGGTGGGTCAACACCGGCGGCCACGGCGTGGTCTGGCTCTGGCTGGCCTATGGCGTCTACCTGCTGCTGCGCCTGACCACGCTCACCGTCCGTTCCCGCACCGACGCCTGGATGCGGCTGGGCGCCTGAACCGTCCGGGTGGCAGGGTCAAACGCCCGCCGATGGATTGTGGGGATGATTTGGGTCGACTACGACCTCAAATCATCCCCACAATCGGTCCGGCAGCGGCTGCTCAGGCCTCGGTGCGGTCGCTGGTGCCGGTCCAGACGTCCTGGGCGCCGGCGAAGCGCTGCTGGGCGGCCTCGGCCACCTCGGCGCCCTGGGCCACCAGCGAGGCGTGCGTCGGTGCCTCCGGGATGTCGGCCGGACGCCCCTCGGCGAAACCCGCCTTCATCGCGGGCAGGATCTCGCCCAGCAGGTCCAGCTGCTCCAGCACGGTCTTGGTGGGCAGCCCGGCATGGTCGATCAGGAAGAGCTGGCGCTGGTAGTGGCCCACGTGGTTCTTGAAGTCCACGGTGCGCTCCAGCACCTGCTGCGGGCTCCCCACGGTCAGCGGGGTCATGGAGGTGAACTCCTCCAGGCTCGGCCCGTGGCCGTAGACCGGCGCATTGTCGAAGTAGGGACGGAACTCGCGCACCGCGTCCTGGGAGTTCTTGCGCATGAAGAACTGCCCACCCAGGCCGACGATGGCGTGCTCCGCCGTGCCGTGGCCGTAGTGCTCGTAGCGCTGCCGGTAGAGGTTCACCATCTGCTGGGTGTGGTCCATGGTCCAGAAGATGTTGTTGTGGAAGAAGCCGTCACCGTAGTAGGCGGCCTGCTCTGCGATCTCGGGGCTGCGGATGGAGCCGTGCCAGACGAAGGGCGGCACGTCGTCGAGCGGACGCGGGGTGGAGGTGAAGCCCTGCAGCGGGGTGCGGAACTTGCCGGTCCAGTCCACCACGTCCTCGCGCCACAGCCGGTGCAGCAGGTTGTAGTTCTCCAGCGCCAGGTTGATGCCCTGACGGATGTCCTTGCCGAACCAGGGGTAGACCGGGCCGGTGTTGCCGCGGCCCATCATCAGGTCGACCCGGCCGCCGGCCAGGTGCTGCAGCATCGCGAAGTCCTCCGCGATCTTCACCGGGTCGTTGGTGGTGATCAGCGTCGTCGCGGTGGACAGCTGGAGCCGCTCGGTCTGGGCGGCGATGTAGGCCAGTGTCGTGGTGGGCGAGGAGCTGAAGAAGGGCGGGTTGTGGTGCTCGCCGATGGCGAAGACGTCCAGGCCCACCCCCTCCGCGTGCTTCGCGATGGTGACGATGTCCTTGATGCGCTGGCCCTCGGAGGGGGTGGCGCCGGTGGTGGGATCAGTGGTGATGTCGCTGACGCTGAAGATGCCGAACTGCATGGGATGCTCCTGGAGACCAACGGGTTGTTGATGTATCAACTACACAACAGTAGGACCATCCGGTTCATTCCCGCAGCAGGTCGACGCCGCTTGGCCCCCTACGACGACGTGCGCGCCCCAACAACCAGCCCGATGCACCCGGTGACGTGCACCGCAGCACCGCGAGCAGTAGTTTCTGCACATTCGACCAGAGATGTTCGCCGGGCGACGCGCCCACGACCATGGTCCGATGCACAGCGCGCCTCGGTGGCGTTGACTGGTGCCCTGACCGTCCGCAGGAGGCCCCCCGTGAACTGCACCATCTCCCGTCCCGCCGTGCTGGCCGTCGCCTGCGCGCTCGCCCTGGCCGGCTGCACCGGGGGCGGCACCTCCCCCAACCCGCCCAAGAACCTGCCCAGCGCGGAGCAGGCGGCCCAGCAGCTGGCCGCCGCGCTGGCCAAGGGCGATGTGCGCCAGCTGCCGATGACCACCCCCGCCACCGCGGCCCAGGCCGAGCTCACCACCGTGATGGGCGGGATGGACGGCCTGCGGCCGCAGGTCACCCCGGGCGCCATCAGCTACGACGGCAGCCAGCGCACCGCCGACGTCACCCTGGACCAGAAGCTCCCGCTGGGCGCCAGCACCTGGAGCTGGCAGAGCCATGCCACGCTGCGCTGGGTCGACGAGGCCTGGAAGCTGGAGTGGAAGCCCCAGGTGGTGCAGCCCGAGCTCGACGCCACCACCCGGCTGCGCCACACCCGGGACCTGCCCGCCCGCGCCTCGATCATGAGCGGCGACGGCCAGCCCCTGGTGGAGCAGGGCAAGGCCTACCGGGTGGGCATCGACAAGGCCAACCTGCCGCAGGCGCAGTGGCAGCCGGTGGCCCGCCAGCTCGCCGGCCTGCTCAAGATCGACGCCGCGGCCTATGCCAAGCAGGTGGCCCAGGCCGGACCCAAGGCCTTCGTCCCGGCCATCACGCTGCGCGAGGGCAAGGTCTCCGAGGCCGTGAAGAACCTCAAGGGCAGCGCCATCTTCCCCGTCGAGCTGCCGCTGGCACCCAGCACCACCTTCGCCGTCGGCCTGCTGGGCAGCGCCGGGACCGCCACCCCGGAGGCCGTCACACAGGGCAAGGGCGACGTGCTCCCCGACGACGTGGTGGGCCTGTCCGGCCTGCAGAAGCGCTACGACGCACGGCTGCGCGGCACGGTCGGGCACACCGTCGAACTGGTGCCCCGCAGTTCGGCCTCCGCCAGCCCGTCGCCCTCCGCGAGCCCCGCGCAGGACCAGACCAGCCCGGAGCCCTCACCTGGAGCCACACCCGCCGCGCGCGTGCTGCACCAGACCGCGGCCGCCCCCGGCAAGAACCTGGTCACCAGCCTCAACCGTGACCTGCAGGCCCGCGCCGAGAACGTGCTCGCGTCCCAGAAGGGCATCGCCTCGCTGGTGGTGGTCAAGGTGGGCAGCGGCGAGCTGCTGGCCGCCGCCAACTCACCGGCCAGCGGCGCCAACCCGTACGCCACCGTGGGCCGCTTCGCACCGGGCTCCACCTTCAAGGTGGTCACCTCGCTGGCCCTGCTGCGCAAGGGCTACACGCCCGCCACCAAGGTGCCCTGCACCGCCACCGTCGTGGTGGACGGGCGCACCTTCAAGAACTACTCCGACTTCCCCAGCTCCAAGGTGGGCAACATCACACTGGCCGACGCGCTGGCCAATTCCTGCAACACCGCCTTCATCTCGCAGCACGCCAAGCTCACCCCCGAGGAACTGGCCAAGGCCGCCGAGAGCCTGGGCCTGGGCAAGGACTACGACGCCGGCTACAGCTCCTTCTTCGGCTCCGTCCCGACGAAGGTCGACGGCGCCACCACCCGCGCGGCGAACATGATCGGGCAGGGCACCGTCGAGGCCTCTCCGATGTCGATGGCCGGCGTGGCCGCCTCGGTGGCCTCGGGCCGCACCGTGGTGCCCTGGCTGGTCTCCGAGACCAAGCCGGAACCGGCCAACAGCCTCACCGCGGCGGAGGCCAAGCAGTTGCAGCAGCTGATGCAGGGCGTGGTGGCCAACGGCTCGGGCCGGGTGCTGCAGGGCCGGATGCTGGGCGCCAAGACCGGCACCGCGGAGTTCGGCGACGCCACGAAGACCCATGCCTGGATGATCGCGTGGAACAAGCAGTACGCGGTGGCGGCGATGGTCAATGAGGGCGAGTCCGGCTCCAAGACGGCTGCTCCGCTGATCAGCGCGCTGCTCCCGAAGGGCTGACCGCGGCCCTGCCCCGAGGGCTGACCACGGCGCCGCACCCGCCGGGCGGCCGATGTCTGCCGGGGCGGCAGAATGGGGCCCATGCTGCTGGAATCCTTCGTGCTCACCTGGCCCGACACCGTGGTGAGGGTGGCCGTCGTCATCGTGCTGGCCTGCCTGGTGCGCTGGTTGGTGCAGGTGGCGATCCGCCGCATGGTGAAGCTGAGCACCGAGCGCACCCGCTCCCACCTGGAACGGCTGGGGCGTCCGGGCCAGCTGCTGGCGCAGGCCACCGGCCTGGAGTCCGAGCGGCAGAACCAGCGCGCCGCCACCATGGGCTCGATGCTGGGCAGCGCCGCCACCTTCGTCATCGTGGCGGTGGCTCTGCTCACCATCCTGTCCGACGTGGGCATCAACCTGGCGCCCGTGATCGCCTCGGCGGGCGTGGGTGGCGTGGCCCTGGCCTTCGGTGCGCAGAGCCTGGTGAAGGACGTGCTCAGCGGCATCTTCCTGATCATCGAGGACCAGTACGGCGTCGGTGACGTGATCACCGTCGGCACCGTGACTGGCACCGTGGAGCACCTGGGCCTGCGGGTCACCAGCGTGCGCGACGGCAACGGCATGCTCTGGTACCTGCGCAACGGCGAGATCACCACCGTGGGCAATGTGAGCCAGGGCTGGTCGGTGGCCACCGTCGACCTGCTGGTCCACCCCGACGAGGACGCCGAGAAGGTGGAGCAGGTGCTGCAGCCGGTGGTGCGGGCCGTTGCCGAGGATCCCGACCATGTCGACGCCTTGGTGGAGCCGCCCGAGGTACTGGGCGTGGAGTCCATCACGGCCAGTGCCATGACCATCCGGATCAGCGCGAAGTGCCTGGCCAACCAGCAGTGGGCGGTGCAGCGCGAGCTGCGTGAACGGGCCAAGCGGGCGCTCGACGCCGCGGGCATCCGGCCTCCGATCACCGGCTGGTCGACGCAGCACTGACTCCTGCCTCCAGAGCACTCCAAGTCGCCCTTTGTATCTCACTCTTGACACAAATGAGCCCGGACCGCACTCTTGTGTCACGTAGTCGATACAAATCGTCCTTCTGAAGGAGTCCTCATGGCCACACTCACCCTCCTGCTGGTCGTCGGGGCCTTCGGCCTGACCGCCTTGTTGACCCAGCGCCGCCGCACCCGCCTGCTGGCCGACCCGACCACCCACCCCGGACTGCTGGCCCTGGACCGCAGGACCGTGCAGTCCCGCTGGATCGGACTCGGAACAGGCCTGCTCCTCGCCGCCGTCGCCGCCGGCTCCCAGCCCCTGGGTCGCGGGCTGCTCCTGGCCCCCGCACTGCTGGCCTGCGGGCTGGTCCTCGCACAGCTGGTGGCCCAGCTCACGGCCTGGCGCTCGGCCCGGACTCCGGGGGTGGCGGCACTCGAGAGCCGCACGGCCACCCGTTATCTCCCCCGTACGCCGCTGGCGCTGCTGGCGGGCGGGACAGCCCTGCTCGCCGTGGTGCTGCTGTGGTGCCGTTCCCGCCAGAACCGGACACCGGACGAACTCGGGACCATCGGCCGCCAGTTCACCTGGAGCAGCGCCGATGGCCTGGCCTCAGGCAGCGCTGGGCCCTTCCCTGGCACCTACTACTCGGCACCGCTCACGGCGGTGGTGCTCGGGACCCTGCTGCTCACCGCCGCCGGACTGGCCATGGCCCTGCTCCGCCCCCGCAACGGCGCCGACCCGGTGGTGGTGGCCGTCGACGACCAGGTGCGGACACGCTCCATGGAGGGTCTGGTCGGCAGCGGTCTGGTGGCGGTGGCGGGCTCCTTGGCGTGCGCGGCCCTGATGGCCGGCCTCGCCGCCTTCCAGTACTCCCCTCTGGCAGGAAGCCTGCTGCTGGCGCTGTGCTGCGCATCGCTGGTGACCCTCTCCTGGGCCCTCGCGGTGGTCCTGGTGCCCGGTCGCGGTGAGAGGCTGTCCTGATGGTCCTCCAGGTGCAGATCCGCGACGACGACCCGAGGCCGCCCTACGAACAGGTGCGCGCCCAGATCTCCTCCGCCATCGCCACCGGAGACCTGCCCACCGGAACCCGGATCCCTCCGGTGCGCCAGCTGGCCGGAGACCTGGGCGTGGCCGCCGGCACCGTCGCCCGGGCCTACAAGGAGCTGGAGGCCGCAGGGCTGGTGGCCACCGCCCGTCGCGCCGGGACCACGGTGATCGGCCACCCCGACGACAGCCACGAGTCGGCCCTCAACGCCCTGGCGGCGGACTTCGTCCAGCAGGCCCGACGCCTGGGAGCCGGCAACCAGGCGGTGCGCGCCGCCGTCGAGCACCACCTGGCCTGAGGCGATGCCGACCGCAGGAGAACGGTGTCCACGGGCCCGGAGCTCGGATCCCAGCGGCCTGCGGCAGGACTCGTGGCACAGTGGCAGCGTGAATCCCACCCCGAGCGGCCGCGGCATCTGGCTGGTGCTGCTGGGCATCATGTCGGTGCAGTTCGGCGCCGCGGTGGCCAAGGACCTGTTCGGCGTGGTGCCCCCGCTGTCGATGGCCTGGCTGCGGTTGGCCGCGGCGAGCCTGGCCCTGCTGGTGCTGCTCGCGGTTCGTCGGGCGCGCACAATGTCACCGTTTGCTGGGGGACTACGCCCACCAAACCGTGACATTGCGGGCGCACCGGCATCGTCTGGGCGCAACTGGCCCGATGCGCTGGCCTACGCGGTCTGCCTGGTGGGCATGAACGTGAGCATCTACGAGGCCTTCGCCCGGCTGCCGCTGGGGCTGGCCGTCACCCTGGAATTCCTGGGCCCGCTCGCCGTCGCGGTGCTGGGATCGCGACGCGCGCTCGACGTGCTCTGGGCGCTGCTGGCACTGGCCGGCGTCGCCCTGCTCGGTTTCACCCCCACCCACCTGGACCCGCTCGGGGTCGCCTTCTCGCTGTTGGCCGGTGCCTGCTGGGCCGGCTACATCCTCACCACCGCACGGGTCGGGCGCAGCTGGCCTGGTCTGGACGCGCTCGCCCTGGCCTGCACCCTGGGCGCCGTCCTGCTCGCGGTCCCGGCCATCAGTCAGGCCGGGAGCGCGCTGTGGCGCCCCGACGTGCTGCTCGCCGGTGCCGGGGTCGGGCTGCTGAGCTCGGTGGTCCCCTACTCGCTGGAGATGGTGGCGCTGCGCACCATCACACCCAGCGTCTTCGGCATCCTGATGAGCCTGGAACCGGCTGCGGCGGCGCTGGCCGGCGTCTTCCTGCTGGGCGAGATGCTGAGCGCCACCGACCTGCTGGCGATGGCCTGCGTGGTGGCGGCCAGCCTCGGGTCAACCCGCAGCGCCAGGGCCTCCACGACCGCCGCGCCCGGCGAGCACTCGCCCTAACGGGTGGACTCGCCGACACGCCGCCCAGGCCATGGCACTACCGTGGGGCCCACGCCCGTCGCGGAGCAGTGCGCGCCGGGTCACCGGGGCCAGGCCCGCCACAGCACGTCGAGGCCAGCCCACCGCCAGCCCTAGGAGGCCCTCGTGACCGTTCCGTGGTGGGGAATCCTCCCCTTCGTCGCGATGCTGCTGTGCATCGCCATCGCCCCGCTCGTCCCGGCGCTCGCCCACCACTGGGAGAAGTGGACCACCCAGCTGGGCGTCGCCCTGCTGCTCGGGCTGCCGGTGGCGGTCTGGGTCTGGTCAAGCGGCCACCACCACCTGGTCACCCACTCGGTGCTGGAGTACATCAGCTTCATCGCGCTGCTCTTCGCGCTCTACGTGATCTCCGGCGGCATCCACCTGGCCGGCGACATCCGCGCCACCCCGCGCAACAACACGGTCTTCCTGGCGATCGGCGCCGTGGTGGCCAGCTTCATCGGCACCACCGGCGCGGCCATGCTGCTGATCCGGCCCATCCTCAACACCAACCGGGAGCGCCGGCACAAGGTGCACACGATCATCTACACGATCTTCGTGGTGGCCAACTGCGGCGGCCTGCTCACCCCGCTGGGCGACCCGCCGCTCTTCCTGGGCTACCTGCGCGGCGTGCCCTTCACCTGGACCTTCCACCTGCTGCCCGAGTGGTTCTTCATCAACGCCCTGCTGCTGGTCTGCTACTACGGCCTGGACCGCAAGATGCTGGCCCGTGAGAACCTCGACGACCTGCGCCGCGACGAGGAGATGATCGAGCCGCTCAAGCTGCACGGCAAGATCCACTTCCTCTACCTGGTGGGCGTGGTGGCCACCGTCGCCTTCCTGTCCACCCCGGTGCGCGAGCTGGTGCTGCTGGCGCTGGCGGGCGCCTCGCTGGTGACCGGGCGCAAGGAGGTTCGGTGGAAGCTCAACGAGTACAGCTGGGCCCCCATCGTCGAGGTCGCCTGCCTGTTCATCGGCATCTTCCTCACCATGATCACCGCGCTGCAGTTCCTGGACTCGATGGCCCCGAAGCTGCCGCTCAACGAGATCACCTTCTTCGTCTTCACCGGCGGCCTGTCCTCGGTGCTGGACAACGCCCCCACCTATGCCACCTTCTTCGAGCTCGCCGGTCAGCTGCCGGCCAACAACCCGGTAGCGGGCGTGGACCAGGCCTACCTGGTGGCGATCAGCCTGGGCGCGGTGACCATGGGTGCGATGACCTACATCGGCAACGGCCCCAACTTCATGGTCCGCTCGGTGGCCGAGAACCACGGCACCGCGATGCCCAGCTTCGGCGGATACGTGGTCTGGAGCCTGCGCGAGCTGGCCCCGGTGCTGGCCGCCATGGTGCTGCTCTTCATCGCCGACCCACTGTGGTGCAAGGCGCTGGGGGCGCTCATCACGCTGGCCCTGGTGGCGCGCTCGGTGCGTCGCAGCCTCTACACCCGCGAGGCGCACCGCGAGGCCCTGGCCCGCTGAGCCGCTGATCAGGGCGTCAGGCCTTGGACCGCGCCATCGAACAGCGCATACTGGTACCAGATGTCGTACAAGTCTGGAGGGACCATCATGGCTGTCACCGCCACCGAGGCACGAAAGAACCTGTTCCCCCTGATCCAGCAGGTCAACGAGGACCGGACCCCCGTGGAGATCACCTCCCGCAACGGTGACGCCGTGCTGATGTCGCGTGCCGACTACGACGCACTGGAGGAGACGGCACACCTGCTGCGCGTCCCTGCCAATGCCCACCACCTGCTCGAGAGCTTGCAGCAGGCTCGCGCAGGTCAGCTCGGCGAGCACGACCTGGTGCGATGAGGCTCGTCTTCACCCCGAACGGCTGGGCGGACTACACCCACTGGCTCACCGCCGACCAGCAGACCCTGAAGCGGATCAACCGGCTCATCGACGACGCCCTGCGCGATCCCACCTCGGGCATCGGGAAGCCCGAACCCCTGCGCCACATGCTGGCGGGCGCCTGGTCGCGCCGCATCACCGAGGAGCACCGGCTGGTCTACCTGGTGGATGGTGAGGACCTCATCATCCTGCAGGCGCGCTTCCACTACAGCTGAGGCACCACCACCTGCCCGTCCGGGGCAGCGGCACCGCTCCCGGTAGACTCCCGCGGGTGCCCGAACTCGACCAGGTCCAGACCAGCCAGATGGCGCAGCTGCTGAGCAGCACGCCCGTCGTCGGTGAGCTCGGCGCGCTCTTCGCCGAGGCGGGCCACGAGCTCTACCTGGTGGGCGGCCCGGTGCGCGACGCACTGCTGGGCCGGTTGCAGCACGACCTGGACTTCACCACGTCGGCCCGCCCCGACGAGATCGAGCGGCTGCTGCGCTCCTGGACCAGGGCCGTCTGGGACATCGGCAAGGACTTCGGCACCATCGGCGCCCGCCGCAAGAGCCAGGGCGTGGACTGGCAGATCGAGATCACCACCTTCCGCGCCGACATCTACCGCAGCGACTCCCGCAAGCCCGAGGTGCACTTCGGCGACGACGTCTCCGAGGACCTGGTGCGTCGCGACTTCACCGTCAACGCGATGGCTTGGGACATCGTCGGGCAGCGCTTCGTCGACCCCCACGGCGGCCTGGCCGACCTGGCCGCCGCCACCCTGCGCACCCCCTTCACCGCGGAGCGTTCCTTCTCCGACGACCCGCTGCGGATGATGCGCGCCGCCCGCTTCGCCTCCCAGCTGCAGTTCACCGTGGCCCCCGACGTGCAGGTCGCCATGACCGACATGGCCGAGCGGATCGAGATCATCTCCGCCGAACGGGTCCGCGACGAGCTGTCCAAGCTGCTGCTCACCGACCACCCGCGCCCCGGGCTGAACCTGCTGGTCACCACCGGCCTGGCCGACCGGGTGCTGCCCGAGCTGCCCGCCCTGCGCGCCACCGCCGACGAGCACAACCGCCACAAGGACGTCTACCAGCACTCGCTGATCGTGCTGGACCAGGCCATCGAACTGGAGAAGGCCCGCGGCCACCAGCCCGACCTGGTGCTGCGCCTGGCCGCCCTGCTGCACGACATCGGCAAGCCCGCCACCCGCGTCTTCGAGTCGGACGGCACCGTCAGCTTCCACCACCACGACCTGGTGGGCGCCAAGCTGGCCCGCAAGCGGATGAAGGCGCTGAAGTTCTCCAGCGACGAGACCAAGGCCGTCTGCCAGCTGGTGGAACAGCACCTGCGCTTCCACGGCTACGGCGAGGCGCAGTGGAGCGACTCGGCGGTGCGGCGCTACGTGCGCGACGCCGGCGACCAGCTGGAACGGCTGCACATCCTGACCCGCAGCGACTGCACCACCCGCAACCAGCGCAAGGCCGCCCGGCTGCGCGCCGCCTACGACGACCTGGAGCGTCGGATCGCGGTGCTGGCCGAGCAGGAGGAGCTGGACGCGATGCGCCCGGACCTGGACGGCGAGCAGATCATGGCCCTGCTGGACCTGAAGCCCTCGCGCGAGGTGGGCCAGGCCTACAAGTACCTGCTGGACCTGCGCATCGAGAACGGGCCGCTGGGCGAGGAACGCGCCCGCGAAGAACTGCTCGCCTGGTGGCAGCGGCGCGCGAGTTCCGGAGCCGTCGACGACTAGGCTTGCCGGGTGACTCCCCCCGGCCCCGCACGTGCACCAGGCGCGCCCTTCGCGCGCCTGCTGGCGTCGCTGCTGGCGGCCCTGCTGGTGGTGCTGGGAGCCGCCGCCTGGCAGCCCACGAGGGCGCACGCCGACCAGCACCAGACCCCGCTGCAGGTCACGCTCACCGCGCAGACCCCCTCGGGCGGCCCCACCGACACCGTCGTGGTGCGCGGCCAGGTGGAGAACACCTCGCAGAGCCCGGTCTCGGAGGTGCAGGTGCACCTGTGGCGCTCCAGCGACCAGCTGGCCGACACCACGGCCCTGGACGAGGTGCTCGCCTCCTCGCCGGAGAACCCGCTGGGGCGTCGGATGCTGGGGGCCGAGGCGGGCAACATCTTCAACATCACCGACGTGGGCACCCAGAAGAGCCAGGCCTTCACTGCGCCCAAGGCCTCGCTGGCACCCGGCGAGAAGGCCGACTTCGAGGTGCGCGGCACGGTGGCCGGCGCCGACTCGCTCGGCTTCACCACGCCCGGCGCCTACCTGATGGGCGTCCAGGTGCGCGGCATCCCGCAGGGCCAGCAGAACCAGACGGTGGGACGGGCGCGCAGCCTGTTCGTGCAGACCGGCCGGGCAGCCACCGCGGTCCACCGCCAGGCCGCCCCCGTCGTGCTGCTCACGGCTCGTCCCAGCATGACCGGCGAGGGAGTCTTCGCCGACAACTCACTCTCCGCCGAACTGCAGGGCCGGCTGTCCGCCCTGCTCTCGGTGGCCACGCAGCAGGGCAGCACCGTGCTGGTGGACCCGGCCCTGTTCGACGAGCTGACCGCCATGGCTGCCGGCTACCGCGTGGTGGGCTCCAGCGACGAGACCGCCACCGCCCGAGGACAGCAGGCCGCCAAGGACTTCCTGGCCAAGCTGACGCCGCTGCTGTCATCCGGCCGCGCCTACCGCACCCTCTACGGCAGCCCCGACGTCGCGCTCGCACTGGGCAGCGGACGCCGCCAGCTGCTCACCCGCTCCGCCCAGGAGCTGGCCGCCGAGCACCCCTTGGCGCGCCTGCCGCTGGCCGTCGTGCCCGCCGACGGCCGGCTGGACCAGGCCACCGCAGAGGCACTGGAAGCCCTGACCCCGGCCGTCGTGCTGGCCTCCAACACCGTCTCCTCGGCGCCGGTGCAGCGGCACGCCGGGCTCACCGTGGTGCACTACGAGCCCGCCGCCATGACCGGTGGCCCCGGTCCTGAGCCGAGCAACACCCCGGCCCAGGTGGCGGCCCGGCTGCAGGCGCAGCAGTACCTCTCCCCGCGGCCCATGGTGAGCCTGGTGAGCACCGAGGCGCAGGCCCGCGCCGAGCTGGCGCCGACGACCTGGCGCACCCGCACCAGCCTGGCGAGCCTGGTCTCCGCGAGCCCAGAGCAGCCCCGCGCCGCCTGGCTCCCCGGCGAGGTGACGGCGCAGGACCCGCGCTGGAGCGACGGCCTGGACGCCGCGCAGGCGGACCTGGAGGCCTGGGGCGAGCTGGTGGGTGAGCAGGAGCTGGCCCGGGTGCGCTCCGAACGCATCCTCTCGCGGGCACTGTCCACCACCTGGGGAGGAGACCGCGACCCCGCCCTCGCCTGGCTGGCGCGCACCCGCTCCCAGGTGGCGGCGGTGCTGAACTCCTCGAAGGTGCAGCTCAAGGTGGTCAGCGACTTCGTCACCTCCGCCTCCGACCAGGAGATCCCGGTGACGGTCACCAACGGCCTGTCCGACCGGATCCGGGTGAAGGTGGTCTTCTCCTCGGAGAACTCCCAGCGGATCAGCATCGCCGACTCGGAGGTCCGCAGCATCGGGCCGGGCGAGTCGGAGACCATCCGGGTCAAGGTGCTCACCCGCGCCAACGGCCAGGTGGGTGTCACGGCACGGCTGGCCACCGCCGAGGACCGGCTCATCGGCCAGCCGCGGGAGATGACCATCACCGCCACCCAGGCCGGCCGGGTGGGCTGGATCATCATCATCGCCTCCGGCGTCGTGCTGCTGGCGGGCACCGCCATCCGGATCCGACAGGTCCAGGCGGAGCGCCGCGACGGCCGGGAGCACGGCCAGGGCGGCCGCAGCACCCTGTTGGTGGTTTCCCCCGAGGAGCCCGCACCGGGCACACTGGACGAGACCCGGCGATGAGGACGTGATGGACGACAAGCAACCCGAGCAGGACCTGGAGCCCACCGCTCCGAGCAGCCTCAGCCGACCCGACGCGCCCGCCGGGCAGCCGGCCCCGGAGGTCGACGAGCAGGCCACCCAGGTGATCGACGCGGAGCGGCTGTCGGCCCACCTGGTGGCCGAGCAGGTCCCCGACGAGGCCGAGGGCGCAGCCACCGTGGAGCGGATGCCCCTCGCAGCCGAGACGGACCCGGCTGCCGAGCAGGCCGAGGACGAGACCACCGTCCGCCCCCTGGGCGCCACCCCCACACCCACCGGTCCCCCGGCCGCAGCGGAGCCGTCGGTGCCGGGCGAGGTGCCCGAGCAGCCGGTGAGCGACGAGGAGCTGCAGCCGGCCATGAGCACCGCGGAGCCCGAGGTGGGCTTCGCGATCGCCAGCACCCCGCAGGTGCAGGCCGGCGAGGTCTTCGCCGACCGCTACCGGCTGGAGCAGCAGCTGGCCCAGCGCGGCGGCACGCTCACCTGGCGTGCCTTCGACCAGAAGCTCTCCCGATCCGTGCTGGTGCACGTGATGGGCGCCGAGGACCCCCGCACCCCCGACGTGCTGGAGGCCGCCCGCAAGGCGGCCTTCGCCACCGACTCCCGCTTCCTGCGGGTGCTGGACGCCGTGGCCGGCGAGCAGCCCGGCGAGCCCTCCCTGGTGGTCTGCGAGTTCGCTCCCGGCGAGAGCCTGGAGAAGCTGCTGCGCCAGGGCCCGCTGAGCGCGCTGGAGGCCGCCTGGGTGGCTCGGGAACTGGCCGACGCGATGGCCGCCATGCATGCCGAGGGCCTGTTCCACCAGCGGATCAACCCGGACACGGTGATCATCACCGCCACCGGCAATGTGAAGATCGTCGGCTTCCTGATCGAGGCCGCGATGTATCCCGACGACGAGGGCGGCCAGCTGGCCTGGTCCGAGCGGGAGCACGCCGACGTCCTGGCCATCGGCAAGCTGCTGTACGCCTCGCTGGTGACCCGCTGGCCCACGCCCCGCGAGCACCTCACCGGCCCCGACGGCCAGCCCCGCACCACCTGGGGCATGTCCCCGGCGCCGATGGACGGCCGTGGCTGGCTCACCCCGCGCCAGATCCGCTCGGGCGTCTCCCCGGCACTCGACGTGATCTGCGACCAGGTGCTCTCCGAGGCGCCCCGCCACAACGAGATGCCACTGCGCACCGCCAGCCAGGTCACCCTGGCCCTGGCCAAGGTGCTGGGCACCGCGGACGCTGCAGCAGACCTGGAGCGGCGGCTGCGCTATCCCGTGATGCCGGTGGCCGAGGCCGACGGTGGCCGCCCCGAGGTGCCCGGCCTGGACACCACGGCGCGGATGCGTGCGATCGGCGCCGACGAGGACACCCTGGGTGGCGGCCGTGGTGCCGTGGCCACCGCCTCGCTGCCCGGCCAGGGCGGCAGGGCGTCCGGGCAGGAGAGCTCGGCCGAGCCCGGTGAGGGAGCTGGACGCAGCGCCGCCCAGATGGCCGCGGCACGGCGTCGCGACCCCCGCTACCGTCCCGCGCCCCGACGCTGGCTGGCCCTGCTGGTGGCCGTCGTCCTGCTCTCCCTGCTGGTGGGCCTGGGGCGCGTGCTCTTCAAGCGGGCCTCCGGCGAGTCCGGCGGCCAAGGACAGGGCCAGGCACAGGCCGGCGAGGTGGTGAAGGTGACGTCCGCCACCGCCTTCGACCCGGCCGCCGACGGCGGCAACGCCCAGGAGAACTCCGGTCAGGCGGGCCTGGCCGTGGACGGCAATCCCGCCACCGCCTGGACCACGGTGGTCTACCTGAACGACCCGAAGCTGGGCAAGCTGAAGCCCGGCGTCGGGCTGGTGCTGGACCTGGGCGAGCGACGCAGCGTGGGCAGCGTGAAGCTGACCCTGAAGGGCAGTCCCACCGGCGTGCAGCTGCGCGTGCCCGCCGACACCGGCGTGGACAAGGCCCCCACCTCCAGTGCCAAGCAGTGGACCACGCTGACCAGCGGCACGGCCACCGGCACGGAGCTCACCCTCAGCCCGGAGCAGCAGGTGCAGAGCCGCTTCGTGATGGTCTACCTGACCAGCCTGCCCAAGACCTCCGGCAACCGCTACCAGGGCGCGGTGGCCGAGGTGGAGGTCCGTTCGTGAACGTCCTGGCGGAGGGGATGGATCCCCAGCGGCTGGACGACCGGCAGCTGCTGGCCGCCCACGTCGCCGGGGACCCGGAGGCCTTCGCCCTGATCTTTCAGCGTCACCGCGACCGGCTCTGGGCCGTCGCGCTGCGCACCCTCAAGGATCCCGAGGAGGCCGCCGACGCCCTGCAGGAGGCGATGATCTCCGCCTTCCGTCGCGCCGAGGGCTTCCGCGGCGAGGCCCAGGTGACCACCTGGCTGCACCGCATCGTGGTGAACGCCTGCCTCGACCGGATCCGACGCAATGCGGTGCGTCGCACCGAGCCCCTGCCGGAGCAGGGCGAGGCGGATCCGGCGTTGGCCGGCGCCGGCGGCCAGGAGGACCGGCTGGAGCGCGAGCAGCTGCGCCTCGGCGTGATCGAGGCGCTGGCGCAGATCAATGCCGACCAGCGCGCCGCGATCGTGCTGGTGGACATGGAGGGCTATTCCGTCGAGGAGGCGGCCACCATGCTGGGGTGCGCCCCCGGCACCGTGAAGTCACGCTGCTCGCGGGGACGGGCACGCCTGGCTCCCCTGCTGCAGGACCTGAGGCAGGTGGTCTGACGTGCTGCTGATGCCCGGGAACCAGAATCGCCGCAGCGACGTCCAACTGTCTGCGGGTGCCGTGCGGAGGCCGGCACCCATCCACCTGATCCGGAGAGAAGGATGAACCACGACGAGCGCCCGGACGGCGCCGAGCAGGACCTCGCCTGGCTGGGCGAGCTGCTGGCCGCCGACCCGGCCCCGGCCATGCCACCGGCCGTGGCGGACCGGATCCTCGAGGCGCTGGCCACCGAGCAGCGTCGCCGCAGCGCCGACGACTTCCAGCCGGATGCCGCACCCGCCGAGCTGGTGGAACTCGACGAGCGGACCTCGCTGGGCACCTTCGGCCCCAACCCGCCCAGCACCTACTCCCCGCCCGCCCTCGGCCTGCCCGGCCTGGTGGAGGTGGGTGGCGAGCAGGACGACGAGGACGTGGACTGATCCGTCCCGGACGCGACGAAGGGCCCCGGGTGGGCGGATTCTTGTGGTCCTCGCAACACCTGATGGTCTAGACGGTTAGTAGATCACGCAAACGCTCGG
>NZ_BAAAIX010000008.1:0-46524 GCF_039526385.1 Luteococcus peritonei | reverse complement strand
GGTCGCGCAAGCAGCAAGGCATCACCAGCTTCACGGGACTGGTCCACCACACCGATGCCGGGTCCCAGGGCGGATTCAACTGGTCGTCGCAACACCTTGATCTGGAAGGTGTTGATGATGGGCAGGGTTCATTGGTCGATGAAGACCAGCGAAGCTCCGGAAGGGTTGAGGCGTCAGTGGCGGGCGGACAGGGCGTTGAGGCCCTTGATGTTCTCTCCGGGCAGGCCGCAGCCGTCTCGGGTTGTCCAGCGGGAGTTCTGGCGGGTGATCGCCACTGGTGTCTCAACGGCGGAAGCGGCGATCGCGGTGGGCGTGTCGGTTCCTGTCGGGATGCGCTGGTTTCGTCACGCTGGGGGCATGGCGCCGATCAGTCTGGCCGAGCCGAGTGGCCGTTACCTGTCCTTCGAGGAGCGTGAGGAGATCGCGATCCTGCGCGCGACGGGGACTGGTGTCCGGGCCATCGCCCGGGCCCTGGGGCGTGATCCGGGCACGATCAGTCGTGAGCTGCGCCGCAACGCCGCTACCCGGGGAGGCAAGATCGAGTACCGGGCGACGGTGGCCCAATGGAAGGCGCAGGAGGCCGCGAAACGCCCAAAGACCGCCAAGATGGTCACCAACCCACGGCTGCGTGACTACGTCCAGGACCGCCTCGCCGGCAAGGTCACCCGACCCGACGGCGCCACCGTCGATGGTCCCGACACGCCGGCCTGGAAGGGGCTGAACAAGCCCCATCGTGCCGACCGGCGCTGGTCAAAGGCCTGGAGCCCCGACCAGATCAGCCACCGGCTGCGCCTCGACTTCCCCGATGATGAATCCATGCGGATCAGTCACGAGGCGATCTACCAGTCACTGTTCATCGAGGGCCGCGGCGCCTTGAAGCGGGAACTGGTGACCTGCCTGCGCACCGGCAGAGCTCTGCGCTCGCCGCGTGAGCGTTCGAGGAACAAGCCCCAAGGCCATGTCACCGCTGATGTCGTGATCAGCGAGCGTCCCGCGGAGTCAGCGGATCGGGCGGTTCCCGGTCATTGGGAAGGCGACCTGATCATCGGCACCGGCCGCTCCGCGATCGGCACCCTGGTCGAGAGGCACAGCCGCGCCACGATTCTGGTCCACCTCCCGCGCTTGGAGGGCTGGGGCCAGACCCCGCCGGTCAAGAACGGACCATCCCTGGGCGGCTACGGCGCGGTCGCGATGAACACCGCGCTCGCCGCGTCGATCACCGCTCTGCCGCAGCAGTTGCGCAAGACCATCACCTGGGACCGCGGCAAGGAACTGTCCGCCCACGCCACCTTCGCGGTGGAGACGGGCACGAAGGTCTACTTCGCCGACCCCCACAGCCCGTGGCAGCGGCCCAGCAACGAGAACACCAACGGGTTGCTGCGCCAGTACTTCCCCAAGGGAACCGACCTGTCCCGCTGGAGCGCCGCTGACCTCGAAGCCGTCGCCCACACCCTCAACAACCGGCCCCGCAAGACCCTCGGCTGGAGAACACCGGCCGAGGTGTTCGAAGAGCAACTACGATCCTTGGAAGCAGCCAGTGTTGCAACGACCGGTTGAACCCGCCCAGTACGTCAGTTTTGCCGTCACCCAGCGGTTGGTCGAGGCCGGCGTCGATCCGTCGGTCGGGTCGAACCACGACCCCTACGACAATGCCCTGGCTGAGTCCACGATCGGGCTGTTCAAGGCCGAGTTGATCCGGCCCGAAGGCCCCTGGCGCAGTGTCGAGCACGTCGAGCTCGAGACCCTGCGCTGGGTCGACTTCTACAATACGATCCGTCCCCACGAGGCACTCGACGACCTGAGCCCGATGCAGGCCGAGGACCTGCACTACCATCGGCTCAAGCTCACCGCCTGAGCCACCAAACCAAGTCTCCGGACATGCCGGGGCGGTTCAGTGCTGCCTTCTGCCAGGCGTAGAACGAGGAGCGTGACAGTTCCAACACTTGGCACAACCGCTTCACCTGATAGGTGGTCTGGTGGTCGGCGACGAACTGGAAGCGGTTCACCAGTTCGTCTCCCCGGCGAAATACTTGGCTGCCTTGCGCAGGATGTCCCGTTCGGTCTCGATACGGGCCTTGTCCGCCCGCAACCGCGCGTTGTCGGCCTCCAGCCGGGCAATCCGTGCTGCGGTCGACTCCCCATCCGGTGCTGCGGGTGACGGGGGCGTCGCACCGGGTGTCCTGACACCGCTGCCCAAGACCTTGACCCAGTCCGCGAGGGTCCCGCGGGACACTCCCAGATCCGTGGCGATCTGCTTCAACGTCGCATCCGGAGAGCTCTCGTACAGGTCAACGGCCTGCTGGCGAAACTCTGCCGAGTAGTTCTTCCTGGCCATGATGATGATCATCTCGCTTCCTCCAGCCCATGCTGGATTCCACGTGTCCACAACCCGGGGTCAGGGTCCTAGTCCGCATCACGGCAGAACGGACGGCATCGCGGCACAAAGGTCCACATCACGGCACTTGGTCACGCATCGCCCCTGCAGCAACAGGGGCGATCCGGCACGAACGGCCGCGATCCCCCGGTCCAGTCCACGGCGCTGGTCGAATCCCGAGCCGCCCATCACCTTCCGGGAGTTTTCCACAGGGTGTTCTCCATCCACAGATTTCGCCCGCCCCATGGCCTCAGAGCCGTCTCGGAGTGAGGATCGGCGCATGGAAGCCCACCCCAGGACCTCGGCGACGCGACTGCCACCCCTTGCTGTCCCGGAGATCATGACCACTGCGGGTCTGCATGAGCTCGGACATGATGCCGCCGCCATCCGCCGCAAGGTTCGCGCCGGTGAGCTCGTCAGGCTGAGGCGCGGCCACTATGCCGCACCCGCCTTGGGCGCGGCGGAACGGGAGCGCTGTCGCGTACTCGCCGTGCTCGAGGCCCAGGGTGGATCACCCGTGGTGAGCCACGCCACCGCCGCGAGGGCCTGGGGGCTTCCGGTCCGGCGCGCTGCCACCACCGACGTTCACCTGCTGGTCGCGGGCCAGAGCCGCAGCAAGAGACGCGGCGGTGTGCATCTGCACGGCGGTCGCCTGGCCGCGGACGAGGTGACCGTCCATCAGGGCATGCCCTTGACCACCCTCGCCCGAACCGTCATCGACATGGCCCGCTCGGAGGACCCCGGCTGGGCCTTGGCCGCGGCTGACGCCGCTCTTCATACCGGACTCGTGGACAGGACGCAGCTGGACGAGCAGCTCGTACGACAGGCAGGCGTTCGGGGCAGCGCACATGCCAGGGCAGTGGTCCGCATGGCTGATGCACGCGTCGAGAGCCCGGGCGAATCTCTCTGCAGAGCGGCGCTGCGCCAGCACGGCGTCCCTGACCCCGTCCTGCAGCAGTCACTTCATGACGACGCCGGTTTCGTCGGGCGCGTCGACTTCTGGTGGCCGCAGCAGCGCGTCGTGCTGGAGTTCGACGGACGTGAGAAGTACTTCGCCAATGCCCGTCCAGGGCTCTCGCCCAGCGACGTGCTCTGGGCCGAGAAGCGACGCGAGGACCGGTTGCGCGCATTGGGGTGCACGGTGGTGCGCTGCACCTGGGACGAGGTGCTGCACCATCCGGAGCAGGTGGCCGAGCGGGTACTTCGCGCCCTGGCCAGCGTCGCGTGAGACAACGCGCCGTGGCGTCCACCCAGGCGCCGACTCCCCGGGGCCGGCTCTTGCGCGGATACTTGGCCGACTCCACCGCGCAGGTCTCCCGCCGCCCATCACGGCCTCTGGCGTCGCATCACCCCTGCAGGAACAGGGGCGATCAGCCCCGTGCGGCCGTGATCCGGGCGGCAGTCTCGCAGCACGTTGTCATGCGACCGGTGGGCAGCACGACGGCGCACAGCACAGGACCAGGTCCCCCACTGCCCGGTGAACCCGCAGCAGCGCCCGGGGGGCTCAGAAGAGCTTCACCGGGCTGACCACGTCGGCCAGGATCAGCACCAGGCCGGCCACGAGCAGGAAGCCACCCACCAGGTAGGAGACGGGCAACAGCCGCGCGGTGTCCACCGGGCCGGGGTCGGGGCGGCCCAGCAGCCGGGCGACAGCACGTCGCAGCGCCTCGTACAGCGCGCCGGCGATGTGCCCGCCGTCCAGCGGGGGCAACGGTACGCAGTTCAGCAGGAAGACGAACAGGTTCACCGAGGCCAGCATCCCGAACCAGGAGGCGATCTTGTCACCGGTCGAGAGCCGCTGGGTGCTGGCGATCTCGCCGGCCGCACGCGACGCACCGACGATGGAGATCGGCCCGTTGGCGTCGCGCTGCTGGCCGGTGGCCAGGTCCTTGCCCACGTTGAAGACCTTGACCGGGAAGGTGGCCAGTGCGGTCACCGACTGACGGGTCTGCAGCCACAGGTCGGAGGCAGTGGTCGCCAGGCCACCGCGCTCACGCTGGTAGCGCGGAGTGACGCCGAAGAAGCCGACCTCCACGGTCCTCGACGGGTCCAGCTTGTCGCGCATCCCGGTGACCACGGTGGGCACAGCCGGCAGCTCGACGGTGCGACCGTCACGCTCCACGACGAGTCGCGCCTCGCCGGATCCGTTGGCGCGCACCAGGTCACTGAACTGCGACCAGCTCTCGAGCGCCACGCCGTTCAGGCTGACCAGCCGGTCCCCCGCCCGCACGCCGGCCGCGCGGGAGGGTGCCACGGGATCCGCGGCCGTGCAGCTGCGCTCGGCCCGCTCAGCCGGCACCACGCACTCACTGACCTGTTCGGCCACCAGCTGGGGCCGGTACTGGCCGTGCACGGCGTTGATCGTGCCCAGCACCAGCACGGCCAGCAGCAGGTTCATCAGCGGGCCGCAGGCCATCACCACGACCTTCTGCCACCAACGCTTCTGGAAGAACAGGCGCCCCTCGTCGGCGGGGCTGATCTGTTCGTACTCGACGGCCCGCGCCTCATCGGCCAGCCGAGTGAGGCGGGAGTCGCGGCGCCCGGGGCGGGCCGGCGGGTACATCCCCACCAGCCGCACATAGCCACCGAGCGGCACCGCCTTGATGCCGTACTCGGTCTCCCCGCGTCGCAGGCGCCACAGGGTGGGGCCGAAGCCGACGAAGTACTGGGTGACCTTGGTGCCGAAGAGCTTGGCGGGCACCAGGTGGCCCACCTCGTGCAGGGCGATGGAGGCCATCACCAGGGCGAAGAAGCCCAGCGCGGCCACCACCGTGACCAGCAGCGTCATCCCTTGGTCCCGAAGGCGAGCTCCTCGGCCCGGCTGCGGGCCCAGGCGTCGGCGGCAAGCACCTTCTCGACGCTCATCTGCTCGTCGGTGATGTGGCCGCCCTCGCGGCCGGCTAGCCCCAGGTGCTCGTCGACGACGGCGGCGACGGTGTCCACGATGTCCAGGTAGCCGATCCGACCGTCGCAGAAGGCGTCCACGCAGACCTCGTTGGCGGCATTGAAGACCGCGGGAGCGGAACCGGCGGCACGCCCGCAGCGACGGGCCAGCTCCACGGCGGGGAAGGCCTCGTCGTCGAGCGGCTCGAAGATCCACTGCACCGGGCTGGTCCAGTCGTTGGGCCGGGAGGCGTCCTCGACGCGGTCCGGCCAGGCCAGGCCCAGGGCGATCGGCAGGCGCATGTCGGGCGGGCTGACCTGGGCGATGGTGGCGCCGTCGTGGAATTCCACCATGGAGTGCACGATGCTGCCGGGATGCACCACGACGGTGATGTCGTCCAGGTCCACGCCGTAGAGCAGCCACGCCTCCAGCAGCTCCAGGCCCTTGTTGACCAGGGTGGAGGAGTTGATGGTGACCACCCGGCCCATGTCCCAGCTGGGGTGCGCGAGCGCCTGCTCGACGGTGACATCGGCCAGCTCCTCACGGCTGCGGCCACGGAAAGGGCCGCCGGAGGCGGTGAGGACCAGGCGGCGCACCTCGTCGGCGCGGCCGGAGCGCAGGCACTGGGCGAAGGCGGAGTGCTCGGAGTCGACGGCGACGATCTGGCCGGGAGCGGCGGCCTCGGTGACCAGACGGCCGCCGATCACCAGCGACTCCTTGTTGGCCAGCGCCAACGTGGTGCCAGTCTCCAGGGCGGCCAAGGTGGGCAGCAAGCCGGCAGAACCGGTGATGCCGTTCAGCACCACGTCGCAGTCCATACGAGCCAGCTCGGTGGCGGCATCAGGGCCGAGCAGGATCCTGGGCAGCTGGAAGGAGCCCTCGTTCCAGCCCCGCTGCTTCGCCTCCGCGTAGAGGGCCAGCTGCAGGTCCTGGCCGGCGGTGGCCTTGGCCAGCGCCACCACCTGCGGCTGGAAGTCGAGCACCTGGCGGGCGAACAGGGCGACGTCGGATCCGCCCGCGGCGAGACCCACCACCTGGAAGCGGTCCCGTCGGCTGTCGATCACGTCGAGCGCCTGGGTTCCGATCGACCCGGTGGACCCGAGGATGACGACGCGACGGGGGCTGGACTGGTGGCTGTTCACCACACCATCCTTTCACGCGCCCGGGGCCGCGCCGCGGCGCCACGTCCTGCCCCCGGTTCACCCCTTGGGGTGTGCACATCTGCACCCCTGCGGAGGGATTGTTTTGTGGCGAAGTAAATTCGCGGCGTCGGACACCGCAGTCCCCCGCCCCGGTCCCCGCAGGAGGACTTCATGCACGAGATCTCACGTCGCAACCTGCTGCTCTCGGCAGGTGCCCTGACCGGCGCCGGCCTGCTCGGTGGCTGCGCCTCCAACGATCCCGGAGGGCCGCCTCGTCTGGAGCTGTTCCAGTTCAAGAGCGAGGCGATCAAGCTCTTCGACAAGATCTGCACCCAGTTCAACGCCAGCCAGCAGGCCTGCACCGTCAGCCAGAACTTCCAGGCCGACAATGTCACCGCCCTGCGCGTCCGCCTGGTCAAGAACGACTTTCCCGACCTGATCACCATCAACGGCGACTACGGCTACGGCTCGCTCGCCAGGACCGGTGTCTTCTACGACTTCTCCCCCACCGCGCTGATGAAGCAGGTGCAACCCGCGATCGCCGAGATCCTGCCGACGCTGGGCACCGGCGGAGAGGGCCAGGTCAACGGCATCCCCTTCGCGAACAACGGCTCGGGCATCATATACAACGCCGACGTCTTCCGGGCGGCGGGGCTGGAGCCACCCACCACCTGGGCGGAGCTGGTGGAGATCTGCGAGGAGTTCACCGCACGCAAGATCTCGCCGTTCACCTGGGGCTTCAAGGACAACTGGACCGGGGCCCCGATGTTCAGCTCGCTGAGCGGCGACACCTTCACCGACGGCGTGGCCGCCTGGTACGAGGAGCGGCGAGCAGGACGAACCAGCTTCGCCAAGGACTACATGCCCATCCTCGAGAAGATGAAGAAGCTGGCCTCCTACGGCAATCGCAACAAGTACGAGCTGGGCTACAACGACGCCAACCAGGCCTTCGCCAAGGGCGACTCGGCCATGTACGTGCATGGAACCTATGCGATCCCGGCCATCCGGTCCTACAACCCGAAGATCAACCTCGGAACCTTCGCGATGCCAGCCGACCAGGCCAAGGACACCCGCGTCGTCTCGGGCGTCGACGTGGCGCTGACCATGGGCGTCGAACCGCGCCACGAGCAGGAGCAGCTCGCCTTCTTCGAGTACCTGATGAAGCCGGAGAACCTCAAGGCCTACTGCGACGAGCAGGTGGCCTTCCCCACCCTCGAGGGGATGAAGGCCACCGACCCGGCGCTGCAGGGTCTGGTCCCCTACTTCGACAAGAACCTGCTCGCCACCTATTCCGACCACAACTTCCCGCAGGCCGTGACGTTGAACGCCTACATGCAGCAGTTCCTGATCGACGGCGACGCCAAGGGCTTCGCCGAGACCCTGGACAGCCAGTGGGACAAGGTCGTCACCCGCCTCAACCGGACCCAGTGAGGAAGCCATGTCCACTCCGACGAGCACTCTGGAGCGCACCACCGACACCGACCAGGTCCGCCACCGCCGTGACCCGATCGAGAAGACCTACCTGGCCATGCTGATCCCGGCCTTCGTCCTGTTCACGGCACTGCTGATGGTGCCCTTCCTGACGGGGCTGTTCTACACGTTCACCAACTTCAAGGGCTACGGCGAGTGGCGCTGGATCGGGCTGAGCAACTACACCAGCCTGCTGAAGGACAACGTGATCTGGCAGTCCTACGCCTTCACCTTCACCTACGCCCTGGTGGCCACCGTCCTGATCAACGTCATCGCGCTGGCGCTGGCCCTCTTCCTGAACGAGAAGATCAAGGGCCAGACCTTCTGGCGCGGCCTGTTCTTCCTGCCCAACATCCTGCCGGTGCTGATCGTCAGCTACATCTTCGGCTACCTGTTCACCAACAACCTGCCCGAGCTGGGCGAGAAGCTGGGCATCGAGGTGCTGTCCACCTCGCTGCTGGCCAACGAGAAGTACGCCTGGCTGGCCATCGTCCTGGTGGGCGTCTGGCAGGCGGTGGCCTACAACACGATCATCTACCTGTCGGGCCTGCAGACCATCGACGACAGCGTCTACGAGGCCTCGGCGATCGACGGCGCCAGCTCCTGGAACCGGCTGCTGCACATCACACTGCCGCTGATCATCCCCTTCATGGGCATCAACATGGTGCTCTCCTTCAAGGGCTCGCTGGGCGTCTTCGACCAGATCGTCGCGCTCACTGGCGGAGGTCCCGGCACCAGCACCCAGTCGATCTCCTTCCTCATCTTCAAGAACGGCTTCCAGGGCGGCGAGTACGCCTACCAGACCGCCAACGGCATCATCTACTTCCTCATCGTGGTGCTGATCTCGGTGGCCCAGCTGCGGTTCTTCCAGTCCCAGGAAAGGCTCTGAGCATGTCCCAGGAAGCTGTCTCCCATGTCGCCCAGGCCGACGTCGCCACGCTCGACCCGCGCCGCCAGCCCGCCGTCCGTCGTCGCCGCAGCCGCGCCGGGGGTGGCACCAACTGGCCTGCCACCCTGCTGCTGGCCGTCCTCTCGCTGACCATCCTGGTGCCGCTCTACTTCGCGGTGGTCACCGCCTTCAAGACCCCGACCGAGCTGGCGGAGTCCGGCTTCGGGCTGCCCGGCAGCTGGAGCCTGGACAACTTCCGCACCGCCTGGGAGATGACCGAGTTCCCCAAGCGCTTCTGGACCTCGCTGGTGATCACCCTGGGCGCGGTGACGCTGACCCTGCTGACCAACTCGATGGTGGCCTATGCCATCGCCCGCAACCTGCACCGTCGCTGGGTCAAGGCCCTCTACTACTACTTCGTGATCGCGCTCTTCGTGCCCTTCCCGATCATCATGCTGCCGGTGGTCAAGGAGACAGCCATCCTGCGCATCGACAACGAGCTCGGCCTGATCCTGCTCTACGCGGTCTACGGCCTGGCCTTCAACATCCTGCTGTACACCAGCTACATCAAGTCGATCCCGTTGGAGCTGGAGGAGTCCGCGGCGCTGGAGGGCGCCTCGCGCTGGACCATCTTCTGGAAGGTCATCTTCCCGCTGCTCACCCCGATGAATGCCACCGTGGGCATCCTCACCTGCCTGTGGGCGTGGAACGACTTCCTGCTCCCGCTGGTGATCCTCACCGATCCGGACAAGCAGACCCTGCCGCTGGCCCAGTACGTCTTCCAGGGCCAGTTCAACACCAACTACACGGTGGCCTTCGCCTCCTACCTGATGGCCATCGCCCCGATGGTGCTGGTCTACATCCTCGCGCAGCGCTGGATCATCTCCGGCATCATGCGCGGCGCCCAGAAGTAGCGTCGCACCCGGCCACTAGGCTCGACGGCATGAACGTGCCCGAGAACCTGGAGCTCCACAGCCCGGCCGAGCTCGACGCCCACCTGCAGCGGGCCAGTTCGCTGGCCCGCTGCATCGTGCAGTCGGTGGACCTGACCGGGCGCGGGGCGCAGCTGGCCACCGTCGAGGTGCGCGGTGCCCTCTTCCTGGGCTGCACCATGACCGTCGAGGAGGAGTCCGCGCTGCGGCATCGCGGCGCCCTGGTCTTCCCTGCCCTGCCGGAGCTGCCCTTCAACCCCTACCAGCCCCGGCTCTACACCCCAGAGGACCTCTACGACGCGGTGCTCGACGGTGGCGACTACGCCGCCAGTCGCGATGCCCTGGTCTACGCCTGGACGCTGAAGCAGGGACCCCAGCCGGACCTGGACGCCACCCTGTCCACCGCGCTGCACGACCATGCCGTCTCCGACGCCCTCGACGAGCTCTGCCTGGCCACCGAGGCCGACCGCTCGATCGGCATCATGGGCGGTCATGCGGCCGCGCGCGGCAGCCAGGACTACCTGAGCGCCGCGCGGCTGGCCGGCGAGCTGACCCGTGGCGGACGCCTCGTGATGACCGGAGGCGGCCCCGGCGCCATGGAGGCCGGCAACCTGGGTGCCTACCTGGCCGGACAGCCGGACCAGCTCGAGCAGGCCGTCGAAGTGCTCACCGCCCATCCCGACTTCCACGCCGACCTCACCGGCTGGGCCCGCGCCGCCCTGGAGGTGCGCGCCCGCTGGCAGGCCAGCGGCACCAGCGTCGGGATCCCCACCTGGTTCTACGGCCACGAGCCGCCCAATGCCTTCGCCACCCACGTCGCCAAGTACTTCAGCAATGCCATCCGCGAGGACACCCTGCTGCAGCGCTGCAAGGGCGGCATCGTCTACCTGAGCGGCGCGGCCGGGACGGTCCAGGAGATCTTCCAGGCCGCCACCGCCAACTACTACGCCGCCGAGGGCGCGCCCACCACGCCCATGGTTCTGGTGGGCGTGGAGCACTGGACGAGCCGTCTGCCGGCCTGGCCGCTGCTGGAGGCCCTGGGCCGCGACCGGGCCATGGGAACCCGACTGCACCTGGTGGACCACATCGACCAGGCCGCCGAGCTGCTGCTCGGCTGAGAGGCGGTCACCGTGTCCCTGCTCGGCCTCGACGTGGGCGGTACCTCGACGCGCGCCCTGCTCTGCTCGGCCGACGGGGTGGTCCTGGGTCGGGGCAGGGCGGACGGCGGGAATCCCCGCTCCAACCCGGGCACCGCCCTCGAACAGCTCCGACTGGCCGTCCACCAGGCCCTCGGAAGCCATCCGGCCGCCTCCCTGTCCGGCGTGGCGATCGGCGCCGCCGGGGCCGGGCACCCGGAGGTCCGCGAGCTGCTGGAGCAGGCGGTACGCCGTCTTGGGATCAGCGCACCCTTGGCCGTGGTGCCAGACATCGACATCGCCTTCCGAGCCGGCGACCTGGGCGGTGACGGGGTGCTGCTGCTGAGCGGCACCGGGGCGATCGCCGCCCGTTTCCGTGGCCATGCCCTGGTGCAGCGGTGCGACGGGATGGGCTGGCTGCTGGGAGACCGGGGCTCCGGCGTCTGGCTGGGACTCGAGGTGCTGCGCGCCGTCGCTGCCGAGCTCGACGACCGGGGTCCGTCCACCGTCATGACGGCACAGGTGCTCACTCACCTCGGGATCGAGCAGGCGGACCCGCGCCAGGCCCTCGTTGCGCAGGTCCATGCGCTGCCCCCGTCGCAGCTCGGCAGCTTCGCGAGGCTCGCGCTCATGGCCTGCGACCAACCACACGCCGACCCGGTGGCGCAATCGTTGGTGGACCAGGCCGCGGACCTGCTCTGCGGCCATGCCAGCACGGTGGGGGCAGTCGCCGACGAGCCCTTGGTGACCGCGGGCGGGTTGCTCGCGCCCGGACCGCTGGCCGACCTCATCCAGGAACGCTTCCCGCTGGCCCGCCACGTCGCCGAGCCGGTGCTGGGCGCCTGCGGCCTGGCAGCAGAAGTGGCCGGCACCCCATGGGATGCCGGCCACCTGTCAGGTCTGCTCGAGGACTAGACGACGCCCATCGAGATCATCGCGTCGGCCACCTTCACGAAGCCCGCGATGTTGGCGCCCAGCACGTAGTCGCCGGGAGCGCCGTACTCCTCGGCGGTCTGGATGCAGTTGTCGTGGATGTCCTCCATGATCTGCGCCAGCCGCTTCTCGGTGTACTCGAAGTCCCAGCTGTCACGCGAGGCATTCTGCTGCATCTCCAGCGCCGAGGTGGCCACGCCACCGGCATTGGCCGCCTTGCCGGGCGCGTAGGCCACGCCGGCGGCCTTGAAGACCTCGATGCCCTCGGGCGTGGTGGGCATGTTGGCGCCCTCCGCGATCACCTTGACGCCGTTCTTCACCAGGGTGCTGGCGGCATCGCCGGGCAGCTCGTTCTGGGTGGCGCAGGGCAGCGCGACGTCGGTGGGGATGTCCCAGACCGAGCCGTCGGTGACCAGCTTGGCGCCCTCGCGACGGTTGGCGTAGTCGGCCGCGCGACCCCGCTCCACCTCCTTGACCTGCTTCAGCAGGTCGAGGTCGATGCCCTTCTCGTCGTAGACATAGCCCGAGGAGTCACTGAAGGAGTGGCACAGGGCGCCCAGCTGCTGCGCCTTCTCGATGGCGTAGATGGCCACATTGCCGCCGCCGGAGACGGTGACGCGCTGGCCCTCCAGGCTGGAGCCCTTGGTCTCCATCATCCGGTTGGCGAACAGCACGGTGCCGTAGCCGGTGGCCTCGGTGCGCACCAGGGAGCCGCCCCAGGTCAGGCCCTTGCCGGTGAGCACGCCGGCCTCGTAGCGATTGGTGATGCGCTTGTACTGGCCGAACAGGTAGCCGATCTCACGTCCGCCCACGCCGATGTCGCCGGCGGGGACGTCGGTGTACTCGCCCAGGTGACGGTAGAGCTCGGTCATGAAGCTCTGGCAGAAGCGCATGACCTCGCCATTGCTGCGGCCGTGCGGGTCGAAGTCGGAGCCGCCCTTGCCGCCGCCGATCGGCATGCCGGTCAGCGAGTTCTTGAAGACCTGCTCGAAGCCGAGGAACTTGATGATGCCCAGGTAGACGCTGGGGTGGAAGCGCAGGCCGCCCTTGTAGGGGCCGAGGGCCGAGTTGTACTCGACGCGGAAGCCGCGGTTGATCTGCACCTTGCCCTGGTCGTCGACCCACGGGACACGGAAGATGATCTGGCGCTCGGGCTCGCACATCCGCTCCAGGACGGCGGACTCGACGTACTGCGGGTGGCGCTTGAGCACGGGCCCGAGGCTGTCCAGCACCTCCTTGACCGCCTGGTGGAATTCCACCTCGCCGGGGTTGCGCTTGACGACGGTCTCGTAGACGGTGTCGAGGATGGTCACAGGGACTCCTTGTACTCGTTGGTCAGACTCGGTCTTGCTCCGAGCGGAGCCTATCGAGCACCGGCTCCCGCCCGGGAACCGCCCACCCATCGGTCCATGGAGTGGACAGCGGGTTCACGACATCGTGGCCGCGAGCTGGCCGCAGGCCCCGTCGATCTCTTGGCCGCGGGTGTCGCGCACGGTGACCGGGATGCCCCAGTTCTCCAGCGTCTTCACAAAGGCCCGCTCGTCGCTCTTGCGCGAGGCGGTCCACTTGGAGCCAGGGGTGGGGTTCAGCGGGATCAGGTTGACGTGCGCCCAGCCCCAGTCGCCCCGGGCCTTGAGGCGACGGGCCAGCAGTTCGGCGCGGGCGGCCTGGTCGTTGATGTCCTTGATCATGATGTACTCGATGCTCACCCGACGCCGGGTGGTGCGCGCGTACTCCCAGGCGGCGTCCAGCACCTCGTCGACGTCGTAGCGGGTGTTGATCGGCACCAGCTCGTCGCGCAGCTCGTCGTCGGGGGCGTGCAGGCTGATCGCCAGCGTCAGCGGGATGCCCTCCGTGGTGAGCTGCTGGATCCGCGGCACCAGGCCGACGGTGGACAGCGTGATGCCGCGCGCGCTCATCCCGATGCCGTGCGGCGCGGGCTCCACCAGGGTGCGGACCGCGGCGATCACGGCCTTGTAGTTGGCCATCGGCTCACCCATGCCCATGAAGACGATGTTGTTCACGCGGCCCGGCCCGCCGGGCAGCTCACCGGTGGCGAGCAGCTGGTTGGCGGCCACCACCTGGCTGATGATCTCGCCGGTGGACATGTTGCGCTGCAGCCCGCCCTGGCCGGTGGCGCAGAAGGGGCAGGCCATACCGCAACCGGCCTGAGAGCTGATGCACAGCGTGCTGCGCACCCGGCCGACGCCGGTCTCGTCGTCGGTCTCCCCCAGCTCCACCTCGCCGGGCTTCGAGGGGCGCACGCCGTAGCGCATCAGCACCGACTCCACCAGCGAGCCGTCGTGCAGCCGCCACAGCGTCTTCACGGTGGTGTCGCCGTCGCAGCGCTGCTCGCTGACCTGGGTGATCAGCGTGGGGAAGAAGGTCTCGGCCACCTGCTCGCGCATCCCCTGCGGCAGGTCGGTCCACTGCAGCGGGTCGGTCTCGTGGCGCTCGAAGAAGTGCTTGCTCATCTGCTGCGCCCGGAAGGCCGGCAGCCCCGCCTGCTTTACGGCCTCGACGCGCTCGTCGACCGTCAGGTCGATCCAGTGCCTGGCCGGCTTGCCGCGACGCGGGGCCGCGAAGACCAGCGGCAGCTCCTTGCCGGGATCGGCGAGCGGCTCGGCGGGCAGCACGAGGGCGGGGCTGGTGGCCTTTGGGGCGGCGTGGTTGCGGCCGTCGGGTGCGCTCATCGGAGCACGTCCTCACTACTCGGGAAAGGGTCTTGCAGGAATGGGGCGGTCTCAGCCGCCGGGCACCATCAGGAACATGGCGAACCAGGCCACCGGCGCGGCGACCAGCAGGGAGTCCAACCGGTCCATCACGCCGCCGTGCCCGGGCAGGAAGGAGCTCATGTCCTTGATGCCCACGTCGCGCTTGATGTTGGACTCCACCAGGTCCCCGGCGGTGCCGAAGCAGACCAGGAGCAGGCCCATCACGGCGCCCACCAGCCAGTGCACGTGTAGCAGCCAGGTGGACAGCAGCGCGCCGATCACGACGCTGAACAGGATGGAGCCCGCGAAGCCCTCCCAGGTCTTCTTGGGGCTGACCCGCGGCGCCATCGGGTGCTTGCCGAAGAGCACGCCGGCGATGTAGCCGCCGGTGTCGGAGGCGATCACGCAGGTCAGGAAGGTGATGATGCGCTCGCGACCCAGATCACCGGCCAGCATCAGGGCCACGGTGGAGCCGAGCAGCGGGATGTAGGCGACGGTGAACAGGCTGGCGGAGGTGTCGCGGATGAAGCCGTCGGAGCCACCGCGCAGCCGCAGCACCAGGCAGGCCAGGGCGGTGATGGCCAGCAGCCCGATGATCAGGGTGTTGGCGGGCAGGTGGTCCGCCGGCCGCTGGCCCACCCAGTAGGACCCCAGCACGGTGGCCACGGTGCCCAGCACGATCGGGACCACCTCGGTGCGCGCACCGATCCGCTCCACGGCCTGGGAGATCTCGACGGCTCCCAGGCTGAGCGCGATGGCCACCAGCAGCACGAAGCCCCAGTTCCACCAGGCCAGGGTGGCCACCACGGCACCGAACAACCCCACGCCCACCGCGATGGCGGCCGGCAGGTTGCGTCCTGCGCGGCTCGGCTTCGGCGGGTGCGTGAGGTCGGACGGTGCGATGCGCTCCTGGCTCATGGGGTGGGTGCGCTCAGACCTCGAGCAGCTCGGCTTCCTTGCTCTTGAGCAGCTCGTCGATCTGCTCGACGTACTTCTTGGTCACGGTGTCCAGCTGCTTCTCGGCGCGACCGGCCTCGTCCTCGCCGATCTCCTTGTCCTTCTCCAGGCGCTTGATGGCGTCGTTGGCGTGGCGACGCACGTTGCGCACGCTGACGCGACCCTCCTCGGCCTTGTGCTTGGCCATCTTCACGTACTCCTTGCGACGCTCCTCGGTCAGCGCCGGCAGGATGCAACGGATCATGTTGCCGTCGTTGGAGGGGTTGACGCCCAGGTCGGAGTCACGCACGGCCTTCTCGATGGCGTTCACGGCGGAACGGTCGAAGGGGGTGATCAGGATGGTGCGCGCCTCCGGCACCTGGAAGGTGGCCAGCTGCTGCAGCGGGGTGGGGGCGCCGTAGTAGTCGGCGGTGATCTTGTTGAACATGGACGGGTTGGCGCGGCCGGTGCGGATGCCGGCGAACTCCTCGCGGGCGAAGTCGACGGCGGCGCCCATCTTCTTCTCGGCGTCCTTGATGATGTCGGTGATCACGATGCTGTCCTTCTGTCGGTCTGCGGTGGTGGTTGGTCGT
Source organism: Luteococcus peritonei (assembly GCF_039526385.1). Taxonomy (NCBI): domain Bacteria; kingdom Bacillati; phylum Actinomycetota; class Actinomycetes; order Propionibacteriales; family Propionibacteriaceae; genus Luteococcus; species Luteococcus peritonei. Next base: position 30,521 of record NZ_BAAAIX010000008.1, on the reverse strand, counting down.
GCATGGGCCGGGCGCCGCTGGGCTCAGCGGACGATGGTGGTGCCGATCTGGTCGCCGTGGGCGGCCTTGCGGATGTTGCCCTCGACGCTGAGGTTGAAGAAGACCATCTTCAGCGCATTGTCGCGGGCCAGCGAGATGGCGGCCGCGTCGGCCACCTTGAGGTCCTTGGCCAGGTAGTCGTCGTAGCTCAGCTCGTCGAACATCGTGGCCTGCGGGTTGGTCTTGGGGTCGGAGTCGAAGACGCCGTCGACGCCCTGCTTGCCCATCAGCAGCGCGTCGCAGCCGATCTCCAGCGCGCGCTGGGCGCTGACCGTGTCGGTGGAGAAGTAGGGCATGCCGGCGCCGGCGCCGAAGATGACCACGCGGCCCTTCTCCAGGTGGCGCACCGCGCGACGGGGGATGTAGGGCTCGGCCACCTGGGTCATGGTGATGGCGCTCTGCACCCGGGTGGGCACGCCGGCCTGCTCACAGAAGTCCTGCAGGGCGATCGCATTCATGACGGTGCCCAGCATTCCCATGTAGTCGGCCCGCTCGCGCTCCATGCCGCTCTGCGAGAGCTCGGCACCGCGGAAGAAGTTGCCGCCACCCACGACGATGGCCACCTGCACGCCGTCGGAGACCACCTCGGCGATCTGGCGCGCGATGCCCGAGACCACGACGGGGTCCACGCCGATGCGACCGCCGCCGAAGACCTCGCCCGAGAGCTTCAGCAGAACTCGCTTGTAGGGATTGCTCACAGTTCCTCCTCGTCGACCGGGACGGTGCAGCTGCCCCGGTTTCCATGACCGTGGCCCCCGATGGACGCGCGGCATGAGGCCGCACGGGTGCACGGCTCCGGCCACTCTACCGAGAATCCGAGCCGGTGGCGTCATCACCCGCACCGGGACGCGACGAGGGGGAGGACCCGTGCGGGCCCTCCCCCTCGTGGGAGTGCGGGTGGTGCTCAGGTGGTGATCAGGCGCCGGCCGACAGACGGACGAAGCGGGTCACCTTGACGCCGGCGGCGTCCAGCAGCTGACCGACGGTCTTCTTGTCGTCCGAGACGGCGGGCTGCTCGACCAGGCAGACGTCCTTGTAGAAGCCACCCAGACGACCCTCGACGATGCGGTCGAGGATCTTCTCGGGCTTGCCCTCCTCCAGGGCGGTCTCCTTGGCGATGCGGGCCTCCTTCTCGATGACCTCGGCGGGGACGTCCTCGCGGGTCACGAACTGGGGCTGCATCGAGGCGATCTGCAGGGCGACCGAGTGCACCAGGGCCTCGTCCTCGCCCTCGTACTCCACCAGGACGCCGACCTGCGGAGGCAGGTCCTGCGAGCGGCGGTGCAGGTAGGTGTGGGTGGTGCCGCTGTACTTGACGGCATCCTTCAGCTCGAGCTTCTCGCCGATCTTGGTGGCCAGGGCATCGACGGCCTCGGCCACGGTGCCCTCGTCCAGCGTGACGGCCTTCGCCGACTCCAGGTCAGTGGCGTCGGAGGCGTCGACGGCCGCGACGATCTTCTCGGCCAGGGCGATGAACTCGCCGTTCTTGGCCACGAAGTCGGTCTCGGAGCCGAGCTGGATGACGGTCTTGCCGGCGGCCGCCACGATGCCATTGCTGGCCTCGCGGTCGGAACGCTTGGCCATCTTGGCCTGACCGGTCACGCGCAGGATCTCGATCGCGCGCTCGAAGTCGCCGTCGGCCTCGGTGAGCGCCTTCTTGGCGTCCATCATGCCGGCACCGGTGGTGTCGCGGAGCTTCTTCACATCGGCAGCAGTGATTGCCATGTCAGTTTTCCGTTCTTGGAAGTGGGTGTACGGATCAGTTGGCGTCGGTGGACTCGGCCGCGGCGGCCTCGCCCTCGGTGGCCTGCTCGGCCGGGGCGGCCTCGACGGCCTGCTCGGCGGGAGCAGCCTCGGCAGCCAGCTGGCCGGCCTCGGGATCGGTGGACTCGGCCTGGGCCGGGGTCTCCGCGACGCCCTCACGGTTGGTCTCACCGGCGAGCAGCTCGCGCTCCCAGTCGGCCAGGGGCTCGGCGGGGGCGTCACCGGCCGGTGCGTTGCCACCGGAACGGGCCAGCAGGCCCTCGGCAGCGGCGTCGGCGATGATGCGGGTCAGCAGCGAGACGGAGCGGATGGCGTCGTCATTGCCCGGGATCGGGAAGTCGACCTCGTCGGGATCGCAGTTGGTGTCGAGGATGGCGACGACGGGGATGCGCAGCTTGCGCGCCTCGTCGATGGCCAGGTGCTCCTTCTTGGTGTCGACCACCCAGACGGCCTGCGGGGCGCGCGCCATCTCACGGATGCCGCCCAGGGTCTTCTCGAGCTTCGCCTTCTCGCGCTTGAGGCCCAGCAGCTCCTTCTTGGTGAGGCCGGAGGCGGCCACGTTCTCGAAGTCCATGACCTCGAGCTCCTTGAGGCGCTGCACGCGCTTGATGACGGTCTGGTAGTTGGTGAGCATGCCGCCCAGCCAGCGCTGGTTCACGTAGGGCATGCCGACGCGGGTGGCCTGCTCGGCGATGGTCTCCTGGGCCTGCTTCTTGGTGCCCACGAACATGATCTGGCCGCCCTTGGCGACGGTCTCCTTGACGAAGGCGTAGGCGCGGTCGATGTAGGTCAGCGACTGCTGCAGGTCGATGATGTAGATGCCATTGCGCTCGGTGAAGATGAAGCGCTTCATCTTGGGGTTCCAGCGGCGGGTCTGGTGCCCGAAGTGGACACCGCTCTCGAGCAGCTGGCGAGTGGTGACGACGGCCATGGCCGGTCCTTTCTTCGTGGGCGCACGGCGCCCACACGGTTCCTTGACGGGCACCGAGCTCTTCGGTGCCACCCTGATGCGCCGCTCGTCCCCGCCCGCGCGGACGCGGGACCGAAGGGGCCGAACCCGTTGCCGGCTCGACGCATGCGAAGTCAGCCCGAATCGGTCCGGGCTGCCCCGGCAGTCTACGGCCCGCACGGCCCGGGACCCAAACCGGGACGTGTCCACAGCCGAGGGGTGGTCGAGGAATTGTCCACAGGCCACGGCGAGGGTGAGAAATCAGGGCCCTCGACGTCCACACTCACCGGCATGAGGACCACGACGCCCCGCTCCCCCGGCACCGCCTCGACCGCGCCGGCCCGACCACTCGCCGTCCTGCTGGCAGGCCTGCTGGTGGCGCTGCTTCCGGCGTCGCAGGCCGGGGCAGCTCCCGGCGGCTCCGGGACCGACCTGGTCCGGCCGGTCCCCGGCCCCGTGGCGCGGCACTACGACCCGCCGGCCGAGCGCTGGCAGGCGGGCCACCGCGGCATCGACCTGGCCGCGCCCCCGGGCACCCCGGTGGTCGCCGCGGCCGGCGGCAGGGTGGCCTTCGTGGGGATGGTGGCCGGGCGCCCGGTGGTCTCGGTGGAGCATGCCGACGGCACCCGCACCACCTACGAGCCGGTGCGCGCCCGGGTGCGGGCGGGCGCCACGGTCTCGGCGGGCCAGTCGCTGGGCGAGGTGGTGGCCGGCCACGACTGCGCCTGTCTCCACTTCGGGCTGCGCCGCGGCCGCGACTATCTGGACCCGAACCGCTTCGGCAGCGCGGATGGTCAGGTGCGGCTGCACCGGTGGGGTGCACGTCCCGCTCCCCCGCCGCCACCTCCGTCACCGATCGGGGGCGGCGAGGTGCCGCTGGCCGGCTTCACGCAGCCCACCGGGGCGCACGGGCTGGCCCGCCCCAGCGCCGGGCCGGTCAGCTCGCGTTTCGGGATGCGCTTCCATCCGGTGCTGTACCGCTGGAAGCTGCACGACGGGGTGGACTTCGCCGACCCGTGCGGCGCACCGGTGCGAGCCTCCGCCGCGGGTCGGGTGGTGCTGGTGGAGGCGAACCTGGCCTATGGCAACCGGGTGGTGGTGGACCACGGGGTGCTCTCGGGCCGCAGGGTGCGCACCTCCTACAACCATCTGTCCAGCGTCGCGGCCTCCCCCGGCCAGGTGCTGGGCGCGGGGCAGCGGGTGGGCCGGGTGGGCACCACGGGCTTCTCCACCGGCTGTCACCTGCACTTCATGGTCTGGATCGACGGCGGGGTGGTCGATCCGCTGGGACAGCTGTGAGCCTGCGGACGCGCAGGGCCGGGGTCGGTTCAGGCGCGGGGGTGGGCCTGCTCGAAGGCCGCGCGCAGCCGCTCGTTGCTCACATGGGTGTAGATCTGCGTCGTGGCCAAGGAGCTGTGGCCCAGGATCTCCTGGACCGTACGCAGGTCGGCGCCGCCCTCCAGCAGGTGGGTGGCCATGGCGTGGCGCAGGCCGTGCGGGCCCAGGTCGGGCGCCTGGGGCACCGCGTCGAGGGCCTGGTGCACCATGCGCCGCACCACCCGGGGGTCGATCCGTGCGCCGCGCGCGCCCAGGAAGACCGCATCACTGGTCTGGCGCAGCCACTGGCCGCGCACCGCCAGCCAGGCCTCGAGGGCGCGCTGCGCGGCACCGCCCAGCGGGACGGTGCGCTCCTTGTTGCCCTTGCCCAGCACCCGCAGGGTGCCGCGGGCCCGGTCGATGTCGGCCAGGTCCAGGCCGCACAGCTCCGAGACCCGGATACCGCTGCCGTAGAGCACCTCCAGGATGGCAACGTCGCGCAGCCCTCCGGGACCCTCCGTCTCGGCCGCGCGGGCGGAGGCGGCGGCGAAGAGCTGGTCCATGTCCTCGGTGGCGAGGTCCGGTGGCAGGCGTCGCGGCACCCGCGGGGACTTCAGCCCGACCGCCGGATCGGTCTCCACCAGCTGCTCACGGGCGGCCCAGGCGAAGAAGACCCGGGCCACACCACTGCGCCGTTGCAGGGTGGCGGGGCTGGCCCCGGTGGCCTGCATGGCGGCCAGCCAACCGCGCAGGTCGCGCACCTGCACCCGGTGGAGCTGGTCTATCCCCTGCTGCGCCAGGTGCTGCACCAGCAGGCTGACGTCGCCGCGGTAGGCGCGCACCGTGTGCTCCGAGTTGCGCCGTTCGGTGGCCAGCCACTCCGCAAAGGCCTCGACGGCATCGCGCAGCGCAGGACTCGGCTCCGCCTGCAGGGGCCGACCGTGCGCCCCCGGCTCGGACGGGTTCGGCTCCTCCTGCTCTGGGCTCATGCGCCCAGACTAGGCGGGCGGGGCGGCGCGTCGGCCCAGCCGGCCACCGCGTCGCGCCGGGGTGTCCCTGTAGGGTTCGCAGGTACGCACCTGGAAGGAAGAGCACGTGAGCGCGAGCAGCCTGGAAGACCTCACCACCTCGGGACGCGTCCTGCGGGTCACCCGCTGGGGCGAGGACGTCCTGCACCAGCCCACCCGCCCGGTGACCGACTTCGGCGAGGAACTGCACCAGCTGGTCCGCGACATGTTCGCCACCATGGCCGCCGCCGAGGGCGTCGGCCTGGCAGCCACCCAGGTGGGCGTGGACCTGGCCGTCTTCGTCTACGACTGCCCCGACGAGGACCAGGTGCACCACCGCGGAGTCTTCTGCAATCCCGTCGTCACGCTGCCCGAGGGCCGCGACCGCCGCCTGGACTCCACCGACGAAGGCTGCTTGAGCTGGCCCGGTGCCTACCAGCCGCTCGCCCGCCCCGACCGCGCCACCTGCACCGGCCAGGACGCCTTCGGCCAGGACATCACCGTGGTGGGTACCGGGTTACTGGCCCGCTGCCTGCAGCACGAGACCGACCATCTGGGCGGCATGGTCTTCGGCGACCGACTCAGCTCGCGCGCCCGTCGCAAGCTCGACGAGCAGCACGAGCAGCTCAAGCACTTCTACCCCGACGACTGGCCGGTCAGCCCCAAGGGTCGTCGCGAGGACCCGCAGGCCTGATGCACGCCACCCAGACCCCGTACACGGAGAACCCGTGGCGGGCCATCATCCTGCTGCTCTGCCGCTGCGCCCTGGGCGTGGTCTTCATCGCCCACGGCTGGAGCAAGTTCACCGACCCCACCATCCAGGCCACCATCAAGCAGTTCACGGCCTGGCACATCCCCCAGCCCGGGATCGCCGCACCGCTGGTGGCCCTGCTGGAGCTGCTGGGCGGCGCCTGCCTGGTGCTGGGCGCCTACACCTGGGTGGTCTGCGTGCTGCTCAGCCTGGAGATGGCCGGCGCCATCTGGTTCCTGCACAAGGACAACGGCATCTTCGTCGGCCAAGGCGGCTGGGAACTCTGCGCCGCCCTGATCGCCGCCCTGATGTGCCTCTCGTTGGCCAGCGCCGGCGACTGGAGCTACGACTCCTGGGCCAACGGCCCCGACACCCCGCGGCGGCGACGACGCCGCTCCTGAGCACCGAACTCCCGGCCGCCCCCTGAAGGGCGGCCGGGAGTTCTTCGTCGAGGGGCCGGGCACGTGGCAGCCCCAGAGGGAGCCCACCGGGCTCAGGATCGCCGCGCCAGGCGCCAGATCCGCGAGCCCAGCAGCGGCAGGCCGATGAGCAACTAGGGCGAGATGACCATGCCGAAGCCGAGACCGAAACCATTGACCTGGTTGCCGGCGGTGAAGCGCGAGCCCGGCAGCAAGGTCACGCCGGCCGTGACCTCGTGCCCCACCGGGATACCGGTGGCCATGGCGCCGTCGACGAAGGCGAACATGCTCCAGGCGTGCACCAGCACCACGAAGCCGAAGAGAAGCGCGGCCAGCACCGCCCCGGTGGTCCATGAGGGACGACGTTCGTCGCGCACCGAGGCGGCACTCTCCCGGGCCAGGGCCCGGATGGAGCCCAGCCCCTCACGGGCCGTCTCCCAGCCGCGCTCGGCGGCGGAGCCGTCCAGGTTGGCTCGCAGTTCGTTGCGCAGCTCGCGTCGCTGACGCCCGGGCGCGCCGAAGTAGTCGAGCCAGAAGTCCAGAATGTTGGAGATCGGGGGATGCCGCGACGGCACGACCGGCTCAGGGGCGCAGCACGTAGCAGACCACCGCGGTGGCCGCGGCCACGTTGAGGGAGTCGACGCCGTGCCCCATCGGGATGCATACCACCCGGTCGGCCTGCTCCAACCAGTGCTCGCTGAGCCCTTGGCCCTCGGTGCCCATCAGCACGGCAACCTTCTCGTCGGGCGACAGGCTCGCGGCCAGTTCGTCCAGGCTGACCGCGTCCTCGCGCAGGGCGAGGGCGACCACGGTGAAGCCCGCCGCCCGGAGCCGCTCCAGGTCGTTCTCCCAGCTCTCCATCCGGGCCCACGGCAGGCTGAAGACGGCCCCCATGGAGGTCTTCACGGCGCGTCGGTAGAGCGGATCGGCGGCGCGGGGCGCCAGCAGCACCCCGTCCCAGCCCAGGCCGGCGGCACTGCGCACGATGGCGCCCACATTGGTGTGGTCGACGATGTCCTCCACCACCACCAGGCGTCGGGCGTCCAGCAGGTCGTCGAGCCGGTGGCGCACCTGGCGCTGCATCGAGGCCAGCGCGCCGCGGTGCACATGAAAACCGGTCACCTGCTCGGCCAACGCGGGGCTCACCACGTAGACCTCCGCGTCGGTGGCCTCCAGCAGGTCGGACAAGGAGTCCACCCAGCGGGGCGCCAGCAGGAAGGAGCGCGGCGGGTAGCCGGCCTCCACCGCGCGTCGGATCACCTTCTCGCCCTCGGCGATGAACAGGCCGTGCTCGGCCTCGATGCTGTGGCGCAGCGAGGTCTCGCGCAGCGCCACGTAGTCACGCAGGCGCTCGTCGTGCGGGTCGGTGATCTCGACGAAGTGGGCCACCGGACGAGCCTAGCGGTGCGTCGGCAGCGCACCCTCCAGCTCGAGCAGCGCCTGCTTGGCCTCCAGGCCGCCCAGGTAGCCGCCCAGCGCCCCGCCGGAGCGCAGCACCCGGTGGCAGGGCACCACCAGCGGCAGCGGATTGGTGGCGCAGGCGGTGCCCACCGCACGCGAGGCGCCGGGACGCCCCAGCGCGGCGGCCACCTCGGCATAGCTGGCGGTGCGGCCGTAGCCGATCTGCGGCAGCCAGCGCTGCACCTGCTGGCGAAAGCCCGTCGAGAGCCGGTCGTCCAGGTGCAGGTCGAAGCTGGTGCGGAGACCGGCGAAGTAGTCGTCGAGCTGGTGGGCGGCCGCATCGAGCCGACCGGGTTCGCGCAGCACGCGCGGGCCGATGCGGGCGGAGAGGTCCTGCAGCACGCCGTCGAAGCCCTCGCGGGCGAAGGCCACCCGGGCCAGCCCCGCGGGGGTGGCGGCCAGCAGCAACTCCCCCACCGGGCTGTCGACGGTGCGCCAGGCCACCTCCACCAGCCCCTGCTCCGAGGCGGTGCGGGCCAGCCGGCTGGTCAGTGCGTCAAGGTGCTCAGTCATGGTCTTCCTCACGGTGGATGCGGCGCAGACGGGCCATGCCGTCGCTGGCGGCCCGGCGGGCGGCCTCGGGGGTGGTGCCGAGCAACTCGGCAACCTGGGCATGCGGCAGGCCGGCCAGGTGGTGATGGGCCACCGCTCGGCGCTGCTTCGGTGGCAGCCGGTCGAGCCAGCGCCACAGCAGCAGCCTCTCCTCGGGAGCCATCCGAGCCTCGCGCTCCCCCGGCTCGGGAAGCACCTCCGCCGGAAGCGCCCGCCGGGAGCTGGCCCGCACCTGGTCCAGGCTGCGGCGTCGCGCGATGGTGACCAGCCAGGCCTCCACGTCGGCTCCGTCGTCCAGCTCCGGCCACGCCCGCAGCGCTGACAGGAAGGTCTCCTGCCAGGCGTCGTCGGCATCGGGGCCACCACCCAGCACGCTGCGACAGACGCGCAGCACGGTGGTGCCGTGCTGCTCGACGGCCTGGCTGAAGGGGATCTGCATGCTCATGTCCTGTAGACGCCGCACCACCGCGGACTGTGAGGTCCCAGCCTGCCACCGACTCCGGTCGGTCGTAGGCTGGGCCCACCATGAGCCTCAGCCTTCCCCGCCCGGACCGCTTCCTGCTGGCGATCATCACCGCCGCCGTGCTGGCCAGCATCTTCCCGGCCACCGGTGCCGCGGTCCCGGTGCTCTCCTGGGCCAGCAAGATCATGATCGCGGTGCTCTTCTTCCTCTACGGCGCCCGGCTCTCGCCGCAGGAGTCGCTGGAGGGACTGCGCAACTGGCGCCTGCACGCGGTGATCCTGTCCTTCACCTACCTGCTCTTCCCGCTGCTGGGGCTGGCCCTGCGGGTGCTCGACGGGCCGGTGTTGAGCCACGAGCTCTACCTGGGCCTGCTCTGGGTCTGCCTGGTGCCCCCCACGGTGCAGTCCAGCATCAACTTCACCTCGATCGCCAAGGGCAATGTGGCCGGCGCCATCGTGAGCGCCTCCTTCTCCAACCTGGTGGGCGTGGTGATCACCCCACTGCTGGCCATCGCGCTGATGTCGGCCACCGGCGGGCTGCACATCGATGCCTCCTCGGTGCTCGACATCGTCGGCCAGCTGCTGGTGCCCTTCGTGCTGGGCCAGCTCTCCCGACGCTGGACCGCCGACTTCGTGAAGCGACACAAGCGGCTCAAGCTGGTGGACCAGGGTTCGATCATCCTGGTGGTCTACTCCGCCTTCAGCCAGGGCATGCGCGAGCACATGTGGAGCACCATCTCGCCGGGTGACATCGTCCGCCTGGTGCTGGTCTGTCTGGTGGTGCTGGCGCTGGTGCTCTGGCTCACCTGGCAGGTGGCGCGCTGGCTGGGCTTCAGCCGGGCCGACCGGATCGCCATCCAGTTCTGCGGCACCAAGAAGTCACTGGCCACCGGCGTGCCGATGGCCACCGTGCTCTTCGCCGGGATGCCCACGGTGGGCCTGATGGTGCTGCCGCTGATGGTCTTCCACCAGGCCCAGCTGATGGCCTGCTCCGCCCTGGCCGGCCGCTACGCCCGCCAGGCCGGCGAGACGGGCGACGTGCAGGTCGCTGGGTAGGCTCGGGTCATGGCAGAGATCCGCAAGCACAAGACCTCGGCTCCCAACAGCGCGATCGCCAAGGCCCTGGAACAGGCCCTCGGCGCCGCCGTCCGCCCGGTGACCCCCGGCGCGCCGCCCCGGCCCAACCAGCCGGAGAACCCGCACGTCGCACCCCCGACCGCCGGTGCCGCAGCACCGCTGCCCGGGTCCGGCTGGGTCAGCCTCTCGCCGCAGGCCGCGCCGAAGGTGGCCAAGCAGCGCGACCAGGACGACGAGCTGGACTGAGCCGCGCCCTCCGGCTTCCCGGGCAGCAGCACCCGACGCGACGGCGCCCCGCGAGTGATCGCGGGGCGCCGTCGTCGTGCTGCTGGGTGGTGGCAGGCTCACTGCCCGCCGGCGGGAGGCTCCCACCCGGTCTGGTAGGCCGGCCCGGCGGGCGGCTGCTGGGCGCCCGACTGCTGTGGCTGCTGCACCTCCAGCGCGTCGGAGGCACCGGTGGTCAGCTGGTCACCCTCCGGAGCCGGGTCCACCGGCTGCGGGTTGCGGCGCGGCTTGAAGGCCGGGTTCGACAGCTTCTCCGCCTCCTCGATCACGCTCTGCACCGTCTTGTCGCTCTGCGCCCGCTCCTGGTCGGTCTGGGCCTGGATCTCGGCCATCACGTCCACCTTCTCCGGCGCGGAGAACTTCGACCGGTCGGTCTGCGCGTAGGCCTTGACCTGCTCACCGATGTCGCCCACCGCGGAACCCAGTCCCTTCAGGGCGTCGTTCAGCTCACTGGGCACGATCCACACCTTGTTGGAGTCGCCGCGCGCCAGGGAGGGCAGCATCTGCATGTACTGGTAGGCCAGAAGACCTTGGTCCGGCTCGCCGGCATGGATCGCGTTGAAGACCGTGGTGATGGCCTGCGCCTCGCCCTCGGCGCGCAGCATCTGGGCCTGGCGGTCGGCCTGAGCGCGCAGCACCGCGGCCTCGCGATCACCCTGTGCCCTCAGGATGGCGGACTCGCGCTCACCGCCGGCGGACAGGATCTGGGACTGCCGCTGCCCCTCGGCCAGCAGGATCTGGGCCCGCTTGTCGCGCTCGGCACGCGCACCCTTCTCCATGGCGTCACGGATGGTGGCCGGCGGCTCGATGGCGCGCAGTTCCACGCGGTTGACCTTGATGCCCCACTTGCCGGTGGCCTCGTCGAGCACCGCGCGCAGCTTGTTGTTGATCTCCTCGCGGCTGGTCAGGGCCCGTTCCAGGTCCATGCCGCCGATGATGTTGCGCAGCGTGGTCATGGTGAGCTGCTCGATGGCGCCGCGGTAGTTCTGCGCCTCGTAGGCGGCGCGCACCGGGTCGACGATCTGGAAGTAGATGACCGAGTCGATGTTGACCATCAGGTTCTCCTCGGTGATCACCCCCTGCGGCGGGAAGGCCTGCACCTCCTCGCGCATGTCCATGGTGTAGCGCACCCGGTCCACCAGCGGCACCAGGAGGTGGGGGCCGGGCTCCAGGGTGCGTCGGAACTTGCCGAGCCGCTCCACGACGGCGATCTGCTGCTGCTTGATGATCTTGAGCGACTGCTGCAGGGCGATCACCACCAGGGCCACCAGCAGGGCCATCAGGATGAATCCGATCTCCATCTGTTCCTCCTTGTCAGACCCCGGGACGGCGTCGTCCCGGAGGGTTCTACTCGATCTCTGCGGCGCTGCTGCGCCCACCCAGCTCGCGCTCCACGGGGTAGACCACCAGCGTCGCCCCGTCCACCTCGTAGACCTCGACGATCTCCCCCACCTCGACGGCGGCGACGCCGGGCACCAGGCGGGCGCTCCACAGCTCACCGTTCACCTTGACCTCACCGCCGGTCCGGGTGATGGCGGCGGTTGCGGCACCCTCGCTGCCCACCAGCTTGTTCAGGCTGGAGCGGTAGCCGGGGGCGCGTCGTACCCGCTCCAGCAGGGTGGGGCGCAGGAAGCCCAGCATGGCCGCGGCGACGCCGAGCGCCACCAGCACCTGGAGCCAGAGCATGCCCGGCACCACCAGGGCCACGAGCCCGCCGGCCAGGGCGCCGGAGGACAGCATCAGCAGGGTCAGGTCCAGGGTGAGCATCTCGGCGCAGGCAAGCACCAGGGCAAGAGCTCCCCACAAGGCCCACAGGTGGTCCGAGAACCAGCCGGCCAGGTCCTGCTCCTGCGGGGTCATCACTCCATCCCCCGCCTGGGCCACACCGCGCGGGCCTGCCAGCGGCCGTCCTCGTGGCTGATCCGCAGCGGCAGGTCGAAGGTCTGGCTCATCAGGTCGTCGGTGAGCACCTGTTCGATCGGCCCGGCGGCCACCACGTGGCCGTCCTTGAGCAGCAGGGCGTGGCTGATCCCGGCCGGGATCTCCTCGACGTGGTGGGTGACCAGCACGGTGGCGGGGGCGTCGGGATCGCTGCAGATCTCGGACAGGGTTCCCACCAGCGCCTCGCGGCCGGACAGGTCCAGCCCGGCGGCCGGCTCGTCGAGCAGCAGCAGTTCCGGGTCGGTCATCAGGGCTCGGGCGATCTGGACCCGCTTGCGCTCGCCCTCGCTCAGCGTGCCGAAGGTGCGCGAGGCCAGGTGGTCGACGCGCAGCTGGCGCATCAGGTCGCCGGCACGGTCGTGATCCAGGCTGTCGTACTCCTCGCGCCAGCGGCCCATCACGGCATAGGAGGCGGAGACCACCACATCGTCCACCCGCTCCCCCTTGGGGATGCGGTCGGCGATGGCGGCCGAGGCCACGCCGATGCGGGGCCGCAGCTCGAAGACATCGACGGCACCGAGCAGCTCGTCGAGGATGGCGGCCATGCCGGTGGTGGGGTGCATCTGGGCGCCCAGCACCTGCAGCAGGGTGGTCTTGCCGGCACCATTGGGGCCGATCAGGACCCAGCGCTCGTCCTCCTCGACGCGCCAGGTGATGTCCGCCACCAGGTCCTTGCCCCCGCGTCGAACCCCAACCCCTGCCAGATCCACGACACTCGCCATGGGTGCAACCTATCGAACCGCAGGGGCTCACCCAACCCCGGCTCGCCCTTGTCGTGGCCGCGTATCCTCGTCGTCGTGCTCGACCTCTGCCTGGCTCTGTGCTCCAGCCTGAACGCGATGGCCGAGGGCCGCCTGACGGCGCCGGATGCCGAGGCCCTGGTGCGGCGCGGCACGGCCCACCACGTCCACGACCCCGACCAGCTGCTGGGCCTCGACCCGCTGGCCCAGGTGCCGCTCCGACTGGCCCTGGCGCGCCTGGCGCACGGTGGCCGGCCGGCGGCCGGACCCGGTGGCGCCATCGGGTCGGCCCCGCCGGTCTGGGCCCTGCTGATCCCTCGCCCGGGACGGATGGCAGGGCTGCGCGGTCCGCTGCAGGCCAACCGGTTGGCGCTGGAGGCCGGCGCGGTGGTGACCACTCACGACGGTTCGCTGGCCTGGTTCGGGCAGCAGGTGGGCGAGGGTGTGCAGTGGCGCCTGGCTCGGCTGGAACGCCCGCTGCCACCGCCCGACCCTCGCGAGGCCGCGCGCAGCCTGACGCGGCTGGTGGGCCAGGGGGCGCAGGCGCTGGCCGAGCTGGGCGTGGTGGCCGGGCAGCGTCCCGACGCCATCCATGCGCCGGTGCTGGGGGCGCACTACCCGGAGCGCTCACAGCTCCTGCTGGACCGTGCCTGGCTGCTGCTGGCCGCCTCCGAGCAGGCGCTGGCCGCACAGTCCGAGGTGCTGCACTCCCACGCGGTACTGGTGCGTGAGAAGCACCTGCGCGAGCTGCTGGAGGTGGCCCTGGACGCAGTGAGCGCTGCGGCCAGCTGGCCGCAGCGCTCGCTGCACTGATCTGTCGACACCGTCCGGCTCGGGCCGGTGGCGCATGGGTCGAGGCGGTTCAGCCGCCCATCGAGTGCACGCCGCCGTCGACGTGCACCATCTCGCCGGTGGTCTTGGGGAACCAGTCGCTGAGCAGGGCCACGACGGCCTTGGCGGTGGGCACCGCGTCGGTGGTGTCCCAGCCCAGCGGGGCTCGCTGCTCCCACAGGTCGTTGAAGGTGCCGGAGCCGGGGATCGCCTTCTTGGCGATGGTGTCCAGCGGGCCGGCGGCCACCACATTGGCGCGCACGCCCTCCGGGCCCAGGAAGCGGGCCAGGTAACGGGTGGTGGACTCCAGGGCGGCCTTCGCCACGCCCATCCAGTCATAGGTGGGCCAGGAGACGCGGGCGTCGAAGGTGAGGCCCACCACGCTGGCCTCGTCACCGAAGAGCGGCTTGCAGGCCATGGTCAGGCTCACCAGCGAGTAGGCGGAGATCTGCACCGCGTCACCCACGTCGGACCACGGGGTGGTCAGGAAGCCACCGCCCAGGGCAGTCTCCGGGTTGGCATAGGCGATGGAGTGCACCACGCCGTCGAGGCGCTCGATGCCCAGCTCGCGCAGCTGGTCGGCCAGACCGGCCAGCTGCTGCTCGTCGGTCACGTTCAGCTCGATCACGGCCGGCGCGGGGTCCAGCGACCGCACCACGCGGTTGGTCAGGCTCATCGCGCGGCCAAAGTTGGAGACCACCACGGTGGCCCCCTGCTCCTGCGCGATCTTGGCCACCTGGTAGGCGATCGAGGTGTTGTGGGTCACGCCGGTGACCAGGATGGACTTGCCTTCGAGAATTCCCATGTACTGCCTTCTTGTGCGGGGGTGGGGTGGTTCGGGCCGGGGCTCAGTGTCCCATGCCGAGACCGCCGTCGACCGGCAGCACGGCACCGGTGACATAGCCCGCGGCATCGCTGCTGAGATAGCGCACCGCGGCGGCCACGTCGGCGGTCTGGCCCAGCTTCCCCACCGGGATGCGGGACTGGTAGCCCTTGATGGTCTGCTCGTCCAGGACGGCGGTCATGTCCGTCTCGATGAAGCCGGGGGCCACCACATTGCAGGTGATGCCGCGCCCACCCAGCTCACGGGCCACGCTGCGGGCCATGCCCACCAGGGCCGCCTTGGAGCTGGCGTAGTTCACCTGGCCGGCGGAGCCCAGCAGGGCCACCACGGAGCTGATCAGCACGATGCGTCCGTGGCGCTGCTTCATCATGGGGCGCACCGCACGCTTCACGACGCGGAAGGTGCCGGTGAGGTTGGTGTCGACGACGGCCGAGAAGTCCTCGTCGCTCATCCGCATCAGCAGGCCGTCGCGGGTGATGCCGGCATTGGCCACCAGGATCTCGACCGGGCCGTGGGCGGCCTCCACCTCGGCGAAGGCGGCCTCCACCTGCTCCGGGTCGTTGATCTCGCACCGCACGCCCAGCACGCCCTCGGGCACGTCACCGGAGCGGTAGGTGGCGGCCACCTTGTGCCCGGCACGCAGCAGGTCGGAGGCGATCTCGCGGCCGATGCCCTTGCTGCCACCGGTGACGAGGACGCTGCGGGGGACGAATTCTTCGCTGCTCTGGCTCACCGTGCCACGCTATCCGCCGCCTCGACGGGCCAGGGCTGGGCGGGACCACAATGTCGTCCGGGCATCTTTGGAGGATTCGGCAGCGGCGTACAGTTGGCGCGTGGCACGCAGCGAGGGGGCACGCCCCACCATCACCAGCGCGCGACGCTCCCGCTCGGAGGACGTCGAGATGCGCCAGCGTCGCTATGTGTGGACCATGCTGCTGCGCACCGCCTGTTTCCTGCTGATGTTCGTCGTGCCGGGCATCTGGAAGATCGTGGCCGTGGCGGGTGCCGCCGTGCTCCCGGCGATCGCCGTGGTGCTGGCCAATGCCCGCGAGAACCGCACCAACCCGGCAGACCTGGCCCCGCACGACGAGGAGCCGGTGGAGCTGCCGCAGCTGGGGGCCGCGCCGGTGATCCGCGGCGAGGTCGTCGACGACGGCCACCACCCCGCCGCCTGAACCGGGCCCGCGACGGGTGCGAGTAGGCTCGGCCGGGTGAAGAAGATGTGGATGCGCTGGCTGGCCCTGCTGCTGTTCGTGGTGCTGCTGGGCTCGCTCTTCGTCCGGCTCGGCGAGTGGCAGCTGCACCGTCTGGAGCAGCGCCGAGAGACCAATGCCCGCATCACCGCCTTCCACAACCAGCCGGTCAAGCCCTACCAGGAGGTCTTCGGCGGTCCGATCGGCGACGACCCGCAGTGGCAGCGGGTCAGCGTCACCGGCAGCTATGACGCGAAGCACCAGCTGCAGGCCATGCTGCGCAACCAGGGCGGCAAGGCCGGCAGCGAGGTGCTCACCCCGATGCGCACCGAGCAGGGCGACTGGCTGCTGGTGGACCGGGGCTTCATCCCGCGCGCCCAGGGCGCCAACGAGATCGCGGTGCTGCCCGATCCCCCCACCGGACGGGTCACGGTCACCGGCTACGTGAAGCGCAGCGAGTACGACGACAAGCCCAATGCCATGCTCCCCGAGCAGGGCACGGTGCGGCTGGTGAACACCGAGGTGCTGAGCCAGCACCTGCCCTACACGCTGCTGGACGGCTACGTCGGCCTGATCGACAGCTCGGTGCCGCAGGCCGGTGACCTGCAGCCGATCACCCCGCCCGAGCTCACCGAGGGACCGCACCTTTCCTATGCCCTGCAGTGGTTCACCTTCACCGTGATCGCGGTGATCGGCGCCGCGATCCTGGTCCGCGGCGACCTGCGCGACCGCCGCAAGGCGCTCGCTCGTCGCGAAAAGGCAGCCGCCCAGGCGGAGAATCGCGAATCCACCGATAGCCTCACAGCACCGCGCCGCACGGGCGAGGACGAGTGACGAGGAGATTCCGCGATGGATCTGGGACTTGCCGACAAGGTCTTCCTGGTGACGGCCGCCAGCTCGGGCCTGGGACTCGCCAGCGCCCGCCAGCTCGTGGCCGAGGGTGCCCGCGTGGTGCTGGTGGCCCGACGTGAGGAGGCGCTGGCCGAGGTGGCCACCGAGCTGAACGGCGACGCCCCCGAGGACGCGCCGCGCGTCGTGCCGATGGCCGGCGACCTGCTGGAGGCCGACACCGTCACCGAGGCGATCACCCGCGCCCTAGAGGTCTTCGGCCAGGTGGACGGCGCCCTGGTCAGCGTCGGAGGCCCCCCGGCCGGCCACGTGCTGGAGAACACCGACGAGCAGTGGACCACCGCCTTCTCCTCGGTCTTCCTGCCCGCCCTGCGGGTGGCCCGCGCGGTCTACGCGCAGAACCCGCGGGCCCGGCTGGCCCTGGTGCTGTCCACCTCCACCCGGGTGCCGCTGCCCGGCATGGCCATCTCCAACGGCCTGCGCCCCGGGCTGGGCATGCTGGTCAAGCAGCTGGCCGACGAGGTGGGCCCCGACGGCGGCCGCGTGGTGGGCCTGATGCCCGGCTCCATCGCCACCGGCCGGATGACCTACCTGTTCGAGCAGGCCAGCGACCCGAAGGCTGCGCGCGAGCTGGTGGAGTCGCAGGTGCCGCTGCGCCGGATGGGCGAGCCCGACGAGTTCGGCCGGGTGGCCACCTTCCTGCTCTCCGATGCCGCCGGCTACATGTCCGGCTGCGTGGTGCCCGTCGACGGCGGCGCCATGCGCACCGTCTGAGGACCCCCATGGCGATCGAGAAGGCCCTGGCCCTGCTGGCCTGCCCGCAGTGCCAGGGCCGACTCTTGCTCGAGGGGCGCAGCCTGGTGTGTCCCCGCGGCCACAGCTTCGACCTTGCGAAGCAGGGCTATGTGAACCTGCTGGGCCGCGCCGCGCCGGCCAATGCCGACAGGGCGGACATGGTGGCTGCCCGTGACCGCTTCCTGTCCGCCGGCCACTACCGCCCCATCGAGCAGGCCCTGGCCCGACGGATCGGTTCGGCACGCCGCCTGCTCGAGGTGGGCGCCGGCACCGGCCACTACCTGGCCGGGCTGCTCGAGGCGCTGCCGCAAGCGGTCGGGCTGGCCACCGACGTCTCGGTGCCCGCCTGCCGACGCGCTGCCCGGGCGCACGAGCGGATGGGCGCCGTGGTGGCCGACACCTGGGCCGGGCTGCCGGTGCGCAGCGGCCATGTCGACGCCCTGCTGTGTGTCTTCGCACCGCGCAACCCGGCGGAGTTCGCCCGGGTCTGCGCTCCCGGCGCGACGCTGGCGGTGGTCACCCCCAATGCCGGCCACCTGGCGCAGGCGCGTGAGGCGCTGGGCCTGCTCGACGTCGAGGCGGACAAGCTGGCCCGGCTGAACCGGACCATGTCCGGCGCCTTCGAGGCCGTCTGGACCCAGCGGATCCGGTGGAGCATGGACCTGGGTGCCCAGGACCTGTCCGACCTGGTGCAGATGGGGCCCAATGCCTTCCACGAGCATGCCGCGGTGCAACGGGACATGACGGTGGAGGCCGATGTCCAGCTCACCATCTTCCGCCGCCCCAACGGCGGCTGAGCCGGGCGCACCGCCCGGCGGGGCGGCGCGACCGGCTCGGCGGCAGCGGGTGCTGGCTCAGGCGAACTGGCTGGCGTAGAGCTCGGCGTACTCGCCGCCGGCAGCCAGCAGCTCGTCGTGGGTGCCGCGCTCGACGATCCGGCCACCCTCCAGCACCAGGATCTGGTCGGCCGCCCGCACGGTGGACAACCGGTGGGCGATCACCACGCTGGTGCGGTCCTGCATGGCGGCGTCCAGCGCCTTCTGCACGGCCACCTCGCTCTCCGAGTCCAGGTGGGCGGTGGCCTCGTCCAGGACCACGATCGGCGGTGCCTTCAGCAGCAGCCGGGCGATCGCGAAGCGCTGGCGCTCACCGCCGGAGAGGCGGTAGCCGCGCTCCCCCACCATGGTGTCCAGGCCGTCGGGCAGGCGCTGCACCAGCTCCCAGATCTGGGCCGCCTGCAGCGCCTCGGTGATCTGCTGCTCGGTGGCGCCGGGGGCGGCGTAGAGCAGGTTGTTGCGGATGGTGTCGTGGAACATGTGGGCGTCCTGGGTGACATAGCCCACCATGTCCTGCAGCGAGGCCTGCGTGAGCTCGCGCACGTCATCGCCACCGATCCGTACGCTGCCACCGGTGACGTCGTAGAGCCGGGTGAGCAGGTTCGTGATGGTGGTCTTGCCCGCCCCGGAGGGGCCCACCAGGGCGAAGGTCTGGCCCGGTGCGACGTGGAAGTCCACCCCGTCGAGCACCTTCTGGTTTCGGCTCTCGTGGCCGGGGGCGACCGGCTCCAGCGAGGACAGCGAGACCAGCTCGGGATCGGGGTAGGTGAAGTGCACCTGGTCGAAGTCGATGCTGGCCACGCCGGAGGCACGACGCGCATCGGGCCGGTCACTGATCAGCGGCTTGAGGTCGAGCACCTCGAAGACCCGCTCGAAGCTGACCAGCGCGCTCATCACGTCGACGCGCACATTGGTGAGCTGCACCAGCGGTCCGTAGAGCTGGGCCAGCAGGCCGGCCAGGGCGGTCAGCGTGCCGACGGTGAGTTCCTGGCGGATCGCCATCCAGCCGCCCGCTCCGTAGACCAGGGCGGTCGCCAGCGCCGCCACCAGGGTCATGGCCGTCATGAACAGCCGGCCCACCATGGCGATGGTGACGCCATTGCGGCGCAGCTCGTCGGCCTTGGTGGCGAAGAGCTCGTGCTCGGTGGCGGGGCGCCCGAAGAGCTTCACCAGCAGGGCGCCGGAGACGGTGAAGCGTTCGGTCATCATGGCCGACAGGTCGCCGTTCAGCTGCATCGAGTCACGGGTGAGCGAGGCCAGCCGGCCGCCCACCACGCGCGCCGGGATCAGGAAGATCGGCAGCAGCACCAGCGAGGCGAGGGTCAGCTTCCACGACAGGCTCATCATGGCGGCCAGCACCAGCACCAGCGAGATGACATTGCTCAGCACGCTGGACAGCGTGGTGGTGAAGGCGCGCTGGGCACCCAGCACGTCCGACTGCAGCCGGCTCACCAGCTTGCCGGTGTGGGTCCGGCTGAAGAAGGCCAGCGGCATCGACGAGACGTGGTCGAAGACCTGGCTGCGCAGGTCGTAGATCAGTCCCTCGCCGACGCGGGCCGAGCACCAGCGGTTCACGATGCTGAGCACCGCGTCCAGCACCGCCAGCAGGGCCACCACGCCGGCCAGCTGCAGCACCAGGCGGGTGTTGCCCTGCAGCACGCCGTCGTCGATGATCCGCTTGAAGATCAGGGGCGGGACCACCCCGGCTGCTGCGGCGAGCACCACGCAGACCAGGAAGATCACCAGCAGCCCTACATAGGGCCGGCCGTAGCCGGCGATGCGGCGCACGGTTCCCGGCGCCAGCTTGTGGTTCTTGACCTCGGGGTCCTTCTTGAGGCCCCCCATCATGCGCCCTCCCGGGCCACCCATTCCACTCATGCACTCTCCTCGTCCTCATCGTTGGGACGTTCATCGATATATCGTCCAGCCCTGCAACGCGGAACGGCCGGCCGGTATTCCCGGCCGGCCGCGCACGTCGCGAGGCGAGTGCTACGCGCCCTTCTTCGCGGACTTCTTCTTCGACTTCTGGGAGTCGCCCTTGCCGGACTTCTTCTTGCCGGCCTTGTCCTTGGCGTCCTTGTCCTTGACCGGCTTGTCCTTGACGTCCTGGTCCTTGACCGGCTTGTCCTTGACGTCCTGGTCCTTGGCCAGCTTGTCCTTCACCGGCTTGTCCGCCTTGGCCAGCTTGTCCTTCACCGGCTTGTCCGCCTTGGCCACCTTCTCTGCCTTCGCCGACGTGTCGACCTTGGTCACCTTCTCGACCTTGGCGGGCTTCTCGATCCTGCCAAGCTTCTCGATCTTGTCGGCCTTCTTGGCCTTGCTCGGCTTCTTGGCCTTGGTGGCCTGGTCGCCCTTGGAACGCTTCTCGGCCCTGGTGGATGTGTCGGCCTTGACGCTCTTCTCGGGCTTCACGGCCTTGGCGTGCTGGGCCGAAGGGTCAGTGACCACCGGCGCCGGCGGGGTAGCCCCGCTGCGGCGGCGCGGGGTGGGTGCGTCGACGGCGGCCCTGGCCTGCCGCTTCACCGGTGCGATGGCCTCGTCGATACTGGCCCGGCTGGTGCTGCGACGCGGGTTGGTCAGCCTGGCGCGAGCCTCTCCGGCCGCGCCGCGGGTGGCCCCACCGCGGCCCCGCAGCTCGACGCCGTGCTCCTTGAGCAGGCCCTGCACCCAGCCGTAGGAGCGGCCAAGATCATCAGCCATGGACCGGATCGCCTCACCAGCGGCGTAGCGGGCCGCGAGCTCAGCGGCGACAGCGCGGCGCTGCTCCCCCGTGATCCGCGCGCCGGGCGCGAGCTGGCTGGTGGCGGTGGGCTTGCTGGTGGCCATGGCCTGTCCCCTTCACGGGTGCGGATGTGTGACCAAGATCAAAGCACACCGGCGGGCCCGACGGCAGCAGGCGCGACGAGCACTCAGGCCAGCGAGATCAGGTCCGCGTACTCCGGGCTCCACAGGTCCTCATCGCCCTCCGGCAGTACCAGCACCCGGTCGGGGTCCAGGGCGTGCACGGCGCCCTCGTCGTGGGTGACCAGCACCACCGCGCCGGTGTAGCTGCGGATGGCATTGAGCACCTCCTCGCGCGAGGCCGGGTCGAGGTTGTTGGTGGGCTCGTCAAGCAGCAGCACGTTGGCGGAGCTGACCACCAGCATGGCCAGCGCCAGCCGGGTCTTCTCGCCACCGGAGAGCACCCGGGCGGGCTTGTCCACGTCGTCGCCGGTGAACAGGAAGGATCCCAGCACCTTGCGGCACTCGGTGGCATTCATGTTCGGCGCGCTGGCCACCATGTTGTCAAGCACGCTGGAGGTGAGGTCGATCAGGTCGTGCTCCTGGGCGAAGTAGCCGATCCGCAGGCCGTGGCCCGGGAGCAGTTCGCCGGTGTCGGCCTCCTCCACCCCGGCCAGGATGCGCAGCATGGTGGTCTTGCCGGCGCCGTTCAGGCCCAGGATGACCACCTTGGAGCCCTTGTCGATGGCCAGGTCGACGCCGGTGAAGACCTCCAGCGAACCGTAGGACTTGCTCAACCCCTCGGCCATCAGCGGCACCTTGCCCACCGGGGCAGGCTCCGGGAAGCGGATCCGCGCCACCTTGTCGGCCTCGCGCTCGTCCTCCAGCCCGGCCAGCATCCGCTCGGCACGACGCGCCATGTTGTGCGCCGCGGCGGCCTTGGTGGCCTTCGCGCCCAGCTTGTCGGCCTGGGCGAAGAGCTGCGCGGCCTTGCGCTCGGCATTGGCTCGCTCGCGACGGCGACGCTTCTCGTCGGTCTCGCGCTGCTTGAGGTAGAGCTTCCAGCTCATCGAGTAGATGTCCATCTCGGCACGGTTCGCGTCCAGGTGGTAGACCTTGTTCACGATCGCGTCGAGCAGGTCGGTGTCGTGGCTGATCATCATCAGCGCACCGGGATAGGTCTTGAGGAAGTCACGCAGCCAGGCGATCGAGTCGGCGTCGAGGTGGTTGGTGGGCTCGTCCAGCAGCAGCGTGTCCGCTCCGGAGAACAGGATCCGCGCCAGCTCGATGCGTCGTCGCTGGCCACCGGACAGGTTGCGCAGCGGCTCGGCCAGCACCCGGTCGGGCAGCGCCAGGTTGGCGGCGATCCGGTGCGCCTCGCTCTCCGCGCCGTAGCCGCCGGCCGCGACGAACTGCGCCTCCGCCTTGGTGTAGGAGCTCATCGCCGCCTCGCGCTCCTCGCCGGTGGCGGTGCTCATGGTCTGCTCCAGGTCGCGCATCTTGACGATGACCCGGTCCAGCCCGCGCGCCGAGAGGATCCGGTCGCGGGCGAGCACGTTGAGGTCGCCGTCGCGCGGGTCCTGCGGCAGGTAGCCGAGCTGGCCACTACGGACGACACTGCCTGCGGCCGGCATCCCATCCCCCGCCAGGATCCGGGTCAGCGTGGTCTTGCCGGCACCGTTGCGGCCCACCAGGCCGATCCGGTCGCCCGGGATCACCTGGAAGGAGATGGGGGAAAGCAGCAGCCGGGCACCCGCCCTGACCTCGAGGTCCTTGATCTGAAGCACGTCCTCCAGTCTCCCACGTCGCGGCCGCACGGTTGAATTGGCGCATGAGCCAGCGCCTGTTCGTCGCCATCCAGCCCGATGCCACCACGACGGCCCAGCTGCGGGACCAGCTGGTGGGGCCCCGTGCGGCGCTCACCGGGAGGCCGCTGCGCTGGAATCCCGAGCAGCAGTGGCATGTCACGCTGCTCTTCACCCCCAATGTCCGCGACCACCTGGTCCCGGAGCTGGTGGACGGACTGCGTTGCCTGGCCACCGCCCGACCCGGCTTCGAGCTGGCCCTGGCCGGCGGCGGTGCCTTTCCTGAACTTACCTGGGCACGTCACCTGATCGGCCTGCTGGACGACCCGACGGACTCGCTGCCGGCGCTGGCGCAGGACTGCCGCAGCCTGGCCGGCGGCCTGGGCCTGGAGCACCCCGAGGGGCCCTACCAGCCGCACCTCACACTGGCCAGGACGAACAAGGCCCGCAACCATGCGGCTGACGCCGCCTGGCTCCGGGCCCTGCGCAGTGACCCGTGGCGGGTCGAGGAGATCGTGCTGGTGCGCTCGGTGCTGGGGATTCGCGGCCACGCCGAGCACACCGTGGCCGCCACCTTCCCGCTGGGAGGCTAGACGTTGAAACCGACGGCCCGCAGCTGTTCGCGGCCCTCGTCGGTGATCATCTCCAGCGACCACGGCGGCAGCCAGACCCAGTTGATGGTGGCCGAGTTCACCAGGCCATCGAGCACATTGTGGGTGTCGTACTCGATCTGGTCGGTGAGCGGGCAGGTGGGGCTGGTCAGCGTCATGTCGATGGTGGCGTTGTTCTCCTCGTCGACGTGGATGCCGTAGACCAGGCCCAGGTCGACGACGTTGACCATCAGCTCGGGGTCGACCACGTCGCGCATGGCCTCCTCGATGTCCTCGACGCTGGGCCGCGGGCTGGTGGGGATGCCGGTGGGCAGCTCGTCCTTGACCAGGTCGGAAGGGCGCTGCGCCGGCACCTCGGCGGTCTCGCCGCGGTCGAAGTCCGGGCTCTCGGGTGGGACGGACACGTGGGTCTCCTTCGGTTGGAAAACTTGTCGGGTCAGGCCTGGGCCTGGGCGCGCAGCACGGCGTCGCGGACGGCCGACCAGCCGAGCATTGCGCACTTCACGCGGGCGGGGAACTGGGAGACACCGACGAAGGCGATCCCGTCCTCCAGACGGTCCTCGTCGGGCTCGGCCTTGCCCTGGGACTGCATCATCTCCAGGAACTCGTCGTGCAGGGCCATCACGTCGGCGGTCTCGCGACCGATCACCAGGTCGGTCATCACCGAGGTGGAGGCCTGCGAGATGGAGCAGCCCTCCGCGTGGTAGCTGACATCGCCCACCTTGCCGCCGTCGAGCTCCACCCGCAGGGTGATCTCGTCGCCGCAGGAGGGATTGACGTGGTGCACCTCGGCGTCGAAGGGCTCGCGCAGGCCGGAGTTCAGCTTCGCCTTGTAGTGGTCCAGGATGATCTCCTGGTACATCTGCTCCACCATCTGCTGCTCGCTCATCGTGCACTCCTGTCGTCCTGGCGGGCGGCGCGACGGGCCGCGCGACGCGCCTCGATGCTGCCGCCACCAGCAGCCTGCCGCCCCTGGAAGAAGTCGCGGGTCCAGTCCAGCGCCTCGGCCAGCGCCTCCACCTCGGCCTTCGTCGTGTACAGGTAGCCGGAGGCACGCACCGAGCTCTGCACCCCGAGCCGGTCGTGCAGCGGGCGGGCGCAGTGGTGGCCACCGCGCACGGCGATGCCGCGCGAGTCCAGCATCTGCATGATGTCGTGCGGGTGCACCCCGTCCAGGGTGAAGCTCACCGCGCCACCACGCTGGACGGCCTCGGTGGGCCCCAGGATGCGCAGCCCGTCGACGTCCTGCAGCCGGCTGAGCATCAGGGCGGTGACCTCCTGCTCGTGGGCGGCCACCCGGTCCATGCCGATCCCGGACAGGTAGTCCAGGGCGACGCCCAGGCCATGGGCCTGCACGATCGGCGGAGTACCCGCCTCGAAACGGTGCGGCGGGGCGGCGAAGGTGGAGCCCTCCATGCGCACCACCTCGATCATCTCGCCGCCGCCCAGGAAGGGGGGCAGGGAGGCCAGCAGGTCGTAGCGGCCCCAGAGCACGCCGATGCCGGTGGGCCCGCACAGCTTGTGGCCGGTGAAGGCCAGCAGGTCGCAGCCCAGCTCGGTCACGTCGGTGGGTCGTTGCGGCACGCCCTGCGAACCGTCGACCACGAGCACCGCGCCCACGGCATGGGCCATCTCGGCGATCTGGCGCACCGGGTTCACCGTGCCCACCACATTGCTGATCCAGGTGATCGAGACGACCTTGGTGCGCTCGTTGACCAGGCCGTCGCGCTCGGCGGCCTCCAGGTCGAGCCGGCCCTCGTCGGTGATGTCGAACCAGCGCAGGGTGGCGCCGGTGCGCTCGCAGACCAGCTGCCAGGGCACGATGTTGGAGTGGTGCTCCATCACGGAGACCAGCACCTCGTCGCCGGGGCCCAGCGAGGCGCCCAGGCTGTTGGCCGCCAGGTTCAGCGCCTCGGAGGCGTTCTTCGTGAAGACCACCTCGCCGCGCTGCGGGGCGCCGATGAACGTGGCCACCCGGTCACGCCCGCCCTCAAAGGCCTCGGTGGCCTCCAGGCCCAGCTGGTGCATGGCGCGCGCGACATTGGCGTTGTGGTGCAGATAGGTGTCGGCGATCGCCTCGACCACCACCGTCGGCTTCTGCGAGGTGTTGGCCGAGTCGAGGTAGACCAGCGGGTTCTCCCCCACCCTGCGCTGCAGGATCGGGAAGTCGCGGCGGATCGCCTCGACGTCGTAGTCGTGGTTCATCAGAACCTCTCATCCATGGGGCACACGCGGCGCCGCAGCGGGCTGCGACGCCGTGTGGTGTGGCTGTGTGGGGAGCCTGCTCCCCGGGGTGCGGATCAGGCCTGCGCCTGGGCCGCCTTCACGTACTTCTCGTAGCCCTCGAGCTCGAGCTGCTCGGCCAGCTCCTTGCCGCCCTCCTCGACCATCCGGCCGTCGACGAAGACGTGCACGTGAGTGGGGTGCACGTAGCGCAGGATGCGGGTGTAGTGGGTGATCAGCAGCACGCCGCGGTCACCCTGCTGGCTGAAGCGGTTGACGCCCTCGGAGACGACGCGCAGGGCGTCGATGTCCAGGCCGGAGTCGGTCTCGTCCAGGACGGCGACCTTCGGGTTGAGCAGCTCCAGCTGGGCGATCTCGTGGCGCTTCTTCTCGCCGCCGGAGAAGCCCTCGTTGACCGAGCGGGTGGCGAAGTCGTCCTCGAGCTGCATGCCGGCCAGGGCGCCCTTGACGTCCTTGGTCCAGGTGCGCAGCTTGGGGGCCTCGCCGTCCAGGGCGGTCTTGGCGGCGCGCAGGAAGTTGGTCACGCTGACGCCGGGAACCTCCACCGGGTACTGCATGGCCAGGAAGAGGCCGGCGCGGGCGCGCTCGTCGACGGTCATCTCGGTGAGGTCCTGCCCGTCGAGCAGCACCTTGCCGGAGGTGATCGTGTACTTGGGGTGGCCGGCGATGGCGTAGGCCATGGTGGACTTGCCGGAGCCGTTCGGGCCCATGATGGCGTGCACCTCGCCGTCATTGATGGTCAGGTTCACGCCCTTGAGGATCGGCTTGGGACCGGTTTCGGTCTCGACGTCGACGTGCAGGTCGATGATTTCCAGCTTGGACATTGCTTCTCCAGGTTTCTGTTCAGTGGTGGTCTGTGGCGGCCGCGTGGTCAGGCCAGCGCCGCGGGATCGATCGGGTTGTCCAGGTCCACCTGGACCATGCCGTCGACCACCCGCGTGGGGTAGACCGGCACGGGCTCGGTGGCGGGCAGGTTGAGCGCGGCCCCGGTGCGCAGGTCGAAGGCCGACCCGTGCAGGTAGCACTCGATGGAGCAGTCGACGACGTCGCCCTCGCTGAGCGGCACCTTGCCGTGCGAGCACTCGTCGGTGATGGCGAAGATCTCCTCGCCCACCTTCACGATGGCCAGCTCGGCATCGCCCACCTCCACGCCCAGCGGGAGGTCGGTCAGCTCGGCGAGCTCGCAGGCATCGACGAAGCTCATGCCTGCTGCTCGATGGTCGGCGCGACGACGGCGAGCTCCTTCTCGACGGCCTCCATCAGGCGTGCCTCGACGGTCTCGACGCCGATGCGGCGCACGATGTCGACGAAGAAGCCGTGCACCACCAGGCGGCGGGCCTCGGGCTCGGGGATGCCGCGGCTCATCAGGTAGAAGAGCTGGTTGTCGTCGAAGCGGCCGGTGGTCGAGGAGTGGCCGGCGCCAGCGATCTCACCGGTCTCGATCTCCAGGTTCGGCACGCTGTCGGCCTTGCAGCCGTCGGTGAGCACCAGGTTCTTGTTGGACTCGTAGGTCTCGATACCCTCGGCCACCTTGCGGATCAGCACGTCGCCGATCCAGACGGAGTGGGCCCCGTCACCCTGCAGCGCGCCGCGGTAGTCCACATTGGACTTGGTCTGCGGGGCGTTGTGGTCGACGAAGATGCGGTGCTGGATGTGCTGGCCGGCGTCCACGAAGTAGAGGCCGTACTGCTCCAGCTCGCCGCCGGGGCCGGCATAGCGCACGTCCTCCTGCAGACGGATCACGTCGCCGCCCAGGGAGGTGGTGACCATCTTGACGTGGGCGTCGCGACCCACCAGCACGGAGCGCTGGCCGCCGTGCACCGCGGTGTCGTCCCAGTCCTGCAGGGTCACAATGCTGACCTTGGCGCCGTCGCCGACGCGCACGTCCAGCTTCTCGGCAAAGGTGACGTCACCCTTGTAGTGCAAGATCACGGTGGCCTTGCTGAAGGCGCCCACCCGGATCACCATGTGGTCGCTAACCACGCCGCCGGTGCCGGTGCCGGTCAGCAGCACGGGCTCGGACAGCTCGCTCTCGGCCGGGATGTCCAGCAGCGCCGCATAGCCGGCGTTCTGGGCGGCCAGGGCGGAGACCCGGTCCAGCGGGGCCTCGACGGCGAGCTCACGGGCCTGCTCGGAGTCGATCGAGGTGAGGCTCACGCCGGCGGGCAAACTGGTCTGCCAGGTGAGGTTGTCGCTGGTGACCTCGGCGCGCAGCAGCGGACGGATCCGCTTCATCGGGGTGAAGCGCCAGACCTCCTCGCGGCCGGTCGGCTCGGGATGGTCGGCCAGGTCCCACGAGGGGGTGGGGTGCAGGTGCGAGGCCACGGTCTCCACCGCGCCGGCCACGTTCGGGGCCGGGACGCCCTCGGGCGTGGTCAGCTCGAGGCCGGTGTCGGTGGTCTCGGTCGGCATCTGGTCCACCGAGGTGTTCGGATCGGTGCCGTCAGGACGGGTGTCCGTGTCGGGAGTGCTCACAGTGTGGTCTTTCCTTGTGGTGTTCGGATGAGGCGGTGGCGGGGCTGTGCGGGCGTCAGCCCACGGCGCCTTCCATCTGGAGCTCGATCAGACGGTTCAGCTCCAGGGCGTACTCCATCGGCAGCTCGCGGGCGATCGGCTCGACGAAGCCGCGCACGATCATGGCCATGGCCTCGTCCTCCTCGAGACCACGCTGCATCAGGTAGAAGAGCTGGTCGTCGGAGACCTTCGAGACGGTGGCCTCGTGGGCCATCGAGACGTCGTCCTCGC
Source organism: Luteococcus peritonei (assembly GCF_039526385.1). Lineage (NCBI taxonomy): Bacteria > Bacillati > Actinomycetota > Actinomycetes > Propionibacteriales > Propionibacteriaceae > Luteococcus > Luteococcus peritonei. Next base: position 2,283 of record NZ_BAAAIX010000008.1, on the reverse strand, counting down.
GCACGTCGACGTAGGGGTAGGTGTCGGAGCGGCTGATGGTGTCCACCAGCAGGGCATCGCACTTCACGCTGGAGGCCGACTGCGAGGCGCCTTCCTGCACCTCCACCAGGCCACGGTAGGAGGAGCGGCCGCCCCCGCGGGCCACCGACTTGGAGATGATCGAGGAGCTGGTGTGCGGGGCGCAGTGCACCATCTTGGAGCCGGCGTCCTGGTGCTGGCCCTCGCCGGCGAAGGCGATGGACAGGGTCTCGCCCTTGGCGTGCTCGCCCATCAGGTAGACCGCCGGGTACTTCATGGTCACCTTGGAACCGATGTTGCCGTCGATCCACTCCATGGTGGCGCCCTCCTCGCAGGTGGCGCGCTTGGTGACCAGGTTGAAGACATTGTTCGACCAGTTCTGGATGGTGGTGTAGCGCACGCGGGCGTTCTTCTTCACCACGATCTCCACGACGGCCGAGTGCAGTGAGTCCGACTTGTAGATTGGGGCGGTGCAGCCCTCGACATAGTGCACGTAGGAGCCCTCGTCGGCGATGATCAGGGTGCGCTCGAACTGGCCCATGTTCTCCGTGTTGATCCGGAAGTAGGCCTGCAACGGGATCTCGACGTGGACGCCCTTGGGGACGTAGATGAACGAGCCACCGGACCAGACCGAGGTGTTCAGGGCGGCGAACTTGTTGTCGCCCACCGGGATCACGGTGCCGAAGTACTCCTGGAAGATCTCGGGGTGCTCCTTCAACGCGGTGTCGGTGTCCAGGAAGATCACTCCCTGGCGCTCCAGCTCCTCGTTGATCTTGTGGTAGACCACCTCGGACTCGTACTGGGCGGCGACGCCGGCCACCAGGCGGGCCTTCTCGGCCTCCGGGATGCCGAGCTTGTCGTAGGTGTTCTTGATGTCCTCGGGCAAGTCCTCCCAGGACTGCGCCTGGCGCTCGGTGGAGCGCACGAAGTACTTGATGTTCTCGAAGTCGATCTCGGTCAGGTCGGCGCCCCAGGTGGGCATCGGCTTGCGCTCGAAGAGCTTGAGGCCCTTGAGGCGCAGGTCGAGCATCCACTCCGGCTCGTCCTTCAGCTCCGAGATGTTCTTCACGACATCGGGGTTCAGGCCACGCTTGGCCGCGGCACCGGCATCGTCCTTGTCGTGCCAGCCGAAGCGGTAGTTGCCCAGCGCGTCCAGGTGCTCGTCCTGGGTGGCGCCGGTACCGGGCACCACCGGCTTGTTCTGCACGTCGGTCATATCAGTTGGCCTTTCGGTTGTCTGCGTCAGAGGTCTTGGGAGGAAGGGGCGGCATCGGGATGTTGGTGGTGCAGATCCCGTCGCCGTGGGCGATGGTGGCCAGGCGCTGGACGTGGCTGCCCAACAGCTTGCTGAACAGCTCGGTCTCGGCCTGGCAGAGCTGGGGGAACTCCTCGGCGACTGCGGCCACCGGGCAGTGGTGCTGGCACAGCTGGGTGGCCGGGACCCCCAGCTGGGTGCTGGCCGAGGGCTGCACGCTGGCCACGTAGCCGTCGGTGTTCAGCGCGCGGGCCAGGGCGTCAACCGGGCTGCCCTGCGGGTCGTCGGCGCGGAAGCGGTGGTAGGCCGCCTCGACGTCGGAGACGCGCTGCTCGGCCAGGGCATTGACCGCCCCCGGCCCGGCGGCGCGCACCAGGTGGCGCAGCGCCTCGATGGCCAGTTCGTCATAGGCCTGGTAGAAGGTCTTGCGACCCTCGTCGGTCAGCGCGAAGACCTTGGCCGGGCGGCCGCGGCCACGCTGGCCGTAGACGCGCTGCTCGCGGGGCTCGATGTGACCCTGCTCGGTGAGTACGCCCAGGTGCCGTCGGATGGCGGCGGGGGTCAGGTGCAGCCGCTCGCCGAGTTCCGCGGCGGTGCTGGGACCGTGCTGCAGGATACTGCGGGCGACCCGGCCTCGGGTGGACGCCTCTTCCTCGGCGTCGACGGGGCCCGGCGTCGCTCCGCGCAGGGGGGTTCCGTCAGTTTCCACAACACCATTCTTACCTAATTGACACCCCGTTGTACAAGCCGACCAGACTCCCTCACCCAGCAAGGTGAGGCAAGCCTAGATCGCTGGTTAGGCCGCTCGTGACCATTCGGGCAGGCGGGCGGGGCCGAAGCAACCGTGAGCGCTGCTAAGTTTGCTCCTAACCCGCGCGGCGGGGGCGGTGATTGGCGCCCCCATTCCCCGGGTGTTCAATGTACGGACCGGACGCCGAACCCCGGGGGGGTGTCCCTATGTTCCTCGTCAAGCGGCGAGGGGCATGGGTGAGGGTGTTGGGGCGGGGGCC
>NZ_BAAAIX010000007.1:0-260030 GCF_039526385.1 Luteococcus peritonei | reverse complement strand
CACAGCGCCCTCGGCGGGAAAGCTCCCATCACCCGAGTGTCATGAACCTGCCTGCGACCAACACCTAGGCTGACAACAGCCGTTGTCAGGAGAAACCATGTCCCAGCAGGACCAGTCCGGCCCCGAACGCGAACCGCTCAGCCGCACCGCGCGTGGCATGCGCGCCGGACTCGCCACGGACCCGGCCCACCGCTCGGTGGTGCCGCCGATCCACCTGTCCACCAACTACGCCTTCGACGGGCTGGACGGGCGTGGCGCCTACGACTACTCGCGCAGCGGCAATCCCACCCGCGACGTGCTGGGCGAGGCCCTGGCCACTCTCGAGGAGGGGGCCGGGGCCGTCGTCACCGGCACCGGCATGGCGGCGGTGACCCTGGTGGTGAACGCCTTCGTCCCGGCCGGCGGGCGGGTCGTGGCGCCGCACGACTGCTACGGCGGCACCTGGCGGCTGCTCACCTGGCTGGCCGAGAAGGGGCAGCTGCGCGCCGACTTCGTCGACCTGACCGACGAGGCCTCCGCCCGCCAGGCCCTGGCGGAACCGGCCGACCTGGTGCTGGTGGAGACGCCGTCCAACCCGCTGCTCCGGATCACCGACCTCGCCCTGGTGGCCGAGCTGGCGCACGCCGCCGGGGCGCTGCTGGTGGCCGACAACACCTTCTGCTCCCCCGCGCTGCAGCGTCCGATCAGCCAGGGGTCAGACCTGGTGGTGCACTCAACCACGAAGTTCATCAACGGCCACTCCGACGTGGTGGGTGGCGTGGCCGTGGCCCGCACCGCCGAGCATGCCGAGCAGCTGCGGCTGTGGGCCAACTGCCTGGGCCTGACCGCCGGCGCCCTCGACTCCTACCTGGTCCTACGCGGGCTGCGTACCCTGGACGCCCGGGTGCGGGTGCACGAGCAGAACACCGCCGCAGTGCTGGACCTGCTCACCGGCCATCCGGCGGTCACCGCGGTGCACCACCCCTCACTTGCGGAGCACCCGGGCCACGAGGTGGCCGCCCGGCAGCAGACCGGCGGCTTCGGCTCCCTGCTCAGTTTCGAGTTGGCCGGCGGGGTGGCTGCGGTGAGGGCCTTCGCCGACGGCCTGCAGTGCCTGCTGCTGGCCGAGTCCCTGGGTGGCATCGAGTCGCTGGTCTGCCACCCCGCCACCATGACCCACGCCTCGATGCCGCCCGAGGTCCAGAAGGCGGCCGGGATCAGCGACGGCCTGGTGCGGATGAGCGTCGGGATCGAGCCGGCAGACGATGTGGTGGCAGATCTCAGGGCGGGACTGGATCGCGCCCTGCACCGCTGAGGCATGCCGGCCAGGGCCCGGCAGCAGCTTGCCAGCTCTTGCCCCGGGGCCGGAGAAATCCCGGTGTCGCCCCCAAGAGAGCCACCTGACAAGCGGTGCAGTGGCAGGATGGGTGCGTGCCCCGATTCCTGTCAGCCAAGCCAGACGCGCGTCTCATCCCCCTGCCGTGGGGGACGCCACTGGCCGCCTGGCCCGAGGAGCAGCTGGTGGCCCTGCCCCGCGGCATCTCGCGGCACGTGGTGCGCTTCATCCGGGTGGACGAGCAGGTCTACGCGGCCAAGGAGGTCATCGAGCACCTGGCCATCCACGAGTACCGGATGCTGCACGACCTGATGCGCCTGGACACCCCCGCGGTGGAGCCGCTCGGCGTGGTGACCGGCCGCGTCGATGCCCAGGGCAACCAGCTGGACCCGGTGCTGATCACCAAGCACCTGCAGTTCAGCCTGCCCTACCGCGCACTGTTCAGCTCCGGCGTGCGCCAGGACACCGTGATGCGGCTGGTGGATGCCCTGGTGGTGCTGCTGGCCAGGCTCCACCTGCTGGGCTTCCTGTGGGGCGACGTCTCGCTCTCGAACGTGCTCTTCCGACGTGACGCCGGCGCCTTCGCCGCCTACCTCGTGGATGCGGAGACCGGGGAGCTGCACGACCAGCTCACCACCGGCCAGCGCGAGCACGACCTGCAGATCGCCCGCACCAACCTGTTCGGCGAGTTCTGCGACCTGGAGGCCGGCGGCATGCTGGACGAGTCGCTGGACCCCCTGACCCTGGTGGAGACCATCGAGAACCGCTACCGCGAGCTGTGGGCCGAGCTCACCGGCGTCGAGGAGTTCAGCGGCTCCGAGCTGCACCGCATCGAGTCACGGGTGCGCCGACTCAATGCCCTCGGCTTCGACGTGGCGGAGCTGGACATCACCACCTCGGCCGACGGTGCCACGGTGCGGATCCAGCCGAAGGTGGTGGACGCCGGGCACCACTCGCGTCGCCTGCTGCGGCTCACCGGCCTGGACACCGAGGAGAACCAGGCGCGCCGGCTGCTCAACGACCTGGACACCTTCCGGGCCCGCACCAACCAGCAGCACCAGGATGAGGCGCAGGTGGCGCACCAGTGGCTCACCCAGTGCTTCGAGCCCGCCGTGGCCACCATCCCGTGGGACCTGCGCGGCAAGCGTGACGCCGCCCAGTTCTTCCATGAGGTGCTGGACTACCGCTGGTACGCCAGCCAGCGCAACGGCTACGAGGTGAGCCTCGTGGACGCGGCCCACGGATATGTGAACGACGTGCTGCGCAACCTGCCCGACGAGGCCATCTCCGGCGACTCCATGACCAGCCTGGGCGACGGCACCCGCGCCCTGGCCAATCCCTTCGACCCCTCCCAGGGCTTCGCCGACGACGACGAGGACAAGCCCTACGACCCGTGGGAGGACGGCGTGGAGGAGGCCGGGGAGCCCGCCCCCTTCGGAGGCTTCGACATCGAGGCCCTGCGCGCCCGCTCCCGGGGCTGATCCGCACCGACAGCCGCACATATCAGTTTCCCTTGCGGAAAGAGAAAGGAACTGCTTAGTCTTTCCGCTATGGAAAGCAACTACTCGGCCGCTGACGCGCTGCGGGATGCTGACACCACACGGGCCCGCATGGCCGCCCGCGTCCTGACCCCCGTCGCCCCGATGACCCGGGTCCTCGAGATGGCCGGGCCGGCCCTCATCGTCGCCGCCATCGCCCTGGCCCCAGGTCGCAGCCCGCTGTCGATCCCGATGGGTGTGCTGCTGGGGTGCGTCGCCTTGTGGCTCGCCGCCACCCGACGAGTCCGCGAGACCGGCATGAACCCCAGCCTGCGCTCGCTCGGCGCCGCAGGTTGGCTTCTGGTGACGGGCTGGCTGGTGGCCCTGCTGGCCTGTTATCTACTGGCCCTGGCCGTCGGCCTCCACTGGTACTCGTGGACCACCGCATGGACCGGGATCGGCCTGGTGGTCATTGCCGCCCTCTCGACCCTCGCCTTCTCGATCCTCTTCGACCGCGCGCTGGCCCGTCGGCTGACCACCGGGGAGCGCCAGTGAGCCCAGCCTTCAACGAGGTGATCCACGCCCCCCACCGGCTGCGCATCATGGTGGCGCTGTCGGCTGCGGAAAGACTTGAGTTCCAGGCCCTGCGCGACGACCTGGCGGTCGCCGATTCCGTGCTCTCCAAACAGCTCAAGGTCCTGACCGAGTCCGGGTACGTCACCCTCGACCGACCCACCGGCCTGGGCGGGCGTCCTCGCACCTGGGTGCGGAGCACCAGGACAGGGCGCCGGGCCCTGGCCGGGCACATGACGGCCCTGCGGGAGCTGGCAGACCAAGCGGGCCTGTGAGGCGCCTACCATCGATGTCATGACCCGCCGCACCATTTCCCGCCCGGACCCCGGGGCCGCAGGCCCGCGGCGAGACCCACGTGGCATCGTGATCCCCGCCCTGCTCTTCCTGCTGGGGCTGGGGGTGCTGCTGGTGGGTCTCGGGCGCGACTGCATCAGCCTGGGTGGCCCGGGCGGGCCCGAGCCGGTCTGCCAGACCACGGTGGAGCCCGGCGCGGTGATCTTCACGGTGATCTGCTGGATGACGGCCCTGCTGGTCTGGCTCGCCGGCCGACGCGCCTAGTGGGGCGCCTGCTCGCGTAGACTGGGACGGTGAACTTCCGCCTGTATGACAGCGCCACGCGCCAGCTGACCGACTTCGAGCCCCTCGTGCCCGGCAAGGTGTCGATCTACCACTGTGGCCTGACCGTGCAGAGCGCCCCGCACCTGGGCCACATCCGCAAGGAGGTCGTCTTCGACGTCCTGCGCCGCTGGCTGACCTTCACCGGCCACGAGGTGACCATCGTCGCCAACGTGACCGACATCGACGACAAGATCCTGGCCAAGTCGGCCGAGGCCGGCGTCGAGTGGTGGGCGCACGCCTACCACTTCGAGAACGAGCTGCACGCGGCCTACCGCTCGCTCGGCTGCCTGCCGCCCAGCTACGAGCCGCGCGCCACCGGCCACATCCCGGAGATGGTGGAGCTGATCGCCGAGCTGATCGAGAAGGGCCACGCCTACCCGGCCGCCGACGAGTCCGGCGACGTCTACTTCGACGTGAGGTCCTGGCCCGCCTACGGCAGCCTCTCGCACCAGAAGGTGGCCGACATGGAGGCCGCCGAGGACGCCGACCCGCGCGGCAAGCGCGACCCCCGCGACTTCGCCCTGTGGAAGGGCCACAAGGCCGACGAGCCCGAGACCGCCTCCTGGCCCTCCCCCTGGGGTCGTGGCCGCCCCGGCTGGCACATCGAGTGCTCGGCCATGGCGGGCAAGTACCTGGGCGACGCCTTCGACATCCACGGCGGCGGCCTGGACCTGCGCTTCCCGCACCACGAGAACGAGCTGGCCCAGTCCACCGCGGCCGGCCGGCCCTTCGCGAAGTACTGGATGCACAACGCCTGGGTCACCATGGCTGGCGAGAAGATGAGCAAGTCGCTGGGCAACACCGCCCTGGTCACCGAGGTGACCAAGGCCTACAACCCGCGCGCCGTGCGCTTCTTCCTGCTCGCACCGCACTACCGGTCCATGATCGAGTTCTCCCCCTCCGACGAGGCCAGCAAGGGCTCGCTGGACGAGGCCACCAAGGCCATCGAACGGATCGACTCCTTCCTGGAGCGTGCGGTCGCTTTCAACCAGGCCCATCTCGACGAGCTGGAGGCGGGCCACGTGTGGCGAGCCGAGCGCTACCTGCCCCAGGCCTTCCGCGAAGCCATGGACGACGATCTTGGTACGCCCAAGGCCGTCGCCGTCCTGTTCGACGAGATCAGCCAGGGCAACAAGGCGCTGGCCGCCAAGGAGCTGGCCGCCGTCGGAAAGCACCTGGCCGCGGTGCGCGACATGCTGGAGGTCTTCGGACTGGACCCCGAGGCCCCCGAGTGGGAGCACCTGCGCAGCCAGGGCGGCGAGGACCTCACCGGCGTCGTCGACGGGCTGGTGTCCACCCTGATGGAACAGCGCGCCGCTGCGCGCGCCGCCAAGGACTGGGCCGCCGCCGACGCCATCCGCGACCAGCTGGCCGCCGCCGGCCTCAAGATCATCGACACCCCGGAGGGCGCCCGCTGGGAGCTCTCCTCCACCGAAGGCAGGAACTGATGGCCGGCAACTCCTCGCGCCGTGGCGCGACCAGCAAGGGCAAGGGCAAGACCGCCGGTTCCGGCGGGCGACGCCGCAAGGGCCTGGAGGGCCGCGGCCCCACCCCCAAGGCGGAGGACCGCCCGTACCACAAGGCCTACAAGGGCAACCAGGCCAAGCCCGGCACCACCAAGGAGCAGCTGGCCCGTCGCCAGGGCCGCAATGCCGCCGGCAAGCCGCAGGGCAAGGTCGGCGCCGAGTGGGTGGTGGGCCGCAACCCGGTGCTCGAGGCGCTGAATGCCGGCATGCCCGTCAAGGGCGTCTACATCGCCGAGGGCGCCGAGCGCGACGCCCGGCTGGCCGACATCCTCAAGTTCGGCGCCGAGAACTCGATGCCGATGCTGCAGGTGACCCGCAACGAGCTGGACCGGATGACCGGTGGCGCGGTGCACCAGGGCGTCGCCCTCCAGCTGCCCAGCTTCGAGTACGCCCACCCGGACGACGTGATGGCCGACTCGCTCGATGGCGAGACTGCCCCGCTGGTGGTCTTCTGCGACGGCATCACCGACCCCCACAACCTGGGCGCCATCATCCGGTCCGCGGCTGCCTTCGGTGCCGACGGCGTCGTGATCCCGGAGCGCCGCAGCGCCTCGATGACCGCGGTGGCGTGGAAGTCCTCGGCCGGTGCGGCCGCGCGTATTCCGGTGGCCATGTGCACCAACCTGAACCGCACCATCGACGCCTATTCCGAGGCAGGCTTCACCGTGGTGGGCCTGGCCGGTGAGGGTGACGTGGAGATCGGCGGGATCCCCGGCGTCGACGGCCCCCTGGTGGTCGTCGTCGGCTCCGAGGGCGAGGGCCTGGCCCGGCTCACCCGCGAGAAGTGCGACCACCTGGTGAGCATCCCGATCGCCTCGGCGGTGGAGAGCCTGAACGCCTCGGTGGCCACCTCGATCGCGCTCTACGAGATCAGCCGCTGCCGCTGATCTGACCAGCTGCCCGACGGGCCTCGTCCACCAGGACGGGGCCCGTCGTCGTGCCGGGGCCGGCGAGACCATCGCCTCGGCGTCCGCGAGGCGCGCGACCATCCCCCTCGAGCGCCCCGGGCGATAGATTGGGCAGCGACCGTCCAGCCCAGTCCCAGGAGCACCCGTGACCGACGTCGCGTCCCAGACCAACGAGCAGGCCTCCAACGCCTACCGCACCATGCTCGACATCATCGGCGCCGTGGAGCCTCGCATCGCCGAGGCCACCCGCCAGGAGCTGACCGACCAGCGCAACAGCCTCAAGCTGATCGCCAGCGAGAACTACGCCAGCCTGCCCACCCTGATGACCATGGGCACCTGGATGAGCGACAAGTACGCCGAGGGAACCGTCGGGCACCGCTTCTACGCCGGCTGCCAGAACGTCGACACCGTGGAGGACGTGGCCGCCGAGCACGCCCGGGAGCTCTTCGGCGCCGAGTACGCCTATGTGCAGCCCCACTCCGGCATCGACGCCAACCTGGTGGCCTACTGGTCCATCCTGAACAAGCGCATCGAGTCCCCCGCCCTGGAGAAGCTGGGCGCCAAGACCGTCAACGAGCTGTCCGAGGCGGACTGGGAGACCCTGCGCCACACCTTCGCCGAGCAGCGCGTGATGGGCATGAGCCTGGACGCGGGCGGCCATCTCACCCACGGCTTCCGCCACAACATCTCCGGCAAGATGTTCCACCAGCGCTCCTACGGCACCGATCCCGAGACCCAGCTGATCGACTACGACAAGCTGCGCGCCGATGCCAAGGAGTTCAAGCCGCTGATCCTGATCGCCGGCTACTCGGCCTACCCGCGTCGGATCAACTTCGCCACGATGCGCGAGATCGCCGACGAGGTGGGCGCCACCCTGTTCGTCGACATGGCCCACTTCGCGGGCCTGGTGGCCGGCAAGGTCTTCACCGGCGAGGAGAACCCGGTGGCCTATGCCGACGTGGTGGCCTCCACCACCCACAAGTCGCTGCGCGGCCCCCGCGGTGGCTTCGTGCTGGCCACCAAGGAGTACAGCGACTCGGTGGACAAGGGCTGCCCAATGGTGCTGGGCGGCCCACTGAGCCACGTGATGGCCGCCAAGGCCGTGGCCTTCGCCGAGGCCCGCCAGGAGAGCTTCCAGACCTACGCCCGCAACGTGGCCGACAATGCCCAGACGCTGGCCGAGGGCCTGTCCAAGCGGGGCGCCAAGCTGGTCACCGGCGGCACCGACAACCACCTGGTGCTGATCGACGTCACCAGCTTCGGCCTGACCGGCCGCCAGGCCGAGTCCGCGCTGCTGGACTCCGGCGTGGTCACCAACCGCAACTCGGTGCCCAATGACCCCAACGGCGCCTGGTACACCTCCGGTGTGCGGATCGGCACCCCGGCGCTGACCAGCCGTGGTTTCGGCGCCGACGAGTTCGACAAGGTCGCCGACCTGATCGTCGACGTGCTGTCGAACACCACCCCGGTGACCGCCAGCACCGGCAAGCCCGGCAAGGCCAAGTACACCCTCGCCGACGGCGTGGCCGACCGCACCAAGGCGGCCTCCGCCGAGCTGCTGGCCACGTGCCCGCTCTACCCGGGCCTCGAGCTCTCCTGAGCAGACGTCAGGGCTGACGGCGAAGGCCCCCGGATCCTGCGGGATCCGGGGGCCTCGTCGTTCCTGACGGTTGGGGCTCAGCGGCCGAAGAGCTGGCCCTGCACCGTGACGATGAAGGCATTGAGCGAGCCCGGCAGGTCACGCAGGTGCCAGGTCTCGGGGGCGTGGTACCAGTCCAGGTCGTCACCGTCGGGGGCGGCGTCGTCGTCGGCGTCCACCAGCGCCTGCAGCCACCGCTCGCGGCCGCCCAGCACCACGGCATAGGGCAGCACGCGCGAGAGCTCGGCGTACTCCTGACCGGCGGGTGCCTGGTTGGTGGGCTGGGTGGCCAGCTGCGAGGCCAGCGCGGACAGCCCGCCCAGCAGGGCGCTGCCGTCGTGGGTACGACGCGGCATCTGCTGGGCCACCAGCAGGGCGCCCAGGCCCAGCAGCGAGAGCGCAACGCCCACGAGGCCGTAGGTCGTGAACAGCACCAGCAGCAGGGTGGCCAGCACGGCCAGGGCCAGCGCGGTCCAGCCCAGCACCGCCCAGCGGCTGCGGGTGGCCTGCGGGCTGCGCTCGAACCAGCCGCGGCGCACCACGTCCTCGTAGAGGTCGTCCTGCACGGCCTCGACCACGGGCTCGACGGCCGGGCTGATCGCGGAAACGGTGACGCCGGGGGCACCGGCCGGGGCCACCGCATCCCGCAGCCGCGCCTCGAAGCCGCGCAACTCGCCCTGGCCAGCTTCGCGCCGCTCGAAGGTCCAGTCCAACGGATGGTTCGGCCGGTCGGGGCGCTGGACGATGCGCAGCCAGCCGCGCACCGCCAGGTCGAGCAGGGTGGCGGTGACGTCCACCGGGTCCACCCGCTCGTCGGCGACAGTGCCCACGTGCCCGGGGCGCACGTCGTGCAGCACGGTGAAGCGGCTCTCCCCCGGGCCCACCGGGCGGAACTCGGCCACCGGGGTGACCCGGCTGGCGTGCACCTGGTCACGCCCGGCACGACGGTGCAGCAGCCACAGCGCCAGACCGCCCAGCAGCAGGGGCAGCAGGGAGGCGAGCAGGGTCTTGCGGTTCACGCTGAAGGCGCGGTCCAGGCTCCACTTGTGGTCGATGACGGAGTTCGAGGCCACCACGGAGCTGGGAAGGCCGAAGTCCAGCTGCACCACCTCGCCGCTGCCGCGGGGTCCGTCGCTGAAGGTGGGCTGGGGCGCCTCGTGGGTGCCGGCGCCGAAGGTGGTGCAGGGCTGCAGCGCAACCGGCGGCCCGGACTCGCAGTTCACGAAGCTCACGGTGCCGGGGGTGCGCACCGTGCCGCTGACCTCCTTGACCGGGACCGACAGGCCCTGCAGGACCCGCCACTTCACCTCGGTGCGCTCCGCCTGCCCGGCGACGGGCGCCTGGGCGCGCGCGGCCCCGTGCACCACGTAGCTGATCGTGATCGGCTTGCCGCCGGCCTTCGCGGTGTCCACGTCGATCACCGTGTAGTCACCGTCGGTGCGCACCGCCGGCGCCAGGTCGGTCCCGTCGGCGCTGGCCTTCACATTGTCGATGGAGAAGACGTAGTGGGAGCGGTCCATGGCGTCCTCGGTGGTGGCCAGCCGCTGGGTGAGGGTGGCGGGGGCCTCGCCCTGGAAGGTGATGGTCTCGTTGATGCTCAGCGCACCACCGGCGTCCACGGAGCCCTCCACCTCGAGGGTTGAGGCCAGCGGCTCGGCATGGGCCGGGAGCGCGGCGGACAGGGCCAGCGTGGCCGAGGCGGCGAGTGCGCACAGCGTCGTGGTGGTCTTGGACACTCTGTGGAGCCTTTCTGGCCTGCGGTCGGACGCGCTCAGCATCCCACATCGGCCGGTACCTGACGGCACCCGCCTGAACTGCTGTCCGCCGCCGGCTGAACCCATCGGCGCTGGGTCAGGGGGGTGGCGCCGGTTAGGCTTCGGGGCGTGACGCAGAATCCGTGGGGCCGACCGACTGGCCAGCAGCAGTGGGGTGGCCAGCAGCAGTGGCCCTCCCCAGCAGACCCCTGGGGTCGCCCGTCCGGCCAGGCCGGCTGGGGCACCAGCCAGCGCTCCGGGCAGACGGGTTGGGGGCAGACGAGTTGGGGTGCGCCGCAGCAGCAGTGGCCCGCGCCCTACGGCCAGCAGCCGCCGCTGGGTCGGGGCCGTCCCCCGCGCCGCCGCAATCCGCTCGTCACCCTGATCAAGGTGCTGCTCGTGCTGGGCGTGCTCGGCTTCCTTGGCCTGGTGCTGCTGGGCGCGGTGCTGTCCAGCGTGGTCTCCAGCATCTCGGTGCCCGAACCCACCAGCCAGGCCACCACGCGCGGGCCCGACTCACCCTGGGACCCCTCGGCGAATCCGGCCACCGCCAGCCCCGGCCCCTCCGCCTCGGCCACGCCCGGCGCGGACGCCAGCCCGTCGGGTGGCGATGTCGCGAACCAGGGCAGCTACCAGAACGAGGACTACCAGGTGCCCCCGGCCGACCTGACCCCGCCGCCGCTGCCGGAGCCGGAGACCTACGAGGAGGCCACCGACCTGCTCAAGGCCAACCCGCTCTATGCCACCAGCGTGCCGAAGCCGGTGCGCTGCGAGATGGGCACCCTCGACCTGCAGACCGCCTCCAGGGCGCAGCTGACCGACCACTTCAACCAGATGACCGCCTGCCTGATGCGGGTCTGGGAGCAGCCCTTGGCCGACGCCGGCTTCCAGGCCGTGCGCCCCTCGGTGACGGTCTACTCGGGCTCGGTGACCAGCAAGTGCGGCAAGCTGCCCAGCCGCAATGCCGTCTACTGCGGCGCCGACCAGCAGGTCTACTACGCCGCCGACCTGCCCCGTACCATCCCCTCCTCGCTGCGCGGCTCGCGCTACATCTCCGAGGCCGTGGTGGCCCACGAGTTCGGCCACGCCGTGCAGGCCCGCTCCGCCATCCTGATCTCGGAGGCGGCCTGGGAGGAGAAGTCCAGCAAGTCCACCGCCAACCAGCTGAGCCGGCGCCTGGAGATGCAGGCGGACTGTTTCGCCGGGCAGTTCCTCGGCTCGATCCAGCAGTCCACCGCCATGACGCCCACCGAGCTGGCCAATGTCAGCAAGCTGTTCTACTCGATCGGCGACGACGTGCTCACCGGGCGACCCGGCTACGAGGGCAACCACGGCGCCGGCGCCAACCGGCAGTCCTGGACCAGCGTCGGCCTGCAGAGCACGAAGGTGGGCGCGTGCAACACCTTCACCGCCGACGCGAACACGGTGCGCTGAACCAGCCGCACCCGGGTGCCCCCCGCGAAGGCCTCAGCCGCGCGTGACCAGGGCGGTGGCGATCGCCGCCACGCCCTCCCCGCGGCCGGTCAGGCCCAGGCCGTCGGTGGTGGTGGCGGCCAGGCTGACCGGGGCGCCGAGCGCCTCGGACATCACCTGCTCTCCCTCCTGGCGACGCGCGGCCAGCCGCGGCCGGTTGCCCACCAGCTGCACCGCCACGTTGCCGATCTCCCAGCCGGCCTCGCGCACACGTCGGGCGGTCTCGGCCAGGAAGGCGGTGCCGCTGGCACCGGCCCACTGCGGCTCGCTGGTGCCGTAGTTGGAGCCCAGGTCACCCAGCCCCGCGGCCGACAGCAGGGCGTCGCAGACGGCATGGCAGGCCACGTCGCCGTCGGAATGGCCCGACAGGCCACGCGGCTCGTCGGGGAAGTGCAGCCCGGCGCAGTGCATCTCGTGGCCCTCGGCCAGCTGGTGCACGTCGGTGCCGATGCCGGTACGGATCTCCATCTCAGTCCTCCTCGTGGCCCCGGCCGGCCGCGATGGCGCGGGCCAGCAGGACGTCCAGTGGTTCGGTGACCTTGTTCGACTCCCGTGAGCCGGCCACCAGGTGGACCGGGTGGCCCAGCGCCTCGCAGACGGCCGCGTCGTCGGTGACCTCCAGGCCGCGACGGGCGGCCTCGGCGTGGGCCTGGCGCAGCGTGTCCAGGTCGAAGCCCTGCGGGGTCTGCACCGCCACCAGGCGGGAGCGATCCACCACCTGTGGGCCGGTGGGGGTGCGTTCCCGGATGGTGTCCACCACGGGCACGACGGGGATCACGCAGGGACTGCCCTGGGCCACCGCGGTGATGACGCCCCGGACCACCTCGGCCGGGACGAAGGGGCGGGCGGCGTCGTGCACCAGCACGATGCCGTGCTCACCGGCCAGCTCCAGGCCGTTGGCCACGGAGTCCTGGCGCCGTTCTCCGCCCACCGTCACCACGACCGGGATCGGCGAGCCAGCCAGCACTCGGCGGAACTCCTCGGCCAGGCTGGCGGCCGCCACCACCACGGCCCGGTCGCAGCCGCCCTGCGCCATGGCCTCCATCGACCACTCCACCAGGGTGCGGCCGGCCACCCGGACCAGCGCCTTCGGGACCTCGCCCCCCAGCCGGGTCCCGGATCCTGCAGCTACCAGCACGGCGACGACGGGTTGGGTCATGGCGGCCAGTATGCCAGCGCTCCCCGGGCGGGGGTGCCGTGCACCGAGGGCCCGGAGACGACGATCGCCCCCGCCATGACGGCGGGGGCGACCAGATGTCAGCAGAGCCAGGGGCTCAGGAGGCGAGCACCTCGTCGAGCATGACCTCGGCGCGGTCCTCCTCGACCTTCTCGGCCAGGGCGAGCTCGGAGACCAGGATCTGACGGGCCTTGGCGAGCATCCGCTTCTCGCCGGCGGACAGGCCGCGCTCCTTCTCACGACGCCACAGGTCGCGAACCACCTCGGCGACCTTCATGACATTGCCGCTGTGCAGCTTCTCCAGGTTGGCCTTGTACCGGCGCGACCAGTTGGTGGGCTCCTCGGTGTGCGGTGCCCGCAGCACGGAGAAGACCTTCTCCAGACCGTCGGCGTCGACCACGTCGCGCACCCCGACCAGGTCGAGGTTGCACGCCGGCACCCTCACCACCAGGTCCGTCTGGCCGATGATCCTCAGCACCAGGTAGAGCTTGTCCTCACCCTTGATCTTGCGGGTTTCGATGTCCTCGATGACAGCAGCCCCATGATTGGGGTACACCACCGTTTCTCCGACCGTGAAAGTCATATGTTTGACCCCTTTCCCAAGCCCTATTCTAGCACGCTCCTCAGCTGAGCCTCAGGGCGTCCTTCCTAGTCAGGACCGAAAGCAAAGCTCCCGCCAGTGGCGGAGCGCCCGAGGGGCGCACCCGGGCGCGGCCAATCGGGCCCTGACCAGCGCGAGAACCGGGCCGGCCGGCACGGCGGGCGGGCAGGCGCCGCGTCGGGAAAATGGCTAGTCTGTGCTCATCCGGACACCGAAAAGGAACTTCTGACGATGAGCATGCCTGCCCTCCGCCTGTCCCGCGTCGCCGTCGCTGCCGTCGCACTGGCCGGTCTCGGCCTCGCCGGCTGCGCCAACTACGAGACCCTCGAGCCGTACCAGCCGGCCGCCGGCGTCCAGACCGACGCCCCGGGCGTCAAGGTGCGCAACCTGATGGTGATCAGCGAGGGCAGCACCATGCACCTGGCCGGCAGCCTGATCGCGGCCCAGGACGACTCGCTCTCCCAGGTGGCCGGCGTCGCCCTCCAGGAGAACAGCGATCCAGGCAAGCCGCTCACGCTGGGCACGAAGGGCCAGCTGAAGCTGCCCGCCGGCCGCACGGTGAACCTGGCCGACTCGAACATCACCGTCAAGGGCGACGTGCGCCCCGGCGGCATGGCCCAGGTGAGCCTGACCTTCGCCCAGGCCCAGCCGCTCACCCTCACCGTCCCCGTGCTGGATGCGGAGGCGGCAGGCTTCGCATCGGCCAGCCCCGCCGGCCAGAACTGAGCCCGGCGCCCGGAACCGTCAGGACCCCGCCACGCAGTCGCGCGGCGGGGTCCTGTGCGTCCGGCTCCCCTGCGGGCGCAGGTCAGGCCTCGAACTTGTAGCCCAGGCCGCGCACCGTCACCAGCAGCACCGGATTGGAGGGATCGCGCTCGATCTTGGCGCGCAGCCGCTTCACGTGCACGTCCAGCGTCTTGGTGTCTCCCACGTAGTCGGCGCCCCAGATCCGGTCGATCAGCTGGCCGCGGGTCATCACCCGGCCGGAATTGCGCAGCAGCAGCTCCAGCAGCTCGAACTCCTTGAGGGCCAGCCGGATGGGCTCCCCGTCCACGGTCACCTCATGGCGCTCGACGTCCATCCGCACGCCGCCGGCCTCGATCAGCTCCGGCAGCAGGTCGGTGTCCTGCCCGCGGCGCAGCACCGCGCGGATCCGGGCCACCAGCTCGCGGTGGCTGAACGGCTTGGTGACGTAGTCGTCGGCGCCCAGCTCCAGGCCCACCACCTTGTCGATCTCGGAGTCGCGGGCGGTGACCATGATGATCGGCACGTTGCTGCGTGAGCGCAGCTGGCGGCAGACCTCGGTGCCGGGCATGCCGGGCAACATGAGGTCCAGCAGCACCAGGTCGGCGCCGGTGCGCTCGAACTCCCCGATGCCGCGAGCCCCGTCCGGGGCCTCGGAGACCTCGAAGCCCTCCTTGCGGAGCATGAAGGCGGTGGCCTCGCGGTAGGAGTCCTCGTCCTCGATGATCAGAACGCGGGTCATGGCTGCCTCTCTAGGGTGTGCTCGGCCCCCGGGAGGAGGGCCGTCTGGACGGCGGTGTGCTCGTGGCGCGGCAGGCGCACGGTGAAGGTGGACCCCTGGCCCAGCTTGCTCCAGACGTTCACCGACCCGCCGTGCACGGCGCAGATGTGCTTGACGATGGACAGCCCCAGCCCGGTGCCGCCGTGCTCCCGGCTGCGGCCGTAGTCCACCCGGTAGAAGCGCTCGAAGATGCGCTCCTGGTTCTCCGGGCTGATGCCGATGCCGTTGTCGGCGACGCTGACCTCCACCCACTGCTCGCCGGCCTCGTCCACCAGGGCGGTGCTGATCGCCACCCGGGCGCCGGGATCGGAGTAGACGATGGCATTGGTCACCAGGTTGGTGAGCGCGTCCACCAGCTGGTGCTCGTCGCCCAGCACCTCGACCGGCTCGGGGGCGTCGACGCGCACCAGGTTGACCTTGCGCCGACTGCCCATCTCGCGGGCGTTCTGCACGGCGTGGTCCACCAGGTCGGCCACCTCGAGGGGTTCGGCACGCAGCATCGGGTCGTCGGACTGCAGCCGCGAGAGGTCGATGATCTGGGTGACCAGCTCCCCCAGCCGCACGCTCTCGGTGTGCATCCGGCCCACGAAGTGGCGCACCGCGTCGGGATCGTCGGCGGCCTGCTCGACGGCCTCGCTGAGCAGCTGGATGGCGCCGATCGGGGTCTTGAGCTCGTGACCCACGTTGGCGACGAAGTCGCGGCGGGTCTCGTCCACCCGCAGCAGCGGGGTGCGGTCCTCCACCAGCACCATCAGCGTGGCGTCGCTGAGCGGCGAGATGCGCACGTTGAGGTGCAGGGTCGGGGCGCCGGGGCCGCGGGCCACCTCGGTGTCGAAGACGGTGGTCTCACCCAGCCGGCGCACCTCGCGGATCCGGTGCAGCACCTGCGTCACCACCACCCGGTCACCCCGGCACAGGCCCAGGTGACGGGCCTGCGGGTTGGAGTGCAGCACCTCGTCATGGGGGCCCACCAGCATGGCGGCCGAGCGCAGCAGGTCCACCATCTCCACCAGTTGCGGGCTGGCCTCGACGGGCTGGGTGGGCTCTGGCTGTGGGACCTCGGCGTGGCGGTTCACCTCGCGGTGCCACCAGATCATCACCCCTGCTCCGAGGGCGATTCCGAGCAGCAGCCCGAGTCCTGCCCAGAGCGCGGTTTGCATCACCGGACCAGCATAGGACCCGCCGGTGGGCCCGGCTCCCCGGACCCCAAGGTCCCTCGGGAAACCATTTCCCGAACGTTCACCTCGGCGTTACTCTCAGGCTGCTGGCAGTCTTCCGTCGAAACCTAGCGTCTTGGCAGGTACCTGCCCTCCCGAGGTGGCAGGATCGACAGCCAGGCGTCTGCCGCACCTCCCTCGAACAAGGAAACCCAGTGCGCGAGAACTACCACGAAGAACTGAACAACGTCGTCGACCAGCTGGTCAGCATGAACAGCAACGTGCGCATCGCGGTCCATGACGCCACCGAGGCGCTGCTGAACGCGGACCTGCGGATCGCCGAGCGCGTGATCGCCGACGACACCCGCCTCGACGTGATGCACGAGGAGATCGAGAAGCAGTGCTTCCAGCTGCTGGCCCGCCAGGCGCCGGTGGCCGGTGAGCTGCGCACCATCGTCGCCGCGCTGCGGATGGTCTTCGAGCTGGCCCGGATGGGAGACCTGGCCGCGCACGTCGCGAAGATCGCCCGGCTGCGCTACCCCGAGCACGCCGTGCCCGACGACCTGGTGGCCAACTTCACCCGCATGGCCGAGGTGGCCGACCACATGATCGCCTCCGCCGGCACCACGCTGAGCCAGCGCGACGTCGAGGAGGCCAGCAAGCTGGCCGAGCACGACGAGGAGATGGACGACCTGCGCCGCCAGCAGTTCACCATGCTGCTGGCCGACGACTGGCCGCACGGCGTGGAGAAGGCCGTCGACGCCGCCCTGCTGGGCCGCTACTACGAGCGCATCGCCGACCACTCGGTGGCGATGGGCCGTCGCATCATCTACTTGATCACCGGCGAGGCCCCCGAGGGCGAGAACTGGCCCAACGCCTGATCCCTGGCGCCCGACAGCCCCGCGCACCAGACAGACAGGAGCCCGGCCCCCTGATGGGGACCGGGTTCCTTGGCGTCGCGGCTCAGCCGCGCCGGCTCACTTCTTCTTGCCCTGGTTCTTGACCGCCTCGATCGAGGCCTTGGCGGCCTCCGGATCCAGGTAGCGGCCACCGGGGGTGACGGGCTCGAAGTTGTCGTCCAGCTCGTAGTAGAGCGGGATGCCGGTGGGGATGTTCAGCCCGGCGATGTCGGAGTCGGAGATCTTGTCCAGGTGCTTGACCAGCGCGCGCAGCGAGTTGCCGTGCGCGGTCACCAGGACGGTCTTGCCCTCGGCCAGGTCGGGCTTGATGTTGCTCTCCCAGTAGGGGAGCATGCGGGCCACGACGTCCTTGAGGCACTCGGTCTGCGGACGCTCGTCCTCGGCGATGTCGGCATAGCGCGGGTCGTTGAACTGCGAGTACTCGCCGTCCTTGTCCAGCACGGGCGGCGGGGTGTCGTAGCTGCGGCGCCAGAGCATGAACTGCTCCTCGCCGTACTTCTCCAGGGTCTCGGCCTTGTCCAGTCCCTGCAGGCCGCCGTAGTGGCGCTCGTTGAGACGCCAGCTGCGCTCCACCGGGATCCAGTGGCGGTCGCAGCCGTCCAGCGCCAGGTAGGCGGTGTGGATCGCGCGACGCAGCAGCGAGGTGTGCAGCTTGTCGGGGAGCAGATCCTCGGACTTCAGCAGCTCCGCGCCACGCTTGGCCTCCGCGACGCCCTTCTCGTTGATGTCGACGTCCACCCAGCCAGTGAACAGGTTCTTCTGGTTCCACTCGCTCTCGCCGTGGCGGAGCAGGATCAGCTTGTAGGTCATGCCCCCAACTCTAGCGAGCGCACCGCCTGAGGACAGGGGTGGGTGGGCGAGCATCCGGTTGACGGACGCGGGTGGAAGAATCGGCCCATGAGCACCGAAACCCCTTCACCCTTGGCCGTCGTCACCGGGGCCAGCTCCGGCATCGGGGCCGCCACCGCCCGCCAGCTGGCCGGCCAGGGCTACCGCCTGCTGCTGGCCGCCCGTCGCTCCGAGCGCATCCAGGCGCTGGCCGAGGAGCTGGGCGGTACCGCCGTGACCTGCGACATCACCAGCGACGAGGACGTGGCCGCGCTGCGCGAGACGGTCGGCGAGCGGCTCGACCTGCTGGTCAACAATGCGGGCGGCGCCGTGGGCCAGGAGCCGCTGGCCGAGGCCGACCTGGCGGCCTGGCAGACCATGTTCGCCACCAATGTGCTCGGCACCGCCCGGGTGACCAAGGCCCTGCTGCCCGCCCTGGAGTCAGCAGCCGGCACCGTGGTCTTCGTCACCTCGACCGCCGCCGAGGCGCCCTACGAGGGCGGCGCCGGGTACTGCGGTGCCAAGTCGGCCGAGCGCTCGATGGTGGGTGCGCTGCGCCTGGAACTGGTGGCCCGCCCGGTACGGGTCTGCGAGGTCTCCCCCGGCATGGTGCGCACCGAGGAGTTCAGCCTGACCCGCTTCCACGGCGACCAGGCCAGGGCGGACGCGGTCTACGCCGGCGTCGCGGAGCCGCTGGTGGCCGAGGACATCGCCGAGTGCATCGGCTGGATGGCCTCGCGGCCGGCGCACGTGAACGTCGACCGGATGGTGGTTCGTCCCCGCGCCCAGGCCGCCAACCACAAGGTGCACCGCGAGGGCTGAACGGAGCGTCCGGGCGGCCGGCCCCTCGCTCAGAAGCGCGGGGTGGGCAGCTGCTCGTCGGGATCGACGACCACCAGCTCGGGCCGCTTGGCGCTGAGCCCGTCGCCCGAGGAGCGGCCGGTGAGGCGGCGGTGCACCCACGGGCGCACGTACTCGCGGGCCCACTGGGCGTTCTCGCGCAGCCACTGGGCGCGTCCCACGGGCGCGGCGGGCGGCAGCGCCTCGGGCCGGTCCGAGGGGTCGCCGCCGAGCGCCTCGTAGGCCGCCAGCGCCACCCGGACGTGCCCCTCGGGGGTCATGTGCAGCCGGTCCTCGGCCCACATCCGCCAGTCCTTGATCTCGTCCAGGCCCCACTGGTCCACCAGGGCGCAGCCGTGGCGCCGGGCAATGGTGTGCAGATTCGCGAGGTAGATGGCGCAGCGCGACCGGGTGGCGCGCAGCAGCGGCGCCTCCTTCGGGTCCGTGGGGGTGGCCATCAGCACGTCGATGCCGGCGCTGCGCAGCTGCACCACGGCCTGCTCCATCCGCTGCGAGAGCGCGTCGACGTCGGAACCGGGGCGCAGCACGTCGTTGCCGCCACCCACCAGGCTGACCAGGTCGGGCTTGAGCTCCAGCGCGAGCGGGAGCTGGCGTCCCAGGATGTCGTCGAGCAGCCGGCCGCGGATGGCGAGGTTGGCATAGGCCAGATCATGGCCCGCCTCACGCGCGTCTGCGGCGAGCAGGTGGGCCAGCCGGTCAGTCCAGCCCAGGTAGGAGTTCTCGCGGCTGGGATCGGGGTCGCACATCCCCTCACTGAAGGAGTCGCCGATCGCCACGTAGCGCTGCCAGGTCTTCACGTCTTCTCCTCTGCCGACCGATGGGGCCGTCGCCACGCTACTCGCCTGCCGGAGCGGCAGTCCTCCCACGACGACGGGTGGACGGCATCCGCCGGCTCAGCCCACCACCCAGGCCATCAGCGCGAAGACCGCGGCCGCCACCGGGAACATCCAGGGCAGCAGGCGGATCATGGCGCGGCTCACGGCCGGGTGCCGGTCCACCGGGCTGGTCGAGCCACGGGGATCCACCAGCGGGTCATCCCAGTCGTCCATGCGGCGGTACATCCCCACCAGGCAGGCCAGCTGCAGGGCGATGGCGAGAACTGCGGCCACGGTCACCGGCAGCCGCACGGCGACGCTGGTGAGCAGGATGGGGGGAAGCATGGCGGCCACGGTCACGGCGCCGGTGAAGAAGAGGATGCCGCGCAGCCGCTGCTGGACGATGGCATGGGTCCAGCGCACCACGCCGGCCGCGAACAGGCACATCAGCAGCAGCGAGGCGAGCTCACCCCAGCTGACCTGCACGTCGCGCCCGGCAGCCAGCGCGGAGCCGGTGGGACCGGCCAGCAACAGGCCCAGGCCGCCCAGCAGCATCGGGGCCAGCAGCGCCAGCCACTGCCCCGCGCTGCGGGTCACCATCTGCTGCTCGGGGAAGGCGAGCCGACGCGCGTAGTCACGAGGATCACCGAACATCTCCTGCGGCGTCTCGCCCGCCTCCTGGCAGTGGCTCTCCACCTCGGCGACCGCGTCGCCGATGGCGTCGCCGCGCACGTCGCGCAGGCGCAGCTCGGTCACCATCTCGTCGAACCAGTGGGTGGTGGTCTTGTCCATCGTCATTCCTCGTTCTCGGGGACGGACCCGGCGCCGGGGAAGGGCACCAGGAAGTGGTCGGTGGTGGAGCTGAAGTCGCGCCACTGCTGGGCCTGCCGCGTGAACTCCTGACGGCCCTGGTCGGTGAGCAGGAAGTACTTGCGACCGGGTCCGCCCTGCCCCTCGCGCCATTCGGTGCTGACATGGCCAGCCACCTCCAGGCGACTCAGCAGCGGGTAGAGCGAGCCTCCCTTGACCAGGCCGAAACCACCCTCCTCGAGACGAGCGGCGATCTCGTAGCCATAGGTGGGGCCGTCGGCTAGCACCCGCAGCACGGCGAGGGTGAGCAGGCCGCGGAGCCATTCGCTGGGCCAGGGGTTCACGGGCATGACTAGACAGTAGCGCTTACTAGTCAGGTTGTCTAGTTAGACAGCCTGACGTGATGCCGCCCCAAGCCATCGGGCGGGACTACCCCAGAAACAGAACAGTGGCGAGGCCCCAGGCCTCGCCACTGCTCTTGCGTTGTTCGCGTTCCACCTTGCGGCTTCACGCACATCCCCCACTTGGATGTTGAACCCCAACATCCGCAACCGGTGTTGGTATGACAGACGTTATACCTAGGAATCCCAGCTGCACAACGAATCTCGGGGCGGGTCAGACATCCTTCAGGTATCTAGTCAATTGACCAACTTCGTCGGGTCAGACCAGCTCGATGAGCGCCTGCCCACCCTGCACGGCCTGGCCTGCCTCCACCAGGATGGTGCCCACCGTGCCGTCGCCGGGAGCGGTGATCTCGGTCTCCATCTTCATGGCCTCGAGCACCACCAGCACCTGGCCGGCGGTGATCGCGTCACCCTCCTTGACCTGGATCCGGGCCACGGAGCCGGCCAGGGGTGCGACGACCGCATTGGAGCTCGCGGCCGGCATCGAGGCGCGGGTGGGGATCGGGTTGTTGCCGGTGTTGACGCCGCCGATGATGATGGGGCTCAGCGTCTGCTGCTGCTCCTCCTCCACCTCGACGTCGATGAGGTAGTCCGTCCCGTTGACGGTCACCTTGAGCTTCATGGCTTCTCTCTCCTGATTGGGACGGTCACTTGACCGAACGGTTGTGGACGCGGCCTCGGGACTCGGTGGACCAGTTGCGGCCCGTCTTGAGGCGGACGGCCTTCACGGTGGCCTTGTGACCCAGGTAGGCGGCGACGGCGGCCGAGATGGCCACCATCACGTCGTCGGGGATCTGCTGGTTGGCCTTCAGCGTGGCCACCTCGCCCTCGAGCGCCTCCAGGCGCTGCGAGAGCTCGGCGACCAGCGCCTCGAGCTGTTCGGTGTTCTCCATTGCCATCCCCCGATCAGGCCGGCTCGAGGCCGTGCTTCTTGGCCGGGCGGATCTGGCGCTTGGTGGCCAGCATCTCCAGGCTCAGCGCGATCTGGCGACGGGTGTCGGCCGGGTCGATGATGTCGTCCACCTGGCCGCGGGCGGCCGCCATGTACGGCGTCGAGAAGGTGTCGCGGTACTCCTCGACGAGCTCCTTGCGGCGCTCCTCGGGGTTCTCCGCCTCGGCGATCTCGCGGCGGAAGACCACCGCGGCCGCACCCTCGGCGCCCATCACGGCGATCTCGGCGCTGGGCCAGGCGAAGACCTTGTCGGCACCCAGGTCCTTGGAGCACATGGCCAGGTAGGAGCCGCCGTAGGCCTTGCGCATCACGATGGTGATCTTCGGCACCGTCGCGGCGGAGTAGGCGTAGAGCATCTTGGCGCCGTGGCGGATGATGCCGCCCCGCTCCTGGGCCACGCCCGGCAGGAAGCCGGGGACGTCGACCAGGTTGACCACCGGGATGTTGAAGGCATTGCAGAAGCGGATGAACATCGAGCCCTTGTCGGAGCTGTCGATGTCCAGCACGCCGGACATCACCGAGGGGTTGTTGGCGATGAAGCCCACGGTGCGGCCCACGACGCGGCCGAAGCCGACCACCAGGTTCTGCGCCCAGCCGGCGCGCACCTCGAGGAAGTCGCCACGGTCCACGATCTCGCGGATCACCTCGCGCACGTCGTATCCCTTGTTGCCCTCGTCGGGCACGATGTCGCGGAGCTTCTGGTTGGGCGAGACGTCGTCGACCGGGTCGACGATCGGGGCGTCCTCGGCATTGTTCTGCGGCAGGAAGCTGAGCAACTTCTTGGCGATCAGCAGCGCCTGCTCGTCGTCGTCGGCCACGAAGGAGACCACGCCGGAGGACATCTGGGCGTCGGCACCGCCGAGCTCGTCCTGGGTGACATCCTCGCCGGTGACCTGCTTGATCACGCCCGGGCCCGTGATGAACATGTGGGCCTTGCGGGTCTGGATGATGAAGTCGGTCAGCGCCGGGGAGTAGACCGCGCCACCGGCGCAGGGGCCGGCGATGATCGAGATCTGCGGCACGACGCCCGACAGTAGGACGTTCTCGTAGAAGACCTTGCCGTAGCCGGACAGCGAGTCGATGCCCTCCTGGACCCGGGCGCCGCCCGAGTCGTTGATGAAGATGAAGGGCGTGCCGGTGTCGAGCGAGGCGTGCATGGCCTCGGCGACCTTGATGTTGTGGGTTTCGCCCGCGGAGCCACCGGCGACGGTGAAGTCCTGGCTGGCGAAGTGGACCGGACGGCCCAGGACCGCGCCGGCGCCGGTGATGACGCCGTCGGCGGGCATGTCCGCCTTGTCCATGCCGAAGAAGGTGGTGCGGTTCTTGCGGAAGGCACCGTCCTCCAGCAGCGTGCCCTCGTCGAGCAGGTTGGTGACGCGCTCACGCGCGGTCATCGCGCCCTTCTCGTGCTGCTTGGCGATGCGCTTCTCGCCACCGCCCGCCTCGACGCGCGCCCGTTCCTGGGCGAGCTGCTCGATGCGCTCTGCCATGGTGTGCTTGGCCATTGTTCCTGGTTCCCTTCGACGATCAGGCGGGCTCGACCTTGACGCTGTGCGAGCGCCCGTCGAACGTGACGTTGTACTGGATGGGACCCTGCACGGCCTTCGCCTTGCCGGCGGCCGCCTCGGCCTCCTGCTTGAGCTGGGCGTCGGTCTTGCCGACATTCTTGGGCCCGTCGTGACGAGAGGCGAAGAACTTCGGGGCGACGCCGGGGAACATGGCATTGGTGAGCACGTCCTCCTCGGTGCCGTTGTAGCCCGGCAGCGCCTCGGCGTCCTCGGTCAGCTTCTCCCACTCGGGGTCGAGCAGGTCGGCGGGACGGCCGGTGATCGGCTCCTTCTTCGCCTGCGCCTTGGCCATCTCGACGACCTCGGGGTTGCGCTCGCCGATGCACTCGCCGTAGTAGCCGAGCATCAGGTCGGCGAACTCGCCGGTCATCACCTTGTAGCGGCCCATCAGGACGTTGAAGACGGCCTGGGTGCCGACGATCTGGCTGGACGGGGTCACCAGCGGCGGGTAGCCGGCGTCCTTCTTGACCAGCGGCACCTCCTCCATGACCTCCTTGATGCGGTCGCCCGCACCCTGGGCCTTGAGCTGGCTCTCCATGTTGGAGAGCATGCC
This sequence comes from Luteococcus peritonei, assembly GCF_039526385.1. Classification (NCBI taxonomy): domain Bacteria; kingdom Bacillati; phylum Actinomycetota; class Actinomycetes; order Propionibacteriales; family Propionibacteriaceae; genus Luteococcus; species Luteococcus peritonei. The sequence continues at coordinate 236,575 of NZ_BAAAIX010000007.1, read as the reverse complement.
GCCGGGGATCTGGCTGCGGAAGATGTCGGTGTCCACCAGGGTGGCCGACTCGAACTCCTTGTACTTGGGGCGCACCGTGGCGAAGTGGTCGCGGATGCTGATCAGCCGGTCCATGTCCAGCCCGGTGGTGTACTCGGTGCCCTCGAGCATCTCGACGAGGCTCTCGGTGGGGTTGTGGCCCGGGCCGAGCGACATCGAGCTGATGGCGGTGTCGACCACGTCGGCACCGGCCTCGATGGCCTTCATCAGGGTGACCAGGGTGACACCGGTGGTGGAGTGGCAGTGGACGTTGATCTGGGTGTCCTCGCCGTAGGTCTCCTTGATGCCCCGGATGATGTCGTAGGCGGGCTGCGGCTTGAGCAGGGCGGCCATGTCCTTGAAGGCGATGGAGTCGGCGCCCATGTCGAGCAGCTGGCCGGCGAGCTTCACGTAGCCCTCGGTGGTGTGCAGCGGGCTGATGGTGTAGCAGATCGTGCCCTGGGCGTGCTTGCCCGTGGCCTTCACCGCCTTCATCGCCTGCTCCATGTTGCGCGGGTCGTTCAGGGCGTCGAAGACACGGAAGACGTCCATGCCGTTCTCGGCGGACTTCTCCACGAACTTGTCCACCACGAGGTCCTCGTAGTGGCGGTAGCCCAGCAGGTTCTGGCCACGCAGCAGCATCTGCAGCTTGCTGTTGGGCAGCAGCTTGCGGAAGGTGCGCAGCCGCTCCCACGGGTCTTCGTTGAGGAATCGGATGCAGGAATCGAAGGTTGCGCCGCCCCAGCACTCGACGCTCCAGTAGCCGGCAGCATCGATGTCGGCACAGGCATCGACCATGTCCTCCATGGCCATGCGGGTGGCCATCAGGCTCTGGTGCGCGTCGCGGAGGGCGACCTCGGTTACGCCAATCTTTCGCGGACTCATGACTCCATCCTTCCATGCCCCCCTCGGGAAGCACAGGCGGGGTGGACATTTGTGCACGCTCTCACAAAGCCCCTTGTCTGTGGTCATACCTCGACATCGAGAGAGCCTCACGGGGCCACCGTGCCGACCCCGTGGCCATGACAGAATCGGGCCCATGACGCGTGAACTCAAGCACAACGACTGCCAGGGCAAGTGCGACTGGAAGCCCACCGACGAGGTGGACGAGGGGCTGCAGGTCTTCGCCTGCGGCGGCTGCGGCAGCGAGTGGAACACGGCGCAGGGCTGGACCCCTCGCAATGCCGACGGGGAGGTGGCCCCGGAGGTCGCGGCCGCCCGGGCCAAGGCCAGGCCGCTGGGCGCGGTCGAGGAGGCCCCCCGCGAGGGCCTGGGTGGTGGCGGCGTCGGCGCCTGGTGAGGCCCGGGGGGCGCGTGGGGCCTCAGCCCCGCGGCGCCACGTCCATGACCACCTCGAACTCCAGCAGGCTGGCCCCGCTGGCCACCGGGCGGCCGTGCTCACCCTTGTGGGCAGCGCGGCCCTGACCGTCGCGCCAGGCCTCGTAGGAGGCGTCGTCGGCCCAGTGGGTCACCACGAAGTAGCGGCTCTCCCCCGCCACCGGGCGCAGCAGCTGGAAGCCCAGGAAGCCCGGCTCGGCGTCGATGACGCCCGCCCGCTGGCTGAAGCGGCGCTCCAGCTCGGCTCCGGCACCCTCAGGGACGTCGATGGCATTGATCTTCACGACTGACATGGAGCCAGCCTAGCCAGCCCACGGCACCCGACAAGCGCTGCGCTGGGCGACGAACGGCGGCCGGCCCCCGAGGGGACCGGCCGCCGCCGTCGTACGTGGTGGTTCAGGCCAACGGGTGCGTCACTTGCCGCTGGTGCCGGCCGAACGCAGCTGCTGGCAGGCCTCGACGATGCGAGCGGCCATGCCGGCCTCGGCGCTCTTGCCCCAGGCGCGGGGGTCGTACTGCTTCTTGTTGCCGATCTCGCCGTCGATCTTGAGCACGCCGTCGTAGTTCTTCATCATGTGCTCCACGACGGGGCGGGTGAAGGCGTACTGGGTGTCGGTGTCGACGTTCATCTTCACGACGCCGAAGTCCACGGCATCGCTGATCTCCTGCTCGGTGGAGCCGGAGCCGCCGTGGAAGACCAGCGCGAAGGGCTTCTCCTGGCCGTGCTTGGCGCCGACGGCCTCCTGGATGTCCTTGAGGATCTCGGGGCGCAGCTTCACGTTGCCCGGCTTGTAGACGCCGTGCACGTTGCCGAAGGTGAAGGCGGTCAGGTAGATGCCCTTCTCACCCAGGCCGAGGACCTCGGCGGTGCGCATGGCGTCCTCGACGGAGGTGTACAGCTTGTCGTTGATCTCGCCGACGACACCGTCCTCCTCGCCACCCACGGCGCCGATCTCGATCTCGAGGATCTGGTGGTTGGCCTTGGTCTGGGCCAGCAGCTCCTCGGCGATCTGCAGGTTCTTCTCGACGTCGTCGAGGGCGGAGCCGTCCCACATGTGGGAGTTGAAGATCGGGTCCTGGCCCTGGGCGACGCGTTCGGCCGAGAGCTTCAGCAGCGGGCGGACGTAGCCGTCGAGCTTGGGCTCGGGGCAGTGGTCGGTGTGCAGGCCGACATTGATCGGGTAGTTCTTGGCGACCTCACGGATGTAGTCGGCCAGGGCAACGGCACCGGTCACCATGTTCTTGACGGTGGGGCCCGACGCGTACTCGGCGCCACCGGTGGAGACCTGCAGGATGCCGTCCGAGCCGGCCTCCGCGAAGCCCTGCAGGGCGGCGTTGGCGGTCTGGGAGGACGTCACGTTGATGGCGGGGTAGGCGAACTTTCCGGCCTTGGCCCGCTCGAACATCTCGGCGTAGACCTCAGGTGATGCGACTGGCATTGTCTGCCTCTTTCTCTGGATAGCGGTGTTGCGCACCTCCACTATCCCAAAGAACCCGGCGCGGCGCACCAGCGGGGTCAGCGGCTGGACCCGCCGTCTCAGAACAGGGCGTCGAGGCCGCTGAGGTCCAGCCCGAAGCGGCCACCGGAGGTGGCGCGCAGGCCGCCGTCGATGGTGCCCGGGAGCGCGTCGAGGAAGCTGAGCGGCATGGACCAGACCTTGCCCTGCAGGGCCTCCACCACCAGTTCGGGCCCCGAGCCCACCTTGAGCCCGGCGGTACGCAGCCGCGCCACCTGGGGCCAGGCCAGCTCCAGCACGGCCCCCTCCAGGGTGTGCAGCCGCAGGCCGAACTGGCTGGACTCGAGCGCCGGGCCCGAGCCGATCCTGCGCAGCTTGCGGCGCGCCACCAGCAGCCGGACCAGGGTGATGAGGATCAGCAGCAGGCTGATGCCGTAGCCGGCCACCAGCAGCCAGGGGGTGCCCCAGGAGTCGCGCTGGGTCCACCAGATGCCGGTCCACACGGCGGCACCCAGCACGGTCCACAGCACCGAGCGGGCCAGCTTGCTGCCCAGGGTGGCCACGGCATTGGCCATCGGCACCGGGTTGAAGGCCACCACGTAGGTGTAGGGCGAGGAGTGCGGCCAGTGGTCGACGGCCGGTGCGGTGGGCCCGACCGCCGGGGCGGTCTCGGCCCCGGGGGCCGCGTACTCGGTCATGGGCCCATCGTAGGCGCCGCTCACGCGCGGACCGCCCCCGTCGCTCGGCGTGCCGGGGGCGCCTCCACCACGGCATGGTCGGCGATGTCCACCGGCTCGCCGTCCCCCTGGCCACCGAGCACATCGGCCATCGACTCGCGGGGACGGATGGTGGAGTGGATCCGGTAGCGGTCTCCGCGATACCAGCTGGTGGAGTACTCCATCACCCGGTCGCCGGCGTAGGTGGAGCGTTCGGTGACCAGCAGGGGCGCCCGCCGGGCGATGCCCAGGATCCGGGCGCGGTCGGCGTCGGCGGACTCGGCGGAGACGTTCTGCTCCCCGCTGGTGGCCACCACGCCGTAGTGGTCGGCCAGCAGGTCGTAGACGAAGTTCAGCTTGTGCGCCAGCAGGTCGGGGAACATGGCGCTGGGATACCAGCCCACCTCGTGGGCCATCGGGGTGTCATCGGCCAGCCGGATCCGCTCCAGCCGCACCACCTCGTCACCCACGGCGATCCGCAGCGCGGCCGCCACCCGCTCGTCGGCCGGCTCGGCCTCGGCGCTGAGCACCTCGGTGCGCGGCTGCAGGCCGCGGGCGCGCATCTCGCGGCTGAAACTCATCAGGTGCAGCCGGGAGTTCACCTGCGGTCCGGTGACATAGGTTCCCTTGCCCTGGGTGCGCTCCAGCACACCCGCGTCCACCAGGTCGCTGATCGCCTGGCGCACCGTGACGCGGCTGACCCCCAGCTGCTGCACCAGCTCCCGCTCCGAGGCGATCGCGTCGCCGGCGTGCAGCTCCTCGCGGATCCGGCGCTCCAGGATGGTGCGCACCTGCTCGCGCTTGGTGGTGATGGGTGCTTCCTCGTCGCTCACGGATCAGTCCCTGTCAGTCCAGTTGGCACGGTGGTATGCACAGCGTACCAGTGGGCCCGCCGGTGCGTCCGGCCTCCCCCACCTCACAGCCCGTTGAGCCGACGCGGCACCGACAGCTCGTCGCGGGCGGCGAGCAGCCGCTCCAGCATCTGCTCGCGGGCCGCCTGGTCCGCCACGTGGTGCATCATCGAGGTGCCCAGCGCCATCTCCACGTCCCCGGGCTTGCGCGGAGGCACCAGCACCGCGATGCCGTAGACCCCCGGGTTGGTCTCGCGGTCGTCGACAGCCCAGCCCCGCTCGCGGACCTGCTCCAGCTTGGCCAGCAGCTGGTCGACGGTGCGGGTGGAGTGCTCGGTCCACACCGGCAGGCTGCTCGGCTCGCTGAAGCTGGCGCGCACCTGGGCCTCGTCGAGCTGCGCCAGCAGGACATTGCCCACCGCGGTGATGGAGGCCGGGAAGCGGTCGCCGACGTTGGCCGACATCCGCCAGGGGTGCAGGCCGGCGTGGCGGGCCAGGTAGAGCACCTCGCTGTCGTGCAGCACGGCCAGGTGCAGCAGCTGCTCGCTCAGCACCTGGTCGGCGGCCACCAGCCGGTGGAACTCCCGCACCACGTCGAAGCCGCGCACATAGGCCCCGCCCAGCTCCACCGTGGCCCGTCCCAGGCAGTAGGCGGCGCCGTCCTTGCGCACCAGCTCGGCCTGCTCCAGGGCCACCATCAGGTTCAGCGTTGAGGACTTGGCCAGCTCCAGGGTGCGGGCGATCTCGGTGAGCCCGAGCGGGCCCTCCTGGGCCAGCAGGCGCAGGATGGCCGCGGCCCGGGTCACGGCGGGCGCCGGGCTGCGGTCCTCCTCGACGGCATCGCTCATCAGTAGAACTTGACCTTGTCGACGCGGTTCGCCAGCTCCTCGCCGTCCAGCAGACGCCGGGCATTGTCCGCGAAGAGCCTGGCGATCAGCACGTCCTCCTGGTCGTTCAGGGCGCCGGTGTGGGGCGCGATGACCACATGGGGCATGGCCCACAGCGGGCTGTCGGCAGGCAGCGGCTCGACCGCGAAGACGTCGAGCGCCGCGAAGGAGATGCGCCCGTCGGACAGGGCCTGCACCAGGGCCTGCTCGTCGACGCAGGTGCCACGACCGGTGGAGACGAAGATGGCCCCCGGCTTGACCTGGGCCAGCACCTCGGCGCTGATCAGGCCGGTGGTGTCGGTGGCCTCGGGCAGGCAGTTGATGACGGCATCCGCCTGGCCGATGACCTCGGCGAGCTGGTCGACGCCGAAGATCTGCTCGACGCCCTCCACCTCGCGCACGGTGCGGTTCACGCCGATCACCCGGGCACCCAGGGCGTGGAAGAGCCGGGAGGTCTCGCGCCCGATGTGGCCCATGCCCACCACCAGCACGGTCATCTGGAAGACCTGCCTCATGGCCCAGCGGTCGGCCCAGGTGCGCTCGGCCTGCAGCGCCTGCAGCCGGGGCAGGTCCTTGGCACCGCACATCACGCCGAAGACCGCGAACTCGGCCAGGGTCTGGCTGTGGGCGCCGGCGGAGGTGGTGAACTCGATGCGCTGCAGCTGCTCCTCGGGGAGCTGGGCGGCCTTGACCTGCGAGCCACCGCCGGCGGCCATGGTGTGCACCCACTTGAGGCCGGGATTGGCGGCCGCGGTGCGGGCCAGGGCAGCCGGGTTTGTGTCCGGGATGCCGTACAGGGCGTCGGCGGAGTCGCAGAGCTGCTCGTAGCGGGCCTGCTGCTCAGGGGTGCGGGTGAAGGCCGGGTCGCCGTTGTGGTCGCCGGGGAAGCGCATCGGGGGCAGCAGGTCCTGCTCCAGCACCAGCTCGATGCGGGGATCCGCCTGGCGGATCAGGTCGGCATTCTCGTCGCTCAGCGGGGTGACGACGGCGACGCGGAGGCGGTCGAGGGTCATGGCGGTGCTCCTTCAGCGGGTGGGATGCGGCTCGTTGAGCCAGGCCAGCAGTCTCCAGGGCGCGGCGTGCCCGTCCCGGATGAATACTCTCAGGTTGTGGAAGCAGGCGGCATCGGCGCCGGGCCCGGTGGCCCCGCCCTCTGTCTCCTGCCACTTGGTGACCAGGCAGGTGACGACGGCCCGGCGCTCCCCGAAGGTCTGCACCTTCACCTGTTCGGTGCGACGCACCGCCCCGGTGGCCAGCCCGTCCAGCAGGGCGGCGCGGTCGTCGAGCCGTCCGGTGGGCCGCTGCATCACGAACTGCTCGCAGAGCAGGGCCTCGAAGAAGTCGCGGTCGGCGGCCGACTCGGCCTCGCCGATGCGTCGGTTCAGCTCGACCAGCTCCTGCTGCTCGCCCGCACCCTCCTGCTCCAGGCCGGTCATCGGGCCGCGACCACGGGATTGTCCAGGCTGCCGATGCCCTCCAGCTCGCAACGGCACTGGTCGCCGGCCACGATCGGGAAGAAGGTGGCGGGCGAGCCGGTCAGGATCACGTCCCCGGCGTCCAGGGTCATGTACCGGGTCAGGTAGCTGAAGACCTCGTAGGGATTCCAGGCCAGCTGGCTGGTGCGGGCGGCGGCCACCTGCTGACCGTTGCGGTACATGGTCATGGCCAGGTCGAGGGCCTGGGGCAGCTCGGTCTCGATCCACGGCCCCAGTGGGGTGTAGCCGTCCCCGTTCTTCACCTGGGTGGCCTTCTCGTCGTCCTGCTCGGTATTGGTGACGTCATTGCCGATGGTCCAGCCCAGCACGTGGGCGGCGGCCTGTTCGTCGTCCAGGTGGCGGGAGCGGCGTCCCACCACCAGCACCAGCTCACCCTCGCCGTTGATGGTGCCCAGTGAGGCATCCACCTCGATCGGATCGCCGGGGCCGACGACGGTGCGGGCCGACTTCATGAAGGCCTGCCGCGGGATCTCCCGGTCGCCGGGAGCGCCGTTGTGCGCCATGCCGAGCACGATGCGCGGCTCGACGGGCGCCAGCAGCCTGGTGCCCTCGACGGGATGGGTCTCGCCGGTGCGCACCAGCGGCTGGGCGAACAGGTCGGTCACCACCGCCCAGACATCGCCGTCGGCGACGACGGGACGGGGGCCGTCCGGGGTGTCGATCCTGGCCAGACGCACCTCAGGCCTCGTTCCACAGGTCCAGCAGCACCTTGCCGGAGCGACGTGAGTCCTTCGCGGTGGCGAAGGCCTCGGCGGCCTCGTCGGCCTCGACGACGTGGGTGATCACCTCGGCGATGGAGGGCCGCTCGGCCAGCAGCTGCACCGCCTGGTCCACCTCGTCGTTGAAACGGAAGGTGCCGCGCAGCTGAAGCTCGCGGCTCACCAGGGTGGCCACGTCGATGCCCTGCGGACCCGAGGGCATCATGCCCACCTGGACCAGGATGCCGGCTCGGCGCAGCGCCAGCAGCGCCGCATTGGTGGCCACCGGGGCGCCGGAGCACTCCAGCACCACGTCGAAGTACTCCTCGGGAAGCTTCTCCCGGGTGACATTGACCACCCGCTGGGCTCCCATCCCGCTCGCCCGCTCCAGGGCCTCGTCGATCACGTCGGAGCAGGTGACCTCCTGCGCGCCCAGGGCCAGGGCCGCGGCGGCGGCCAGCAGGCCGATCGGCCCGGAGCCGGAGACCAGCACCCTGGCGCCCTCCACTCCCCCGGCGATGGCGACGGCGTGCAGGGCCACCGCGAGCGGCTCGGCCAGTGCGGCGGTACGCAGGTCGAGCCCCTCGGGCAGGGCCCGCAGCTGGTCCAGCCGGACCAGCATGTACTCGCTGGCTCCACCCTGGGTGTGGGGCCAGGTGGAGGCGGAGCCCAGGTAGGCGCCGTTGGGCCACAGGTGGGGACGGTCCTCGATGCCGGGGCGGCTCTCGCCGAAGGTGGCCGGGTGCAGCGTGACCGGGGTGCCAACCGCCCAGGTGCCGCTGGGATCGAGGTCCACGGTGCCGCTCACCTCGTGGCCGGGCACCAGCGGCTCCTTCACGACGAAGGCACCGTTGGCGCCCTCGAAGTAGTAGTGCAGGTCCGAGCCGCAGATGCCGGCATAGGCCATCCGCAGCCGGACCTGGCCCGGCTCGGGCTCCGGGGTGGGGACCTCGCTGGTGGCGATGTCGAGCTTGCCGTTGATGACCACCGACTTCATGGTGCTGCCTTCCTGGACGCGTGCTGGGTGTGGGGTGGTGCGGCTCAGACCACGGAGGTCATGCCGCCGTCGACGAAGATGTTCTGGCCCGACACGAAGCTGGAGGCATCGGAGGCCAGGAAGACCAGCGCTCCCACCAGCTCCTCGAAGCGGCCCCAGCGCTGCGCCGGGGTGCGGTTGATGACCCAGGTGTTGAAGGCCTCGTCGGTCCACAGGTCGCGGTTCATCTCGGTGGCGAAGTAGCCGGGCGAGATGGCATTGACCTGGATGTTGAAGCGGGCCAGGTCCGCGGCCATGCCCTTGGTGAGCATCACGATGCCGCCCTTGGAGGCCGAGTAGGGGGCGATGGTCTGGCGCGCCAGCATGGACTGCACCGAGCCGATGTTGATGATCTTGCCCGAGCCGCGCTCGCTCATGGCACGGGCCACAGGCTGGCTCACGTAGAAGGCGCTGGACAGGTTGGTGGCCACCACGTCGTCCCAGTCCTGGGCGGCGAACTCGGTGATCGGGGCACGGCGCTGGACGCCGGCATTGTTGACCAGGATCTCGGGGCAGCCGTGCTCGGCGATCAGTCGGCCCACCCCCTCCTCGACGGCGGCGGCGTCGGTGACGTCGAAGCTGACGGTGGCGATGGCGCCCTGGCCCAGGGCACGCAGCCGCTCGGCGGCCTGCTCCAGGGTGTCGCCCCCACGGCCGTGCAGGACCACGTTCGCCCCGGCCTCGGCCAGCCCGGTGGCCAGCGCGTGGCCCAGGCCACGCGAGCTCCCGGTGACGAAGGCGGTGCGCCCGGTGATGTCGAAGAGGTTGGTCATCGCTGCAGCTCCAGTCCGATCGTGCGGTCCTCGCCCTTGTGGGCGTCGAGGGTGAGGGTGACGTCGCGCCCGGCGGTCTCCGGGGTGACGAAGGTGGTCAGGAAGGTGATCACGCACAGCGCGGCGACATAGGTGCCACCCACCCACCAGGCGTAGTCCGTGCGACCCAGCAGCCACATGCCGATGAAGGGGCCGAGACCACCGGCCAGCACTGCCGAGAACTCACGGGCCACGGCAACACCAACGTAGCGGTGCTGGGCGCCGAACATCTCGGGCAGCAGGGCGCACTGGGCGCCGAGCATGGTGTTCACGCCGAAGCCGATGGACAGCGCGACGATCAGGATGCTGAGCCAGGGATTGCCCTTGGTGAGCAGGTACCAGCCCGGGAAGCTCAGGGCGAGCAGGATCAGCGAGCCCATCCGGTAGACCGGCACGCGACCCCAGCTGTCGGACAGCTTGCCCATCAGCGGCACCGAGAAGATGCCGATGATGCTGGCGGCGGCCACGGCCAGCGCGCCGACGCCCTTGGTGACGCCGTAGTAGACCATGAAGGTGACGGCCAGGTTGGAGTACAGGTAGGAGCCACCGTTCTCGGCCATTCGCAGGCCGATGCCCTTGATGACCGAGGGCCAGGAGTTGCGGAAGAGCTCTCCCAGCGGGTTCTCCTCCACCTGCTCGTGCTTCTCCAGCTCGATGTAGGTGGGGGTCTCCCGCAACCGGGAGCGGATCCAGACGGCGATGCCGATCAGCACGAAGCTCACCAGGAAGGGCACACGCCACAACCAGCCGAGCAGGATCTCGTCGCTGGCCTGGCTGACGGCCCAGAAGACGGCCGAGGCCAGGAGGGTGCCGGCCTGGATGCCGACGAAGGGCAGGGCGGCGAAGAAGCCGCGGCGCTTGCGCGGGCCGTACTCGGCCATCAGCACCGTGGAGCCCGCCTGCTCGGCCCCGGCGCCGAGGCCCTGCAGCAGGCGCATCAGCACCAGCAGGCCGGGGGCCAGCCAGGAGGGGTTGGGCAGCTGGTGGGCGGTGGGCAGCAGGCCGATCGCGGTGGAGCTGCCACCCATCAGGGCGATGGTGACCATGAGCACCCACTTGCGGCCGATCTTGTCGCCCAGGGTGCCGAAGATCAGGCCGCCCAGCGGGCGGGCCAGGAAGCCCACGCCGAGGACCGCGAAGGAGGCCATCGTGCCCTTGGCGCCACCGAACTCGGGGAAGAACAGGGTGCCGAAGATCAGGGAGGCCGACAGGCCGTAGAGGGCGAAGTCGTAGTACTCCAGGGCCGAGCCGATCGAGCTCGCCAGGGTGGCGCGGCGCAGGTTGTCCGCGTACTCCGCATCGGTCATTCCGGCACGGGCGGCCGGTGCTTCGTTGCTCATGGATGCTCCGTGGTGCTGTGGCCACGCCTCGTCGCGCGGCACGAGAAACGTAACACTCTGCTGAACCACGTTCAATGGGATGAACAAATTGTGACTTTTCTCTGTTCTGCGCGCCGTCGGGAGCGTAGATTCAGCCCTGTCGACGGCATCGTGGCCGTCCCCTTCCACCTACAGGAGCAGGCATGACCACCGTCGGATTCATCGGACTCGGGACCATGGGCGCCCCGATGGCCCGCCACATCCTCGCCGGGCTGGGCCCGGACGACGCCCTGGTGCTGAACGACCGCACCGACGAGAAGGCCCGTCCGCTGATGGACCAGGGGGCCCGGTGGGCCGCCACGGCCCGCGAGCTCGCCGCCGGGTGCGACCTGGTGATCTGCATGGTCCCCGCCATCCAGCACGTCCGACAGGTCTGCGAGGGACCCGACGGCCTGCTGGCGGGCCTGGAGCATCCCGTCACGCTGGTGGTCTGCTCCAGCGTGGCCGCCACCGACGTGCGCGAGCTGGACGCCTCGCTGGCCGAGGCCTCGGGCGGTCTGCTGCACGTCGTGGACGCCCCAGTCTCCGGCGGGCAGGTGGGCGCCGAGGCCGGCACCCTGTCGATCATGGTCGGCGGGGCCGACGAGCTGGTCGCCCCCGTGCTGGAGGTGCTGAACCTGACCGGCACCGCGCTCCACCTGGGCCCGCTGGGCGCCGGCGAGGTGGCCAAGGCCTGCAACCAGGCCATCGTGGCCGCCACCATCACCGCCATCGCCGAGGCCAGCGTGGTGGCAGAGCGCTCCGGGCTGGACGTGGCCCAGATGTTCGACCTGCTGCAGGGCGGCTATGCCGGCAGCGCGGTGCTCAAGGACAAGGCCACCCGCTTCGCCACCAAGGACTACTCCCCCTCCGGCCCGCTCTGGTTCTGGGTCAAGGACCTCAAGGCCTACCTGGCCGAGGCCGAGGCCACCGGCACCGACTCGCTCGTGGTGGGCCCGATCCTCGCGGCCGTCGAGGGCCTCGTGGAGGCCGGCCGCGGCGAGGCCGACACCGCGGTGATCCAGGAATGGGTGGAGCAGGGCCGCACGGCCTGATCCCGCAACGACGCAAGGGGGCCCGCCCGGATGCCAGGCATCCGGGCGGGCCCCGTCGTCGTGGTGGCTACTTGCCCCAGATCTTCTTGTAGGCCGCGTCGTAGCCCACCGGATCCCAGAAGTTGTCCTCGGTGCTGTTCTCCTGGGTGGCCACGTGCACCTGCGGCACGTAGCCGGAGGCCTGCTCCCCGGCGAAGGCGCGGTTCAGCTCGTCGACGATCTGCCAGCCCTCGGAGCGCAGCGGCGAGGGCACCGTGGCGGCCTGGAAGTCACCGGTCCGGATCCGGGTCAGGGCGGCGGCGTCACCGTCGCCGGCGCCCACGTTGACCGGTGCCGTGGCCGCGGTGCGTCCGGCCTGGCGGAAGGCCGCGGTGGCGTTCTCGAAGTAGACGTCGTTGATCGCCACCGAGTAGGTCCACTTGTCACCCATGCTGCTGAGCAGGGCATTGGTCTCGGCCGGCATCCGGGCGGCCACGTCGGCCAGCGGGATGTTGTCGTACTTGAGCAGCTTGATCGTGCTGCAGGTCTCCAGCTCCTTCTTGATCATCTGGCTCTTGCCCTCGGCGAAGGGGATCGAGGAGTCGGTGAAGATGACCACGCCGGCATCGCCATTGGACTGGTCGATGATGTAGTCCGCACTGATCTTGGCCACGTCGTCCACCTTGGTGGTGACATTGGTGAACAGCTTGGGGCTGGTGCTCGGGCCGGGGGTGGCCAGCGCCTGCCAGCCCACCAGCGGGATCTTGGCGGCATTGGCCTGCGCCACCTGGTTGGCCGTCGTGTTGGGGTCGAAGCCGCCGATGACGATGCCGTCGGGGTTCAGCGCCAGCGCCTGGTTGAAGGCGTTCTGGATGCCGGCCGGGGTTCCCTGCCCGTCGATCGACTTGAGGGTCCAGCCGATCGCCTTCGAGGCCTGCTCCAGGCCGGCGGCCACCCCTGCCACGCCGGGGTTCTGCATGGACTGGGCGACGTAGACGATGGTCTTGCCGGCCTGGGCCTTGGGGCCGGTGGTCGGTCCGTCCCAGGGGGCGTCCTTGGCGCTGGCCTTCTCGACGGCGGCACGCGCCTTGTCGACGGCAGCCTGGCAGCCACTGGCCGAGGCGGTACCGGCGGCGCGCTCCTTGCGGACCTGGGAGCCGCGGGTGCAGCCGGTGAACATCAGCGAACCGGCCAGCAGCACGGCGCAGCCCTGCAGGACGGGGCGTGGAGGACGAGACATGGTGAGCCTTTCGTGGGTGCCGGTTCAGGCGGTGGGGCCGGCGGGATCGTCCGGCGAGATGACGGGGGTGGCCGAGGCGTGCGCCCCGGTGGTGTCGCGCAGCTGGTCGTCGGGGGTGCGCAGACCGGTGGCACCGGGCGGCGGGGTGGCGTCGACGGCCTTGTTGGCGGCCACGCCGGCCATCAGCTTGCGACGCGCGCTCCAGCCGGCCAGGCCGACGGCGATCAGCAGGGTCACGCCGTTGAAGAGCGGGTTGACCCAGAAGTTGGCGCCGAGCTGGCCGATGCCGGCCAGGCCGATCGCCAGCGTCACGACCGCGACGATGGTGCCGGCCGAGTTGGGGCGGCCGGGCTTGATCACGGTGCTGCCCAGCAGGGCGGCCACGAAGGCCGGGAGCATGTACTCCGAGCCCACCGAGGGGTTGCCGATCTGCTGCTGCGAGGCCAGCAGGACGCCGGCGCAGCCCACCAGGAAGGAGCAGGTGGCGAAGGCGTAGACGGAGTATCGGCGGGTGGGCAGGCCGATCAGGTCGGCGGCGCGCTGGTTGGAGCCGAGCACGTAGAAGTAGCGGCCCAGCGGGGTGCGTTCCAGCACCACCCAGAGCACCAGCGCGGCTATGGCCACGTACCAGGCCGAGACCGGGATGCCGAAGAAGGTGGAGTCGTACAGGTCGGTGAACCAGTCGGGCAGGCCGGTGCTGCCGGGCACCACGCGGGCGCCATTGGTGATGGCGCCGGTGATCGCGTAGAGCACCGAGCCGGTGCCCAGGGTGGCGACGAAGGAGTCGATCTTGCCGAGCTCCACCAGCAGGCCGTTGACCACACCGACGCAGGTCATCAGCAGCAGCACCAGCAGGGCGGCGAGCACCCAGTGCACGCCGCGCACCACCAGCACCATCATCAGCACATGGGCCAGGCCCAGGGTGTAGCCGATCGAGACGTCGAACTTGCCGGTCGCGATCGGGATCATGGCGCCCAGCGCCAGCAGGGCCGGGATCGAGTTCGCCCCAAGGATGGCGTTCAGGTTGGAACGGGTGAGGAAGGTGCCGGGCAGCGCGATGGCGAAGACCACGAAGAGCGCGACGGCCAGCACGAGAAGGCCGTAGGTTCCGACGAAGGAGCCGCTGCGACGCCTGCGCGCCGGCCTGGCGGTGGTTGCTTGGGACATGGTGGTGGGACTCCTGCTCAGTGTGTGGTCACGAGGTTGGCGCCGGAACTGGCGGCGGTGAGGTTGCTGACGGTGAGCCGGTCGGCGGAGAGCTCCTCGGTCACCTTCCCCTGGACGAAGACCAGCGCGCGGTGGGCGACGCTGGCGACCTCCTCGAAGTCGGTGCTGACCAGCAGCACGCCCAGACCGGCGTCCAGCGAGGACTCCAGCAGGCGGTAGATGTCCGCCTTGGCGCCGACGTCGACGCCGGCGGTGGGCTCCTCCAGCACGATGACGGTGCGGTCCGCGGAGAGCCAGCGGCCCACCATCACCTTCTGCTGGTTGCCGCCCGAGAGGGTGGCGATGGGGAGGTAGGGATTGTTGGGCAGCACGCCGTAGGTCTCGGTGAGCCGGCTGGCCAGGGCCTCGTCGGAGCGGGGGCTGTTCCAGGAGAGCAGCCGCTTGCCCAAGGGCCGCAGGTTGGCCAGGAAGTTCTCGCCCACGCTCATCTCGGGCGCCATCCCCTCCTCCATCCGGTTGGAGGTGACGAAGCCGACGCCGAGGTCGACGGCCTGGGCCGGGTTCGCCGGGGCATAGGGCTGGCCCTGCAGCGCCATCCGGCCGCCATGGATGGGGAAGGCGCCGGCGACGGCGCGTCCCACCTGGACGTGGCCGGCACCGGTCAGCCCGACCATGCCGAGCACCTCACCGGCGTGCACCTGGAAGCTCACCGGGCCGGCGGGGCCGGCCAGCAGCCGCTCCCCCTCGAGCACGACGGGGCGCTCCTGGACATTGATCCGCGAGGTGTAGGTGCGCGGCTTGCTGCCGACGATGTCCACCACCAGTTCCTGGGGCGTCTTGTCCTCGATGCCGCCGGCGTGCACCAGGCGGCCGTCGCGGAAGACGGTGACCGAGTCGGCGATGGCGAAGACCTCGTCGAGGCGGTGGGAGACGTAGATCATGCCGCGGCCCTGCTCCTTGAGGCCCTTGAGCACGTCGAAGAGCCGCTGGGAGTCGGCGGCCGGCAGCGAGGCGGTGGGCTCGTCGAGGACCAGGACCGGGGCGTCGGCGGACAGGGCCCGGGCGATCGCCACCAGCGAGCGCTCGGCGCGCGTCAGGTCGGCCACCAGCATGTCGGGGTCGATGTCCAGGTCCACCAGGGCCAGCGCCTGCTCGGCCTGGGAGCGCACCTGGCGCCAGCTGATCAGGCCACCACGGCGGGGGTAGTCGGTGTCGAGGGCGACGTTCTCGGCGACGCTCATCGCCTCCACCAGGCCGAGGTCCTGGTGGATGAAGGACATCGCACGGGAGGCCTCCGGGGTGCCGAGCTCGTGCCCGAGCACCTTCACCTGGCCCTCGGTGGGCGGGTACAGGCCGGAGAGCACCTTGATCAAGGTGGACTTGCCGGCACCGTTCTGCCCCAGCAGGGCATGGATGCTGTGCGGCTGCAGGGTGAAGTCGACGCCCTTGAGCGCCTGGGTGGCCCCGAACTGCTTCACCAGACCCGTGATCTCGATCAGTGGGACTTCGGCCATGGTGGTCCTCTCGTCGCGCTGCGCTGCGCTTCGCTGTCCATCCTGTTGGATGTTGTCCATGATTCTGGACCGCGATGGGCACGGCAGGCAAGAGCGCCGACCAGATTCGGTCAGGACGTGGGCTCAGGCAGTGAGCAAGTGCACACCCCAGCCGTGCACCGGGGCGCCGCAGACGCCGCTGATGGGGCGGGCCCTCAGAAGGAGCGGTCGGCCAGCGGGTTCTCGAAGATCTCGACCACCTGGCGCAGCTCCGCGACGAAGACCTCGACCGGGGTCTGGGTGAAGAGCTCCTTGGAGACCGTGGTGCTCACCGAGAGCTGGGCCACCTCCCCGGGCACGTTCACCACCGGGAGCGCCACGCAGACCTGCCCCAGGTTGGTCTCCTCATCGTCCAGCGCATAGCCGCGCTCGCGCACCAGCGCCAGGTCCTGCTCCAGCTCGGGCAGCGACTGGATGCTGCGCTCGGTGAAGCGGGGGAAGAGCTTGCCGCGGTAGCGGTCCTCGACGGCACCGGGCGGCAGGGTGGACAGCATGGCCTTGCCGGTGGCGGTGATCGAGGCGGGGAAACGATCGCCGATGGCGCCGCTGAGCCGGCGGGTGTGGCCCACCTCGTAGCGGGCCAGGTAGATCACGTCGGTGCCGTCGAGCAGCGCGAGCCGGGCTGCCTGGGTGGACATCAGCGGCTGGCGGCGCACCTCGTCGTAGAAGTCGCCCAGCTGGTCCACGGTGGCGAGGTAGTCGCCGGCCAGGCCGAGGAAGCGACGCCCGAGGCGGTAGTGGTTGCCGTGCCGCCGCAGCATCCCCTCCTCCTCCAGCGCGGTGCACAGCAGGGCGGTGGTGGACTTGGCGATGCCGGTCCGGTTGGCGATCTCCGTGACCCCGAGGCCCGGCTGCCCCTCCCCGGCGAGAAGGTCGACGATCCGCATGGCGCGGGCGAGGGCGGGAACACTGCTGGTTGCCACGGGAACCTCCTGGTTGCCTCGGCCGGGGTGCGACCGTCGGGTGGCCAAGGCTACGCCACGGTCGGGCGAGTGAGATCTGTCGCAGTCCATCGTGTCCAGCATTTTGGCTCTGGTACAGAGTATTGGAGTGGACTAGGGTGACCGGCAAGTACCCGACGAAGGAGTCCCCCGCGATGAGCGAGCGTTTCGCCAACCAGCCGACCGTCTCCCAGGCCGATTTCGACCAGGTCTACGAGCAGCTCAAGCGCTGGGACCAGTACGACGAGCCCGCCCGGGGCGCGTGGAACGAGGTGGGCCCCGAGAAGGCCCGCGAGGCCGCCTCCCTGGTGCGCTCCGGCACCTCCGTGGGCATGGCGCTGCCGTGGAACACCGTCGCCGAGGTCGACAACCCGCAGCCCGCCCTGCACATGATGGTGGAGCTGGGTGACCGCGAGCCCCCGGAACCCACCTGCAACAAGGACTTCCTGGGCGTCGCCTTCCACGGCAAGTCGGTCTCCCACCTGGACGCCCTGAGCCACATCGCCTACCGCGGTGAGCTCTTCGACGGCCACTCGGCCCGCGGCGAGGTGGACGCCACCGGCGCCGGCTTCGGCGACGTCGCCGCGCTGGGCCACCTGGTCACCTGCGGTGTCCTGCTGGACTTCGCCGCGGTGGCGGGCAAGGACTGGATCGAGCCGGGCACCGCCTTCCATGCCGAGGACATCCTGGAGTGCGAGAAGGCGCTGGGTGTTGAGATCAAGCCGGGCGATGCCGTGCTGGTGCGCAGCGGGCAGTTCGCCCGTCGCGCCGCGCTGGGACCCTGGAATCCTGACGTCGACGGCGCAGCGGGCCTGCACGTGGATGCCATGCCGCTGCTGGCCGAACGCCGGATCAGCGTGCTGGGCGGCGACGGGGACAGCGACGTGCGCCCCTCCCCCACGCCCGGCATCGGCTCCCCGATCCACATCCTGGCGATCACCGCCATGGGCATCCCGCTGCTGGACAACCTGGACCTGGAGGCGCTGTCGGCGGCCTGCCGGGCGGAGAACCAGTACCGCTTCATGTTCACCCTGGCCCCGCTCAACGTGCCCCGCGGCACCGGCGGCCCGATCAACCCGATCGCCGTGCTGTGATGCCGGGCTTCCGCGTCGGCGTCTCGGCCGACTTCCTGTCCGAGGGTCGCAATGTCTGGGGCGACATCGGCCTGGGCAGGCTGGACGAGGCGGGGATCGATTGGGAATACATGGCGAGCGCCCCGGCGGCCTTCTCGCCCGAGGACCTGGCCCCCTATGACGCGGTGCTCTTCGCCGCCCCGGCCGTGACGGCCGACTCCTTCCGGGAGGGCACCCCCTCTCCCCTGCTGCTGGCCCGCTTCGGCGTGGGCTACGACGCGGTGGACCTGACCGCCTGCACCCGCCAAGGCGTCGCGGTGACCATCACCCCCGATGGTGCCCGGCGACCCGTCGCCACGGCCGCCCTCGCCCTGCTGCTGGCCGTGCTGCACAACCTGGTGGCTAAGGACCGGCTGGTGCGCGAGCACCGCTGGGCCGAGCGCACCGGGCTGATGGGCACCGGCCTCAACGGCCTCACCATCGGGCTGATGGGCGTCGGCAACACCGGCGGCGAGCTGGTGCGGCTGCTGGCTCCCTTCGACGTCACGGTGGTGGGCTTCGACCCCTTCTGCCCTGCCGAGCGCGCCGCCGAGCTGGGCGTCGAGCTGGTGGACCGGGAAGAGCTGGCTCGTCGCAGCGATGCCCTGGTGGTGATGGCGGCGCTCACCCCGGACACCCATCACTTCGTCGACGCCGACTTCCTGTCGCGGATGAGGCCGACCTCGGTGGTGCTCAACGTGGCCCGCGGGCCGATCGTCGACGAGCAGGCGCTCATCGCGGCGCTCACCGATGGCACGATCCGCGCCGCCGGGCTGGACGTCTTCGAGGAGGAGCCCCAGACCTCCGGCATTGAGCAGCTCGACAACGTGACCCTGGCACCGCACAGCCTGGCCTGGACCTCGGAGATGAGCCTGGGCAACGGGAATTCCTGCATCGACGCCATCCTGGCGGTGTCCACGGGGCAGGAGCCAAGCTTCGTGGTGAACCGCGAGGTGCTCACCGAGGCAGCCTTCACCCGGCGACTGGCCGCGCGCCGCTGATCCCGGAGGGCGCGCAGGTCCAGGGCGGATCAGGCCTGCGCGTGCTGCAGCGCCCAGTGGTACATGGTGATCGCGGCAGCGGCGCCGGCATTGATCGAGCGGGTGGAGCCGTACTGGCTGATCGCCACCAGGCTGGCGCAGGCCGCGACCATCTCCTCGGTCAGGCCCGGACCCTCGGAGCCGAAGACCAGGCAGCAGTCGCGCGGCAGCATGGTGCTCTCCAGCGGCACCGAGCCGGGCAGGTTGTCGACGCCCACCAGGGTGATCTGCCGCTCGGCGGTCCAGGCCTGCAGCGAGGCCACGTCGGGGTGGTGGTGGACGTGCAGGTAGCGGTCGGTGACCATGGCGCCGCGACGGTTCCAGCGTCGCCGTCCCACGATGTGCACGCCGGCGACGTTGAAGGCATTGGCGGTGCGCACCATGGAGCCGATGTTGAAGTCGTGCTCCCAGTTCTGGATGGCCACGTGCAGCGGGTGGCGGTGCCGGTCGAGCTCCGCGACGATCGCCTCCAGGCGCCAGTAGCGGTAGCGGTCCAGCACATTGCGTCGGTCCCCCGCGGCCAGCAGTTCCGGATCGAGCCGCTGGTCCTCGGGCCAGGGCTGCGGATGCGGCCCCACACCATGGCTCGGTGCGGTGGGATCGTCGGGCTCCTGGCCCACAGGCCCGGGCCGCTCGCTGCTCAGGCTCGTCACAGTCCCAGAGGTTAGCCTGACAGCGTGAATCCCCTGATCTCCAGCCTGCTGCTGACGCCCATGCTGATGCCCGACTGGCTCGATCCCGCCACCCTGATCCACAACCTGGGCAACTGGGCGCTGTGGGGCGTGGCGCTGATCCTGTTCATCGAGTGCGCCATCTTCCCGGTGCTGCCGGGCGACTCGCTGCTGTTCACGGTGGGCATGTTCATCGCCATGAACCCGCCGTCGATCACCTTCGGCTCCATGTCCAAGCCGATGGTGCTGGTCGTCGCCTGCTCGCTGATGACCTTGTTCGCCATCGGTGGCAACATCGCCGGCTACTACGTCGGCAAGTTCATCTCGCCCTGGCTGTTCAAGCCGCGCGACAACGTCTTCGGCAAGATCTTCAGCGAGAAGCACCTGGGCCAGGCCAACGACTTCTTCGAGCGCTACGGCTCCAAGGCGCTGGTGCTGGGCCGCTTCGTGCCCTTCGTGCGCACCTTCGTCACCATGGTGGCCGGTGCTGCGGGCATGAACTTCCGCCACTTCATCACCTGGACCGCCATCGGTGGCGTCATCTGGGTCTGGGGCGTGACGCTGATGGGTTACCTGCTGGGCAATGTGGCCTTCATCGGCAACAACATCGACCTGGTGCTGATCCTGATCGTGCTGATCTCGCTGGTCCCGATGATCTTCGAGTGGTGGAACGAGAAGCGCAAGGCCCGCGCGGCCGGCCTGGCCGAGACCGCCCGCACCGTCAACGAGGTGGTCGAGGACTGATCCTCGCCACCTTCCGCTGCACCGGCACCCCCGTCATCGCGACGGGGGCGTCGTCGTCTGTGGCCAGGACGGGCGGGCCACCACCACCTGGCGGGCCGGATCGTGCGGCAGCCGGGGATCCCCGTCCACCAGCAGGTCGGCGCGTCGCCAGGGCGCATCAGCGGCCAGGAATGGCACCTCGGCCGCATCCCATTCGGCGATGAAGTCGAGCTCCTCGATCCCGTCGCGCTCGACGCAGCGGCGGTGTGCCTCGCGCGGGTCGGTCTCCACCCACAGCGCCAGGTCGAACAAGCCGTCCAGCCGCCGATGCGAGGCACTCACCCCCTCCACCACGACGGCCGTGGCCCCGGCCGGCACCTCCATGGCACCCTCTCGCCCCCGATCGATCCAGGCCTGCGGCCGATGGGCCACCGCCTGCCCCTGCCGCAGCGGCTGCAGCACGTGGCGGGCCAGGTTGGCGTGCCAGTCGAAGAAGGAGTGGTGCCAGGCGATGTCGTCGGTGTGCAGCAGGACCACGCCGGGGCGCGTGGCCAGCCGGGTGGCGAAGGTGGTCTTGCCGGAGCCGGAGCGGCCGTCCACCGCCACCAGCGCGGGTCGGCCGTCGACGGGCGGCACCAGGGCCCACAGCTCGTCGACTTCCATCACCCGCCAGTCCGGCCTCGTCTCCTGCTGCATCTGCATCTCCTCACGTGGTCTGCTGCGCCACACCAGCCCAGCACGACGCAGGGCCCCGACCGAAGAGGTCAGGGCCCTGCGACAGTGTGTGGCCGCGCCTCAGCGCTGCTGCTCGTCGGGCATCCGCTGCTGCGTCGGCTCGTTCCAGGTGACGGTGGGCTGCGCGGGCTGCGACTGCGGGTTGGGCAGCTCCGCGGGCGCGTCGGCGGCCACCTGGTTCACGCCGGGGCGAAGGGTGGTCTCGGGGTCACCACGGTAGGAGATCTCGCCGAAGTTCACGTCCGGGGCCTGGCGCACGGCCTGGTCGTTCACCTCGAAGTAGGTGGCCTTCCTGAAGCCGAACATGTTGGCCACCACATTGCTGGGCACCGACTCGACCTTGGTGTTGTAGGCGCGCACGTTGGCGTTGTAGAAGCGACGCCCCGCCGCGATCCGGTCCTCGGTGTTGGTCAGCTCGCGCTGCAGCTCGGCGAAGTTCTGGTTGCTGCGGAGCTCCGGGTAGGCCTCGACGCTGACCATCAGGCCGCGCACGGCCCCGGTCAGCTGCTCCTCAACCTGGGCGCGCTGCGGGTCGGGCGTCTCGCCCGGGTTCGCCTGGGCCAGCTGCATCGCCTGGGAGCGCAGCCGGGTGATCTCCTCGATGGTGTTGCGCTCATGACCGGCATAGGCGCGCACGGTCTCCACCAGGTTCGGGATCAGCTCGTAGCGGCGGTTCAGCTCGACGTCGACCTGGCGCCAGGACTCCTGGATCACGTTGCGCTGCCGGATGAAGGAGTTGTACGGCGCGATGAACAGCACGCCGGCCAGCACCAGAATGCCCAGCAGCACCAGCAGGAGGGTCCAACCCATGGCAATCTCCACTCTCTAGGAAGCTCGTGACCACACTAACCGGTGGCCGGGCCCCGGCGTCGGGGCGCGCGCTACGCCCAGCGCGTACGGCTCACAGGCCCAGGTCGGCCAGCCCGACGGCGAAGCGGTAGGGCAGGCCCTGCGCCTCGATCGCCTCGCGGGCACCGGTGTTGCGGTCCACGACGCAGGCGACACCCACCACCTCGCCACCGGCCTCGCGCACCGCCTCCACGGCGGTCAGCGCGGAGCCTCCGGTGGTGGAGGTGTCCTCGACGACGAGCACGCGTCGCCCGGCCACCTCGGTGCCCTCGATGCGGCGCTGCATGCCGTGCGCCTTCTCCGCCTTGCGCACCACGTAGGCGTCGAGCCGGCCGCCCTGGGCAGCCGCGGCGTGCAGCATGGCGGTGGCCACCGGGTCGGCGCCCAGGGTCAGGCCGCCCACGGCGTCGAAGTCCCAGTCGGCCACCAGCTCGCGCATCACGCGGCCCACCAACGGGGAGGCGGCGCCGTCGAGGGTGACGCGGCGCATGTCGACGTAGTAGTCGGCCTGCTTGCCGCTGGCCAGGGTGACGCGGCCGTGCACCACGGCCAGCTGCTTGACGTGCTCGATGAGCTCTTCGCGGTCGGTCATGGCAGCAAGGCTAGTGCTAGCGGGCCGGCTTCTTGTCCGTCTTGGACACCAGGTGCCCGAAGGCCACCGAGCGGTCCGGCGAGTGGAAGAGGTCCTGACAGGTGGTCAGGGTGATCAGTTCGCGGCTGGGCTTCTGCGCGGGCCTGCCGGGTACCGGGTCCAGCACCCAGGAGGCGGTGTCGGCCACGGTCAGCTCGCGCGGCGCATTGTCGAGGGCATAGGTGTAGACGGAGTCACGGGTCTCCACCACCACTGTGGAGCCCTGCTTGAGCTCCAGCAGGCGCCGGAAGGGTTCGCCGTGGGTGACCCGGTGGCCGGCCACGGCGAAGTTGCCCACCTGGCCGGGCCCGGCGGTGTCGGCGTACCAGCCCACACCCTGGGAGAGCGCATCGGTGGAGGTGCCGGCCAGGACCGGCCACTGGTGGTCCGGGCCCAGGTCCGGGATGCGCAGCAGGGCGACCGGCTGGCCGTCGGCGCTGGAGAACTCCGGCGTCTTCGCGTCGGCGGTGCGCCACTGCTGCTGCAGCTGGGCGGTGGTCTGCTCGGCCTGGCGACGCGAGGTGATGTTGGTGCCGAAGAACTGCCAGGCAGCCCAGCCCAGGATGGACAGGCCGACCAGCAGCAGCACCAGACCCACCACCGTCGTGGGCGAGGCGCCCCGGCGGCGGCGGGTGGAGATGGCGCCGGACACTACTTGAGGGTCCCTGCCTTGACGTTCAGCACGCACTTGTCCGCCTTCTCGACCACCTTGGCCTTGGCGCTCAGCGTGGTCTTCTTGCCCGGCGCGGCGGCCTTGTGCTGCACCAGGGTGGAGCCCAGCGGGGTACCGGAGCCGTTCTTCAGCCAGATCACCATGATCGCGTAGTCACGCGGCTTCTTGCTGGAATTGGTGAGTTCCAGCTTCGCGGTGCGCTCCCCCGGGTCGGTGGGGCAGTCCACCACCTTGACGTCCATCACCGCGCCGGCCGGGGTCCCGGCGAAGGTGGGCTCCTTGGGCAGCGGCGGCGCCGTCACGGTGGGGGCAGCCGTGGTGGTGGTCGTCTCCTTCGTCTCCTCCGTGGAGGTGCAGCCGGCCAGGGCGGTGGCTGCCACGAGGGCGGAGGCGACGAGGGTTGCGGACGTACGGGGGATGGTCACGCGTTCTCCTTCTTCTTGCGGGCGATGAGGACCACACCGGCCGCGGTCAGCAGCAAGCCTAGGGCCAGCAGCCAGGCCGGGACGTCGGATCCGGTGTTGGGCAGGGTGGGGTGCGCCGGCGGGTTGGCGGCCGGCTGCGCCGCCGGCGGGGTGGAAGCCGACGGGGTGGCCGCCGGCGGGGTCGGAGCCGACGGGGCGGCCGTCGGCGGGGTCGGGACCGGAGGGGTCGGAGCCGGCGGGGTGGGAACCGGCGGGATCACCGAGGTGGCGATCGAGGCCGTCACCCGCACCGGCGGGCAGGAGGTCGACGCGGCCTGCATCACCAGTTCCCCACCGGCCATGGGCCCCTGGCACAAGGCCGGGGCGCTGAAGCTGGCGGTGTTGGAGAGCAGCCCAGCGGCGGCTTCGTCGGCGGTGATGGTGTGGATGCCGACGCAGGTGCGGACGGCACCCGGCGCCAGCGGTTCGGTCTGAGCCGGCGTGCAGCTCATCGCCGAGCCCAGCATCGGGTCGCTCAGCACCGCCTCGCGCAGCGTGACGTTGCCGGTATTGGTGGCCGAGATGGTGTAGGCCACCTGCTCCCCGGCCTGGCCCAGCTCGTCGCCGTTGGTGTCGCGCAGGTCCGCGGCCTTGACCAGCGTCACCGAGGGGCTGCCCTCCACCTCGACGACCGCGCTGGACGGGGGCACGGTCACCGGGTCACCGGCCGGGTCGGCGACGCCAACCTGCGCGGTGTTGTCCACCGTGCCGGCGTCGGCATCGGCGTCGGTCACCGTGTAGCCAGCGGTGCAGGTGTTGGTTTCGCCGGGCGCCAGGGTGGCGGGCAGCGGCTTCTCGCAGACCGGCACCGAGAGCCCCTCGAGCTGGTCGGAGAGCTGGTTGACCACGGTCGTGACATTGCCGATGTTGGCCATGGCGAAGGTATAGGTCACCACGGTGCCGGGCAGCACCCGACCGGTGGCATCGCTGCTCTTGGTGAAGCTCAGCGAGGGCTGTTGGGTGGCCGCGACCGTGTGTCGCGCCGTCTGCGGGTCCAGGGCGACAGTCTCGCCGGGCACGACGGACGGACTGACGGCGACCGCCGTCACCTGGTTGTCGATCCGGCCACGGTCCAGGTCGGCCTGGGTCACCCGGTAGGCGGCCGGGCGGCAGGTGAAGCTGGCCCCGGGCGCGACGGTCACCGTGGACATGTCCAGCGGCTGGCCGTCGGTGTCCAGACAGGCCGCCTGCTCGTCACCCTCGGCTCCCGCCAGCAGCGGGTCGATGAAGACCAGGCCGCTCAGCGTCGTGGTGCCGGTATTGGTCAGCGTGAAGCCATAGCTGATCGGGTCGCCCACCGCGGAGAAGTCCGACCGGTCGGCCTGCTTGGTGAGGGTGAAGGAGGGCTCGGTGGCCACCGGGACGGCGGCCTCGCCGATCTGGTGCACCCGGCGCGGTGCACCGGTCTGGCCGGTCTGCGGGTCACGGACGCCCGGCAGGGTGGCGGAGACCGCGGCCCGGTTGAAGATGCTGGGCTCGGTGGTCTGGCGCGGATCGTCGTCCCCCAGCACCGGCTCGTCGCCGTCGAAGACCGGGACGGGCACCGTCTGACCGTCCGGGGCCTCGATCTGGTCGTAGGTGGCGAGCTTCGCCCTCCGGTGGGGGCTGGTGCCGTCCAGGTCAGCCTGGGTCACGGTGTGGCTGGCCGTGCACTGCAGGCCCTGTTCGGGCCCCAGCACGGTGGGCAGCTGGACCGAGCCGTTCGGTCCGCAGGAGATCTCCTCCGGTGCGAACATCGGGTCGTCCAGGGTCACCTCGGTGGCCGTCTGGTTGCCGGTGTTCACGACGGTGAAGACATAGGTGATGACATCGCCCACCTCGTCGGCCAGCAGGGTGTTGCCCTGCTCCCCTCCGGGCGCGGAGGCGTCCACCACCACCGGGGTCTTGGTGACGCCGATGTTGGTCTGCGAGGGCACGGTCTGGATGGTCTCGTCGGCGGTCTTCTCTGGCAGCTTGTTGCCCTTCGGGTCCCGGCCGTTGATGGCCGCAGTGTTGACCAGCTGGCCACGGTCCAGGTCGGCCTGGGTGACGTGGTAGAAGGCGCGGCAGACCACCTGCTCGCCGGGCGGCAGGTCGGCCGGCAGAGCCGGGTAGCAGCTCAGCCCGGGATCCTCGGACGGGGTGGCATTGTCCGGATTCGGCTTCAGCAGGCCCTCCAGCGGGTCGCTGATCTCCACCACGTGCAGGGTGACATTGCCGGTGTTCTTGCCGATGAAGGTGTAGAGCACCTGCTCGCCCACCTCACTGACCAGCACGTGGTCGGCGGACTTCGTGAGGTTGTAGTCCGGCTTCTGGTCCACCGCGACCCTGGCGGTGCCCACGCCCGGCTGGGCCGGGCTGTTGAACGGGTCGATGCCGGTGGCGGTGGCGCGGTTCACGATCGTGCCGTCGTCCAGGTCCTTCTGCGCCGGGTTGAAGGTGGCGGTGCAGGTCATGGTCTCCCCCGGCACCAGGCTGGAGGCCGGGCAGCTGATCGGGCTCATGCCCTGCGCGGTGAAGGGGTCGGAGACCTTGACGTCGTGCAGCGTCGTGTTGCCGGTGTTGGTCACCGCGAAGCTGTAGGTGATGGTGTCGCTCAGCGCGGCCACCGTCGCGGTGTCGGTGGTCTTGACCAGGCCCAGCGCCGGGCGGCTGATGCCGGTGAGCGTGGTGTCCGCCTCGGCGGTCACGTCGTCGGCGGGGTCGTCCGGGTTTCCACCCAGGTTCTCGGCGGCGACGTGGGCGGTGGTGGACAGCGTGCCACGGTCCAGGTCCGCCTGGCTCACCTGGTAGGTGGCGGTGCAGGTGAGCACCTCACCCGGATCCAGGTCGGCCGGCTGGCCCGGCGTGCAGGTGAGCGCCGAGAGGCCCTCCATCGGGTCGCTGATGGTGGCGCCGAAGAGCGTCGTGTTGCCGGAATTGCGGGCGGTGAAGGTGTAGGTGATCGTCTCGCCCAACCTGTCGAAGGTGGCCTTGTCCGCCCGCTTGGTGAGCTCCACCGAGGCGGCGCGCTGGGCCGCCACGGCACGGCTGCCGAAGGCGCGGCGGATGGCGACGCCGTGCGGGTCGAGGCCCTCCACCGAGGCGGTGTTCACCAGGCTGCCGCGGTTGATGTCGTCCTGGGTCACCACGTAGTCCACGGTGCAGTTCAGGCTCTGCCCCGGCGGCAGGCTGGCCGGGACGGCCTGGTCACAGCCGGTGATGGTGGCTCCCGGGTCGGCCACGGTCACGTCGGAGGCGGTCACGTCCCCGGTGTTCGTGGCGGACAGGGTGAACTGCACCACCTCACCGGCACGGGTGACCTGGGAGGTCTGCGACTGCTTGGTCAGGCTCAGCTCCGGCCTCGTGACAGCCTTCAGGGCCAGGCTGTCCTGGACCGGCCCGACGGTCGCTCCCTGCGGATCGCGGCCCTGGGCGCTGGCCGTGTTGAGCAGGCTGCCGCGGTCCATGTCGGCCTGGGTGACGACGTAGCCGGCGCGACAGGTGGCCACCTGCCCCGGTGCGATGCCGTAGGTGTCGCAGGAGATCGCGCCCAGGCCCGCCATCCGGTCGGAGATCTGGCCGCCGGAGATCGTGAGCTGGCCGGTGTTGGTGATGGTGAAGGTGTAGCCGATCTGCTGGCCCACCCGGGTGTACTGGGCCACGTCGGCGGACTTGTCCATCGTCATGGAGGCGGTCTGCTCGGTGGCGGTCGTGGCGCTGGCGACCTCGGTGGGGAAGGTCTGGCCAGTGGCCTCCGAGGCGGTCAGCGTGGCCGTGTTGGTGACGAAGCCGCGGTCCACGTCGGCCTGCTTGGCCACGTAGGTGGCGACGCAGGTGACCGACAGACCGGGCGGGAAGGCCTCGGTGTTGTCCTGGCTGACCACCTCACCGGTGCCGTCGACGGTGCAGGTGGTGGCGGAGAGGTCCGCCATCGTGTCGCGGGCGAAGACGTGGTAGGCGTCCATGTTGCCCACATTGCTGACGTGGAAGGTGTAGGTGATGAGGTCGCCGGCCCTCCAGTTGGTGGGCGCGGAGACCTCCTTGGTGAAGGCCATCTTCGGGTTGTAGAGCGCGGACACGGTGGTGCCCGCCTCGCCGCTGATCTGCTGGCCCGCCGGGTCGGTGCCGGTGAAGCTGGCCAGGTTGGTGACCTGGCCGGCCTCCAGGTCGTTGTGGACGACGCTGTAGACGCCGGTGCAGGTCATCGTCTGCTGGGGCGCCAGGCTGGACCCGGCGGCGGGGAGGCAGGACCAGGAGTCGAAGGTCATCGGGTCGGTGATGGTGGCCTGCGCGATGCTCACGTTGCCCGTGTTGGTGGCGGTGACGGTGTAGGTGACCTTGTCGCCCACCTTCTGCACCAGGCTGGTGTCGGCCACCTTGGCCATCCGGATCGAGGGGTCGTGGTTGACGCCCACGACGCTCTCGCCCGTGGTGGAACCGACCGCCTGGCCCAGCGCGGTGCGTCCGCTGGCCGCCGCCGTGTTGACCACGCTACCGGCGTCCATGTCGTCCTGGGTCACGGTGTAGCTGGCCTGGCAGACGATGTTGCTGCCGGCCGCGATGGTGGCGGGCAGGGCGATGGCGGTGCCCCCCGCGTCGAGGCAGCGCAGCGGGGACAGCCCCGGCAGCGGATCGCTCACCTGCACGGACTCGGTGGTCACGTTGCCGGTGTTGGCCACGCGGAAGGTGTAGTTGACCACGTCGCCGGCCGCGTTGACCGTGCTCCGGTCGGAGGTCTTGGTGGTCACCAGCGCGGGCTTCTGCGTGGCGGCCACGCTGGCCTTGCCGGTCAGCTGCCTGGGCTGCCAGGTGCTGGGATCGGTCCACGCGAGCGAGGCGGTGTTGTCGATCCGGCCCGCGTCCAGGTCGGCCTGGGTGACGGTGTAGCTGGCGGTGCACTCGTAGGACCTGCCCGGCGGGAGCGGGTCGAAGGCGTCCCGGCGGCAGTCCAGGGCGCTCAGGCCGGGGTGCTCGTCGGTGACGTAGGGGCTGTACACGGTCAGCGTGCCGGTATTGGTGACCGTGAAGGTGTAGGTGACCTGCTCACCCACCTGGGTGACGGCAGCCGGGGCGGCCGTCTTGGAGAAGGTGGCCGAGCTGGTGCCCTTGACGGTGGGCACGGTGGCGTCGGCGGAGACCTCCGCCACCTCCTGCCCGGTGGGGGTCTTCGCCTTGCCGAAGGCGTAGTTGTAGACCTGTCCGGCGTCCAGGTCGGCCTGGACGGCGGTCACGTTGGCGGTGCAGGTCATCTTCTGTCCGGGGGCCA
Source organism: Luteococcus peritonei (assembly GCF_039526385.1). NCBI lineage: Bacteria > Bacillati > Actinomycetota > Actinomycetes > Propionibacteriales > Propionibacteriaceae > Luteococcus > Luteococcus peritonei. Next base: position 207,848 of record NZ_BAAAIX010000007.1, on the reverse strand, counting down.
GCACAGCCGGCTGGGCGGGGAGGCAGGTGATCGAGGTGAGCGCCTCCGAGCCGTCATCGACGCGGGCGTCGTTGAGGGTCACGTTGCCGTCATTGGTCAGCACCAGCGTGAAGGGGACGTTGTCCCCCAGCGCCGCCACCTGGCCGCGGTCGGCGGGGTCCTTGGTGAGCGAGACCCGGGGCGTCTGGCTCACCGGCACCTCGGCCTGGGCCGTGCCGGGCTGCACCGGGTCCCCGCCGATCGGATCGACGCCGGTGGCCTCCGCCGTGTTGTTGATCCGGCCCGCGTCCACGTCGGCCTGGGTGGCCACATAGGTGGCGGTGCAGGTGGTGGCCTGGCCGACGGCCAGCGTGGTCTGCGCGCAGACCGGCAGGCTGTTGCCGGCCCGGCCGGCGGCCACGGCCTCGGTGATCAGCGGATCGCTGACGCTGACCTGGGCGATCTCCACGTTGCCGGTGTTGGTGACGGTGAAGCTGAAGGGCACCTGCTGCCCGGCCCGGGTGACCAGCGTCTGCCCGGCGCTCTTGGTGAGCTCCAGCTTCGGGGTGTGGACCGGGATCAGCGTGGCGCTGGAGGTGGACGAGACGGTCGGCTGCTTCGGGTCCGGGCTGGTGGCCTGCACCGTGGCGGTGTTGACCAGTCGGGCCTGGTTCATCTCCTCGGCGGTGACCTTCTTGTCCGCCATGCAGTGGATGGTGCCCTGCGGTGCCAGCGAGTAGGCCAGCGGGGCGCTCGGGTCTGCGCCCGGATCGACCGCGTCGCAGCGGAAGTTCTCCAGCCCGGCCATGTCGTCCTGGATCCGGATGTCGCGCAGCGTGACGCTGCCGGTGTTGGTGATGGACAGCGTGTAGGTCACGGTGTCACCGGCCGTGGCCACCCGGGTGGGCGTGACCGCCTTCTCCAGCAGGATGGAGGAGCTCTGCACGGCCGTCACGGTGTTGCCGGCCGTGACCGGTGCCACGGGGCCCTTCGGCGAGCCGGCGTCCACCTGGGCGGTGTTGACGATGCTGCCGGCGTCCAGGTCCGTCTGGGTGGTGCGCCGGGTGCCGGTGCAGGTCTTCTTCTCCCCCGGGGCCACCGAGACCGGCCCGTTGCCGGCGCGGGTGCTGCCGTCGGTCCCCGTGATGGTGCAGACCAGGGGATTGCTCAGCCCGGGCAGCTGGTCGCTGATGAAGACATTGGACAGCGTCACGTTGCCGGTGTTGGTCATCACGAAGGTGTAGGTGACCGGGTCGCCCACCGCGTTGACGGTCTCCACGTCGCTGTCCTTGGTCAGCGTCATGGCGGGCTGCTGCACCGCGGTGATGACCTCGCTGGCCTGGGTGGGGCTGCTCTCGGCGCCGTCGGGGTCATGGCCGTGGACGGTGGCGGTGTTGCTGATCTGGCCCACGTCGAGGCCCACCTGGTAGATGGTCTTGGTCATGGTGCAGGTGACCACCCCACCGGGTCGCAGGTCTGCGGCCAGGTCCCGGTCGCAGGTGATCGGCGAGATGTTGGGCATCGGGTCCGTCAGGTCCAGGTCGTGCAGCGTCACGTTGCCGTCGTTGGTGATCGTGAAGGTGTAGGTGATCTCGTCACCGACGGCGTCATAGGTGTCCGGCGAGGCCACCTTGGTCATCGCCAGGGACGGCCGGTGCTGCACCTGCAGCGTAGTGCTGGCCTCGTCGCCCACGACGGTGCCCGCCGGGTCGGTGCCGCGCACGCCGGCGGTGTTGTCGATGCCGATGCCGGCTTCGGGACGGGCCCCGTCGATGTCCTCCTGGGTGACCTGGTAGCTGGCGGTGCACTCCAGGACACCGCCCGGCTGCAGCCGGTAGGGCGCCGCTGCCTGGTCGCAGCTGATGGCCGACAGGCCCGGGTGCGGGTCGCTGATCTCCACCCCGTAGAGCGTGGTGTTGCCGGTGTTGGTGGCCACGAAGGTGTAGGTGACCCGGTCCCCGGCCCTGAGCACCGAGTTGGGGTTGACGCGCTTGACCAGGTCGATGCCGGGCGACAGGACCGCGGTGGAGACCACCGGTTCGGAGGCGTCGGTGACGCTCGCTCCCTTCGGGTCGGTGCCGCTGGCCGAGGCGATGTTGGTGATCGACCTGGCATCGATGTCGGCCTGGGTGACGGTGTGGCTGGTCGTGCAGCTCATCGACTGGCCCGCGCCCAGCGTGCTGCCCTGCCCGGGGGTGCAGACCAGATCGGTCAGCCCCAGCATGCTGTCGCTGATCCGCACGCCCGCCACGGAGGTGTTGCCGGTGTTGCGGACGGTGATCGTGTAGCCCACCACCTCACCGACGTGGCTGTACTCGGCGCGGCTGGTGGTCTTGGTGGTCTCCAGGCGGGGGGTCTGCTCCACCGTGGTCACCGCGGAGGCGGCCACCGGGTCGAGCGGGCCCACGGGGTCGTCGGCGGTGACGGTGGCGGTGTTCGTGATGATGCCGGCGTCGATGTCGGCCTGGTTGGCCGGACGCGTCGCGGTACAGGTCTTGACCTCACCCGGCGCCAGCGAGACCGGCCCGGAACCGGGCCGGGTCGTGCCGTCGGTGGCCCGGACCCGGCAGACCAGCGGCATGCTGAGGCTGGGGATCGGGTCGCTGATGAAGACATTCGACAGCGTGGTGTTGCCGGCATTGGTGGCGACGAAGGTGTAGGTCACCGTCTCGCCGAGCGTGCTGACCCCGGTGGGGCTGCCCGTCTTGGTCAGCAGGAGGCGGGAGTCGAGCCGGGCGGCGACGTCGACGCTGTCCTGGGCCCGCACCGGGTCACCGGCCTCGTCGCGCGCGGTGGCGGTGGCCGTGTTGTGCACCGTGCCCGCGTCGATGTCGTGCTGCGTGACGGTGTAGTCACCGGTGCAGGTGGCCACGCCGCCGGGAGCCAGGCTGTAGGCGTCACAGCTGACATTGCTGAGCAAGGGGTCGGTCAGCTCGCCGGCCAGCACGGTCACGTTGCCGGTGTTGGTGATCTTGATGGTGTAGCGCAGCACGTCGCCGACCGCGTCGTAGGTGGGCTCCCCGGCGGCGTCGGTCTTGGCCGAGCTGACCGTCTTGTCCATCGTGATGGCCGGGTTCTGCACCACCTGCACCTCGGTGGCATCGGTGGTGGTGACCGTGGCCCCGTCGGGGGCGGTGGCGCTGGCGGTGGCGGTGTTGGCCAGGCCCAGCTGCTGGGCCGGCACGCCCTGGTCGATGTCGGTCTGGGTCACCGTGTGGCTGACGGTGCAGGTGGTCTGCTCGGTCGGCGCCAGGGTGGTTCGGGGGCAGCTGGGGGTCAGCGTGGCCAGGTCGCCACCGCGGGTGAAGACGTCACTGACCGTCAGGTCATGGACGGTCGCATTGCCGGTGTTGCGCACCTCGAAGGTGTAGGTCACCACCTGGCCGGCCGCGCTCACCTGGCTCGGGTCGGCGTACTTGGTCATGGCGATCCGCGAGTCGAGCTGGGCCGTGGAGACCGCCGGCTCGCTGTCGTCGGTCAGCGGCCCGGTGGCCGACCCCGCCGTGGCAGTGGCGGTGTTGCTGACGCTCCTGGCGTCGAGGTCGGCCTGCCCGACCTGGTAGGAGGTGGTGCAGGTCATGGTGTCGTTGGGTGTCCCGGCACCGCCGAGCGTGGAGCCCAGGGCCGGGGTGCAGCTCAGCGCGGAGATGCCGGGCAGCGAGTCGCTCACCTGGACACCGGTGGCCGAGACGTTGCCGGTGTTGCGCACCACGATCGTGTAGTTGAGCTGCTGGCCCACCTGCGAGTAGGTGGCCTGGTCGACGTTCTTGGTGACCTCGATGGAGCTGGTGCGCTGCGCGGTGACGACGGCGCTGGCCTGGGCCTGGGGGCCCACGCTGGCATCGGGCAGCGTGGTGGTCAGGCCAGCGTCGTTCACGATGCCGCCGGCGTCGAGGTCGGCCTGGGTGACGGTGAGGCTGGCGGTGCAGGTGCGGCTGGCCCCCGGGGCCAGCTGGGTGGTGCTGGGGGTGCAGACCGGTGTGGTCATCCGGCCGGCGAGCGAGTCGACCAGCCGCAGGCCGTACAGGGTGACCCGACCGGTGTTGGTCTGGGTGAAGGTGTAGGTGACGCCCTGGCCCACCTGGCTGATCTCGGTGGGGTCGGCCGTCTTGGTCAGCGTGACGCCGCTGACCCAGGTGGTGGGCACCTGGGCTGCAGCGGTGGCGCTGAAGGCCTTGCCCTCCAGGTCCGAGGCGCTCACCGTGGCGGTGTTCCTGATGGTGCGCTGGTCCAGCTGGGCCTGGTTGACGCTCAGCGTCGCGGTGCAGGTGGTGCTGGCACCCGGCGCCAGGCTGTTCGCCTGGCAGGTGGGCGTGCTGAGGCCGGGCATCGGGTCGGTGAGGGTGATGTCTGCCATCGCCACGTTGCCGGTGTTGGTGACGGTGAAGCTGTAGTCCACCTGGTCGCCCACGGTGTCGACGGCCGCGTCGCGCGGCGTCCCGGTCTTGGCCAGCGTCAGCCTCGGCTGGTGCTGCGCGGTCACCGTCGCGGTGGCGGTGGTCGGGTCGAGCTGCCGGCCGGCCGAGGTGGCCTCGAGCCGGGCGGTGTTGACGATGCTCTTGCGGTCGATGTCGGCCTGGGTGACGGTGTAGGTGGCGGTGCACTTCATCTGGTCGCCCGCCGGGTCCAGGCTGGTGGACGGGCAGTTGATCGCGGAGAGCCCGGCCATGCCGTCGGTGAGGACGATGTTGTCGAGCAGGGACTCACCCAGGTTGGTCACCGTGAAGGTGTAGGTGACCTCCTGCCCGCCACGGGTGACCACCGAGGGGCTGGCGGTCTTGTCCAGCGCCATGCCGGTAGCGCCCACGTAGCGCAGTTCCACCACCGCGGCGTCGGTGGCGGTGTGGATGGCGCCCTGGTTGTCGGTGCCCCGCGCGCTGGCGGAGTTGACGATCGCGCCGACGCCGGTGTCACCCACGGTGGAGGTGTAGACGGCGGTGCACTGCATCACCTCGCCCGGCTGCAGGGTGCTGCCCAGCGCCGGGGCACAGGTCATCTGCAGCGGGCTGAGGACGTCGGTCACCCGGACGTCGTTGAGTTCCACGTTGCCGGTGTTGGTGGCGGTGATCTGGTAGGTGATCTGCTGCCCGGCGTGGGTGAAGCCGCTCACGTCGGCCACCTTGGTCATCTCGAAGTCGGGCTTCGGGACCAGGTAGACGGTGGTGGGGCCGGCCAGCTGCCCCGCCGCCGGGCTGGAGGACAGCGTGGGCAGCGCGGTGCCGTCCGGGGTGACGGCATTGACCGTGGCCTGGTTGGTCCAGTCGATGCCGGTGGTGGCGGCCACCGGATCCGGCACCTCGAAGTCAGGCTGGGTGAAGGTGCGAGCACCGTGGCAGACCTTCTGCTGGCCCGGCAGCAGGCTGATGGCGCCCGGGGCGTCCATCGAGCGCGAGCCATCGGCATTGAGCACGTAGCAGTCGAACAGTCGGTTCGGGCCCACCTTGGGGTCGCTCATGAAGACGTTGTCCAGGGTGACGTTGCCGGTGTTGGTGACCACCAGGGTGTAGGTGACGGTCTGCCCGATCCGGTCGACGGTGGTGTCGTCAGCGGTCTTCACGAAGGTCCAGGACGGATCGGCCGGGGCGTCGACCGTGGCGCTTCCGGTGGCCGGCGGCACCGGTGCGCCGCTGGCGGTGGCACCGGTGGCGGTGGCGGTGTTGGTGAAGCCACCGGCGTCGATCTGGGCCTGGGTGACGGTCCAGGTGCGGGTGCAGGTGGTGCTGGCCCCGGGGGTCAGGCTGGAGGCCGGGCAGGAGACCGCGTTCGGGCTGAACATCGGGTCGCTGACGGCGATCTGGTTGATCGTGGTGTTGCCCGTGTTGCGCACCACGAAGGTGTAGGTGACCTGCTGGCCCGCCGCGGTGACGCGCTCCACGTCGGCGGTCTTGGTCAGCGTCAGGGCCGGGTCCTGGGTCACCTGCAGCACCGCGCTGGCCTGCTTGGTGACGGTGGTCCCGGCCGGGTCGGTGCCGCTGGCGGTGGCGGTGTTGGCCAGCCGGCCCGCATCGATGTGCGCCTGGGTGGTGGTCATCGTGGCGGTGCAGGTGGTCGAGTCGCCGGGAGCCAGGGTGGTCTGCGGGCAGGTCGGGGCGGACAGCCCGGGCAGCGGATCGGCCACCGCGACCCCCGAGAGGGTGGCATTGCCGGTGTTGGTGACCACGAAGGAGTAGGTGACCAGCTGGCCCGCCGCGGTGACCGGGTTGGGGCTGGCCGACTTGGTGAGGTTGACCGACGGGGCGAGGGTGGCGGTGAGGGTGCGCGAGGAGTCCTGCGTGAGGCGGGTGCCGCCAGGAACCGTGGCCGCACCGGTGGCGGTGTTGGGCAGCGACAGGTTGTCCATGTCGGCCTGTTTGATCGTGTAGTTCGCGGTGCACCGCATGGTGGCCTTCGGGGCCAGCGTGCTCCCCTGGGCCGGGCTGCAGGAGGGGGCCGACAGCCCGTCCAGCGGGTCGCTGATCCGGGCATCGGTGAGGTCGACGTTTCCGGTGTTGCTGAGCGTGAGGGTGTAGGTGACCACCTGGCCGGCACGGGTGTAGGTGGCGGTGTCGGCCGCCTTGGTGAACTGGATGGCGGGGTTCTGCGTGGCGGTGACCACGGCGCTCGCGGACAGCGGGCTCATCGCCTCGCCACCGGGCAGTGTGGCGGCCGAGGCGGCGGTGTTGGCGATGCTGCCGGCATTGAGGTCGCTCTGCTTGACCGAGTAGGTGGCGGTGCAGCGCTTCGTCTCGCCGGGGGCCAGGGCGATCGCGCCGGCGCCCGGGCGCAGCACCGCACCGTTGGCGTCCAGCACCTGGCAGGTGAGGGTGGACAGGCCCGCCAGCGGATCGGTGATCCGGACGCCGCCCAGGGTCACGTTGCCGGTGTTGGTGGTGGTGAAGGTGTAGGTGACCACCTGGCCGACCGTGTCGACGAGCGCGGGGCTCGCAGCCTTGGCGAAGGTGCGCTCCGGACGCTGGACGGCGGCCACCTGCACCTGGTCGCTGGCCGGCGGGATGGCGACGTCGCCCGGCGCGGTGCCGGTGACGATGGCGGTGTTGGCGATCCGGCCGTTGTCCAGGTCCGACTGCCGGGTCTCGTAGCTGGCCGTGCAGGTCATCGTGGCACCCGGCGCCAGGGAGGTGGCCGGGCAGGAGATGGGCGACAGGCCCTCCAGCAGGTCGGTGACGGTGAGGCCGCCGGCGGTGACGTTGCCGGTGTTGGTGACCCGGAAGCTGTAGTTCACCACGTCGCCCACCGTCTCGACCCTCGCGCGGTCCGCGGTCTTGTCGAGGCTGAGCTCCGGCGTCTGGGTGGCCTGGACGGTGAAGCTCGAGGTACGGGTCAGGGCGGTGCCTGCGGGGTCGGTGGCCCGCAGCGTCGCGGTGTTCTGGATCGAGCCGCGGTCGAGGTCCGCCTGGGTGGTGGTGTAGCTGGCCGAGCAGGTGGTGGTGTCACCGGGGGCCAGGCTGGTGGCCTGGCAGGTGACGGCGGACAGGCCGGGCATCGGGTCTGCCACCGTGATCCCCGACATGGTCGTGTTGCCGGTGTTGGCCACGGCGAAGCGGTAGTCGATGGTCTGGCCCACGGCGGCCACGGTGGTGGGGCTGCCGCTCTTGGAGAAGGTCATCGCCGGGTTCAGGGTGGCCGTGATGGTCTCCTGGGCGGTGCGCCTGATGGTGCTGCCGTCGGGGGCGCGGCCGGTGACGGTGGCGTTGTTGACCAGCCGCTGCGCGTCGATGTCGGCCTGGGTGATGGTGCGGGTGGCCGTGCAGGTCATGGTGGCCTGCGGGGCCAAGGTGCTGCCCTGCGCGGGGGTGCAGCTGAGCGCCGAGAGCCCGGCCATGGTGTCGCCGACGCGCACGTCGACGATGTCGACATTGCCAGTGTTCTGGGTGTTGAAGGTGTACGTGATGACGCGGCCGACGGTGGTGTAGCTGGGCTGGCTGGCCGACTTGGAGAAGCTCAGCGCAGGCGCCTGGTTGGCGGTGACCAGCGCCGAGGCGGTGGCGGTGACGTCGTCCGCGCTGCTGGCCGCGTCGCCGCCCGGCTTCTCGGCGCGCACGGTGGCGGTGTCCGGGATGGACCCCGCGTTCAGGTCGGTCTGGGTGGTGGAGTAGCTGGCGGTGCAGGTGGCGCTCGCCCCGGGGACCAGGCTGGAGACGCCGGCGCAGTTGATCGCGGTCAGGCCCTGGTGCGGGTCCGTGACGCGCATCGAGCCGAGGCTGACATTGCCGGTGTTGGTCACCTGGTAGGTGTAGGTGATGGTCTCGCCCACCGCGTCCACCGTGGTGCGGCTCGGCGTCTTGGTCAGGCTGACGTCCGGCAGCTGACGGGCGGTGACGGTGGCCTGGGCGACGGCGGGGGTGACGGCGCTGCCGTTCGGTGCGGTGCCGGTGGTGGTGACGGTGTTGACCACCCGGCCCGCGTCCAGGTCACCCTGCGTGGTGGCGCGGGTGGCGGTGCAGGTCATGGTGGCGCCGGGTGCCAGGCTGCTGCCCTGGGCGGGCGTGCAGGCCAGGCCGCCGGCCGGGATCAGGTTGTCGCTGGGCACCACGTCGGTGACCTCGACGTTGCCGCTGTTGCGCACCGTGATGGTGTAGCTGACCGGCGTCCCGACGGTGGAGACGGTGGTGGGGCTGGCGGTCTTGGTGGCGCTCAGCACCGGGTTCTGCGTGACGGCCACGCTGGCGCTCGAGCTCACCGCGGGGAAGGGCCTGGCGTTCTCGTCGGTGGCATTCACCGTGGCGGTGTTGTCCACCTTGCCGGAGGCGGCGTTCAGGTCGGCCTGGGTGGTGGTGCGGTTGGCGGTGCAGGTGGTGGAGGCACCGGGGTTCAGCGTGGTGACGGGGCAGGTGACCGCCGACAGGCCGACCATCGGGTCGCTGACGGTGATGCCCCGGGCGGTGACGTTGCCGGTATTGGTCACCAGGAAGGAGTAGGTGACCTGCTGGCCGACCGTGCTGACCCGGCCCGGATTGGCGGTCTTGGTCAGGGTGAGGGCGGGGTTCTGGGTGATGGCGACGACCGCCTGGGCGGTACGGCCCAGAGCCGCGCCGCTCGGCGGGGTGGCGCTGGCGGTGGCGGTGTTCAGGATCGAACCGGCGTTCACGTCGGCCTGGGTGGAGGTGTAGCTGCCGGTGCAGGTCATCGTGTTGCCCGGGGTCACGGTGGACCCCAGGGCCGGGGTGCAGGAGCTGAAGTCGCCGATCCTGGGGTCGGCGATCGTGGCACCTGTCAGCGAGACGTTGCCGGTGTTGGTCAGCACGACCGTGAAGGTGATCGCCCGGCCGACGGTGCTGATGGTGGCGGGGCTGGCCGTCTTGGTGAGGGTGAAGGCCGGGTTCTGGGTGGCCGTGGCGGTGAAGGTGGAGGTGCTGCTGGTGGTGCCGCCCGCGGGGTTGGTCCCGCGGCCGGTGGCGGTGTTGACCAGGCTGCCCGCGTCGAGTTCGGCCTGGGTGACGGCATGGCTGCCGGTGCAGGTGATCGAGGCACCCGGCGCGAGCGTTCCACCCTGCGTCGGGGTGCATGCCAGCGGCGAGGTGCTGGGGAACAGCGGGTCGACCACCTGGACATTGCTGAGCGAGACGTTGCCGGTGTTGGTGCTGGTGATCGTGTAGTTGATCACGTCACCCACGGCGGCATAGCTCGACCTCGAGCCGGTCTTGGTGGTGGACAGCGAGGGGGTCTGCTGGGTGGTCACCACGGCGCTGGAGGTGTGGCTGATGTCGGCCCCGCTGGGCGGGGTCAGGGTGGCGGAGGCGGTGTTGTTGATGGTGCCCGCGTTCATGTCGGCCAGGGTGGTGACATAGCTGGCGGTGCAGGTGGTGGCGGCACCGGGCGCCAGGGCGCCGCCGGCCGCCGTCGGGGTGCAGCTGAGCGTGGCCACCTTGGGATCACTGATCCGCAGGTTGGTCAGCGAGACGTTGCCGCTGTTGGTCACCACGATCGACCAGGTGATGCGCTGGCCGGCCGCCGTGACCTGGGTGGGACTGGCCGACTTGGCGATGGTGAAGGCCGGGGTCTGGGTGGCGGTGACCCTGGCACTGGACTGCGCGGTCACCACCGCTCCGCCCGGGCTGGTGCCGCTCGCGGTGGCGGTGTTGGTGACCGCACCCGCATTCATGTCGGCGACGGTGGTGGCCCGGGTGGCGGTGCAGCTGGTGGTGGCGCCGGGGGCCAGCTGCCCGCCCAGGGCGGTGGGTGCGCAGCTGATCGCCGACAGCCCGGCCATCGGGTCGGCCAGGGCCAGGGAGGAGAGCGTCACGTTGCCGGTGTTGCGCACCGCGAAGGTGTAGGTGACGCTCTGTCCGGCGGCGCTGACCTGGGAGGGGTTCGCCGACTTGGTGAGCTGGATGGCCGGCGCGGGGGTGGCGGCCACCGTCTTCGTGGCGGTGGCGTTGACCGGGCTGCCATGGCTGTCGGTGGCGCTCGCGGCGGCGGTGTTGGTGATGGAGCCGCGGTCCACGTCGGCCTGGGTGCTGGTGTAGCTGCCGGTGCAGGTCATCTTGGCACCGGGCGCCAGGGCGGAGCCCAGGGCGGGCGTGCAGGCACCCATGGTCATGCCGGACATCGGGTCGGTGACCTGGACGTTGGACAGGGTGGTGTTGCCCTGGTTGGTGGCCGTCAGGGTGTAGGTGATGGCCTGCCCGGCCGCCGTGACGGTCTCGCGGCTGGCGGTCTTGGCCAGGGCGATGCCGGGGCTGGTGGCGGGACTGACGGTCCAGGAGGCGGAGCCGGTCAGCGCACTGCCGGTGGGCGGGTTGGCGGTCACGCTGGCGGTGTTGACGATGGCCCCGCCGTCGATGTCGGCCTGGGTGACGGTGAGCGTGGCGGTGCAGGTGACGCTCTGGCCGGGGGCCAGCACCGCCGGCTGCGCCGGGGTGCAGGTGCGGTTGGCCAGCCGGGCCATCGGGTCGGACATCGTGACGCCGGAGAGCGTGACATTGCCGGTGTTCCTGGTGGCGAAGGTGTAGTTGACCACTTGGCCGACGGTGGCGAAGGTGGTGGCGTCGGCGCTCTTGGTGATCTCCAGGGCCGGGCGCTGGGTGGCCTGCACGGTCACGCTCGCGGTGTCGTTGACCACGGTCCCCTTCGGGGACGTGCCGCTGACGCTCGCGGTGTTGACCACCCGGCCGGCGTTCAGGTCGGCCTGGGTGGTGGCGCGGCTGGCCGTGCAGGTGAGCGCGGCGCCCGGCGCGAGGCTGGTGGGGGTGGCCACCGTGGTGTTGGCGGCATTGCGGCAGGTGACGGCCGACAGCCCGGTGAGCGGGTCGGTGGGCGTGATGCCGGTCAGCGTCGTGTTGCCGGTGTTGGTGACCACGAAGGTGTAGGCCACGGTCTGGCCCACCGCGTTCACGGTGCTGGGGGTGGCGGTCTTGGTGATGTCGATGGCGGGCTGCTGCACCGGGGTCAGGGTCACCGCGGCGGTGCCGGTGGTGGTGGACCCGTCGCTGGCGGTGCCGGTGGCGGTGGCGGTGTTGACCAGGGTGCCGGCGTCGACGTCGGCCTGGGTCACGGTGTAGGGGGCGGCCGCGGTGCAGGTGGCAACCGCACTGGTGGCCAGGGTGGTGGGGGTGCAGGTGATGGTGGTGCCGGCCAGGCGCGGGTCGGTGACCTTGACGCCGGTGAGCGTGCTGGAGCCGGTGTTGGTGACGGTGAAGGAGTAGCGCACGGTGTCACCGGCGTCGAGCACGCCGTTGCCGTTGGTGTCGGTGGTGGCGGCGGACTTGGCCAGCTTCAGCGACTTGTTGTTGACCACCACCTGGTCGGAGTCGGTGACGGTGATGCCGGAGGGAGGTGTGCCCACCGCGGTGACGTGGTTCGTCAGTGCCGCGGCGGCGGCCGAGGTGAAGGCCTTCACGGTGCAGGTGACGGTCCTGGTGGCGCCGGCTGCCAACGGGCCGATGTTGGTCTGGTTGCAGGCGCTGAACTCGGGGTCGGTGAGGCTGACCGTGTTCAGCGTCGAGGTGCCGGTGTTCTTGACGGTGAAGGTGAAGGTGACGTCCTCGTTCACATTGGCCATCGTCTTGTTGGCCGTCTTGGTGACGTCGATGCCGCTGACGTAGACCGGGGTGGCGGTGGCCGTGTCGGTCATCGGCACGGTGATGGTGGCGTTCTCGGTGGCCTTGGCGGTGCCGGTGGCGGAGACGGAGTTGGTGGTGGTGCCGTTGACGATGCCCTGGCACTCGTAGGTCAGGGTCTGGCCGGCCTGCACCAGCGCGACCGTCCTGTTGCAGGCGCTCACCGCCTGGTCGGTGACCTGCACGTTGTAGATGTCGGCCTGGCCGGTGTTGGCCACCTTGATGATCCAGGTGGCATTGGTGCCCACCGGCACGTCGGGGGTCTTGTTGGTCTTGGTGACGTCCCAGGTGCCCACCAGGACCTTGGCGACGCCGGAGTTGTTGACCACCAGGCCGTTGGGCGTGTAGCCCGTCACCGAGGCGGTGTTGTCGTACGAGGTGGAGGTGGGTGAACCGGCACAGGTGTACTGCACCGAGCCGCCGGCCGGGATCTGCCCGGTGGAATAGGTCTGCTTGACCAGGGCATCCAGTTGCGACTGGGTCATGGCGCACGACGGCGTGGAGACGTCCTCCACCCGCATGTTGAGCAGGTTGACGGCCCCGGAGTTGTAGATGGTGATGCGGAAGTCCGGGGCGGCACCGGGTTGGATGGCCTGGTCCTTCTCACCGTTGCCGGCGGTCTTGAGGATGGTGATCTCGGCCATGGGCACGGAGATGGTCACGTTCTGGAGCAGGTAGGAGTCCTGGGTCGTGCCCAGCTTCAGGTTCATCGAGGTGTCACCGGAGGCCAGGCCGGGCAGCTGCACCGTTCGCGCATCGACGCTGCCGTTGTAGAAGGTTCCCGAGGTGGTCGACCCGCCGGACGGCGGATATTTCACCGAGCCGTCCGAGTATCCGACGAACATGTTGTTCGTGGAGCCGGCCTGGGGGTTGTTGAGGTTGGTCGCGCCGGTGCTCGGATCCGAGTAGGTGACGTAGTCACCGGCGATGTCCTCGTCGCCCTCGTAGGCCACGAAGGCCGCCTTGGCGCCGGTTCCCTGCACCTTGAGGCCATTGAGGGTCACGGTGGTGGGGTTGTCCCCGGAGAACTCGCGGACGTAGCCGTCGAAGGAGTAGACCTCGCGCAGCACGGAGGCGTTGTTGCCGGGCACGTAGGCACCGAAGTCGTAGACCACCTGGAGGGCCCAGCCACCCATGCAGTTGTTGCCCTGCGGCGCCCAGATGTTGCCCACGGTCACCGTCTGGCTGGCGCCGGTGGGCAGGCTCTGCAGTGCCGCCATCACGTCACCCGAGGCGGCGTAGTAGTCCGCATTTTCGGCGCTCATGCCCTGGTCGGTCCGGTAGGTGTCGATCGGCACCTTGGTGGCCGTGCCGTTGACGATGATGGTCGGCTGCGTGGTCGCCGGGCTGCCCGCGGGCAGGGTCGCGGAGTAGTAGGCGCCGTCGTAGTAGAAGCGGCCATTGCTCAGGTACGTGGACGTATTGGGCGAGCAGGAGGTCTGCCGGGCGGGCACGTTGTAGGTCGGGTAGTAGGAGCCGTAGTAGTAGGTGGTCGTCGCCGGGGATGCCGTGCCCATCGAGCCGGACCACAACAGCTTGGCCCGCACGATCTTGGCCCCCGACGGGATGGTGATCGTCGCGGAGGAGGAGTTCAGCATGGTGCTGGTGGGCCCCGTGTAGACCATCGAGTTGGCATCGTTGGTGCTGCCGCCGCCCGTCAACATGTTCGTGCAGTTGGCCCCGGCCGGGCAGGTGAGCACACCGTTGCCGGCTACCACGTAGTCACCATGGACCAGCAGGTCTGCCGACTGGTTGAAGGGAGTCACCTCGAGGGCCTCGGCTGCAGGCGACGTCAGGACGACGGACAGGGGGACGAGCAGCAGGAGGGCAAGCAGACTCGTCAGGAGACGACTCCGGGGGGCGTGCTGCACGTGCTCAACTCCACTACTCCCCCGAGCAATGCCTGACTGCTGGAATTACGCCAGCAGCTCAATCTTCAAGTCATGCTGCCATCTTTCCGGGTGAACAACAAGACGGACGTCCGTCATGGACGCCGGATCTCCAGTGATGGTTGAGCAAGCTCGCCGCCGGAAAACCCCCACGCCAGCACCGGGCAGCGGCAGGAGGGCCTACTCGAAGAAGGTGCGTCCCGCCGGAGGCCCCGGGGAGCGCTCGCCGGTGCCGTGGAAGGGCTGGGCCCCTCCCACCAGCCGGGCCAGGTGCTCGCCGTGCACCAGCCGGTAGGGGAAGACCGCACCCGAGGCCGCCCGTTCCAGCTCGGCCACCGGCAGGGCCACCGGGCTGGCGGCGATCACCACGTTGCCGAACCGACGCCCCTTCAGCGTGGCGGACTCCGCGGCCAGCATGGCGTGGCCGAAGTAGCTGCCCACCCCCGCCAGCAGGCGTCTGGTCCAGCCGAAGGGATGGGTGTCGGTGACGTTGAACAGCAGCAGCCCGTCGGAGTGCAGCACCCGCCGCACCTGGGCCAGGAAGTCCACCGAGGCCAGCTCGCCGGGTACCCGGGCCCCGTCGAAGGCATCCACCACGACGATGTCGGCGAAGTCCTCGCGCATGGCCGTGACCCCCTCCAGGCCACCCACGGGGCGCACCTTGATGCCGGAGGTCCGGGGCAGCGGGATCTTCTCGCGCACCTCGGCGGTGAGCGCCTCGTCGGGCTCCAGCACGATCTGCGGCGAGGTCGGGCGGGTGTGCGCCACGTAGCGGGCCAGGGTCATGGCGGCGCCACCCACGTGCACGACGCGCAGCCGCTGGCCGGCCGGGGCATGCCGGTCGATCTGGTCCGCCAGACGCTGCATGTAGTCGAACTCCAGGCGGGTGGGATCGGCGGGATCCACCCAGCTCTGGTCCGCCCCGCCCACACGCACCACCCAGGCACCGGGCGTGCTGGGATCCGGCAGGACGCGTTCGGTCATCCCGCGAGTCTAGCCACGAGCCTCAGCTCACCGGGCAGCTCAGGTCCCAGCCACTGCCGCGCACCGTTCGACCCACCAACTTGCCGTCGACGTACCAGTTGTTGCCCCCGTCGACCTCCTGCATCGTGGCCGACGGGAACCTCACCTGGATCTCCGCGTCGTCCACCGGGCAGTTCTTCGGCAACGGGGTGCGACTGGCGGACGGGCTGGCGCTCGCCGAGGCGGAGGGCACGGACGAGCTGCTCGCCGTGGGCTGGGAGACCGAGGTGCTCGGGCTCGCGCTGGGGGCGCTGGTGGCCGCCGGCGCCAGGGGGCCGGCCTCAGCCACCTGGGAGAGCGCGAAACCGCCTCCCAGCAGGCCCAGACCGATCACGACGGCCAGGGCGGGGCGGGCGCCGACAGAACTATGCATGTGATCAGACTAACAGCGGTGCCGTCGGGCGTCACGGGTCGCCCGGCCCGGGACACGGCGCTGCCCGCTCCCCCGAGGGAGCGGGCAGCGCGCGCTCGTGGACTCAGACGATGACCAGACCGTCGTGCTCCGGCGTGGCGTCGAAACTGACGGTGTCGCCGTCGACGATCTCACCGGCCAGCAGCTTGCGGGCCATCTGGTCCTCCACCGTGGACTGCACCAGGCGGCGCAGCGGGCGGGCACCGTAGACCGGGTCGAAGCCCGCCTCCGCCAGCCAGGCCTTGCCCTCGGGCGTCACCTGGATGGTGATCCGACGCTCCGCGAGCCGGGCGTTGATCTTGGACAGGTTCGTCTCGACGATGTGGGTCAGGTCCTCCTGGGTCAGCGGGTCGAACATCACGATCTCGTCCAGCCGGTTCAGGAATTCGGGACGGAAGGCGCCGCGCACCACGCCCATCACGGCCTCCCGCTTCGCCTCGGCGGCGAGCGACTGGTCGGCCAGGAACTGGCTGCCCAGGTTGGAGGTGAGGATCAGGATGGTGTTGCGGAAGTCCACCGTGCGGCCCTGGCCGTCGGTGAGCCGGCCGTCGTCCAGCACCTGCAGCAGGATGTTGAACAGGTCCGGGTGCGCCTTCTCCACCTCGTCCAGCAGCACCACGGAGTAGGGCCGACGGCGCACCGCCTCGGTGAGCTGGCCGCCCTCCTCGTAGCCCACGTAGCCGGGCGGGGCACCCACCAGGCGCGAGACGGAGTGCTTCTCCGAGTACTCGCTCATGTCGATGCGGATCATCGCGGTCTCGTCGTCGAACAGGAAGTCCGCCAGGCTCTTGGCCAGCTCGGTCTTGCCCACGCCGGTGGGGCCCAGGAAGAGGAAGCTGCCGGTGGGCCGGTTGGGATCGCTGATCCCGGCCCGGCTGCGACGCACCGCATCGGCCACCGCGTTGACCGCGGCCTTCTGGCCGATCAACCGCTCGCCGATGTGGTCCTCCATGTGCAGCAGCTTCTCGCTCTCGCCCTGCATCATCTTGCCGACGGGGATGCCGGTCCAGGAGCTGACCACCTCCGCAATGTCGGAGCTGCCCACCTCCTCGGAGACCATCGAGGTGCGCTGCTGCTCGGCCTCGGCCTCGCTGGCCTGCTCCAGCTCCTTCTCCAGGGCGGGGATCTGCCCGTACTGGATCTCGGCGGCCCGGGCCAGGTCACCCTCGCGCTGGAAGCGCTCGGCCTCGCCGCGGAGCTTGTCGATCTGCTCCTTGAGGTCACCGACCCGGTTCAGGCCGGCCTTCTCGGACTCCCAGCGGGCCTCCAGGGCGCGCAGCTCCTCCTCGGCATCGGCCAGCTCCTGGTTCAGCCGCTCCAGCCGGGCCCTCGAGGCGGCGTCGGACTCCTTCTCGACGGCGAACTGCTCCATCTTCATCCGGTCCACCTGGCGACGCAGCACGTCGATCTCCTCCGGGCTGGAGTCGATCTCCATCCGCAGCCGGCTGGCGGCCTCGTCGATCAGGTCGATGGCCTTGTCGGGCAGCTGCCGGTTGGTGATGTAGCGGTTGGACAGGCTGGCGGCGGCCACCAGGGCACCGTCGGTGATGCGCACCTTGTGGTGCGCCTCGTAGCGCTCGCGCAGGCCACGCAGGATGGCGATGCTGTCCTCCACCGTCGGCTCACCGACGTAGACCTGCTGGAAGCGACGCTCCAGGGCCGGGTCCTTCTCGATGTGCTCGCGGTACTCGTCCAGCGTGGTGGCGCCGATCATGCGCAGCTCGCCGCGGGCCAGCATGGGCTTGAGCATGTTGCCGGCATCCATGGCGCCCTCGCCGGAGGCACCGGCGCCCACCACGGTGTGCAGCTCGTCGATGAAGGTGATGACCTGGCCCTCGGCATTCTTGATCTCCGCCAGCACGGCCTTCAGCCGCTCCTCGAACTCGCCGCGGTACTTGGCACCGGCCACCATGGAGCTCAGGTCCAGGCTGACCACGCGCCGACCCTTGAGGGAGTCGGGCACGTCGCCGGCCACGACTCGCTGCGCCAGGCCCTCGACGACGGCGGTCTTGCCGACGCCGGGCTCACCGATCAGCACCGGGTTGTTCTTGGTGCGGCGCGCCAGCACCTGCACGACGCGGCGGATCTCCGCATCACGCCCGATCACCGGGTCCAGCTTGCCCTCCCGGGCGCGCTCGGTGAGGTCGACGGAGTACTTGTCCAGGGCGGACTCGCCACCCTCTGCCTCCGGGGATGTGACGCGCTTGTCGCCGCGCGAGGCGGCGAAGGCCTCGTTGATCTTGTCCACCGTGACGCCGGCCTCGGTGATGATCTTGGAGGCGTCGGAGGTGATGGCGGCCAGGCCGAGCAGCAGGTGCTCGGTGGAGACGTAGTCGTCGCCGAGCTGGTCGGCGCGGATCTCGGCATCGGCCAGCACGCGGGCCAGGGCTCCGGAGAGCTGGGGCTGGCTGACGGAGCTGCCCTGGGCGGAGGGCAGCTTCTTGATGGCGGCCTGGGCGGCGGCGTCGATCCGGGCGGGATCGGCGCCGAGGCCGGCCAGCAGCGGACCGACCGTGTTCTCGGGAACCATCAGCAGGGCATGCAGCAGGTGCACGGGCTCGGCGGTGGGATTCCCGTTCGCCAGAGCATTGCGGATCGCAGCCGAGACCGCGTCCCGGCTCATCGTGGTGAGCTTCTCGGTGTCCATGTGTCCTCTAGGTTGAGTGGTCCTGGCTCAAGTATGGAACCCGATCGGATCCAGTTCAAGCCAAAGTTGAGTTCACCTGACTCAACCTTGATCCGACACCGAATATTCCCTGCAGGGCAACCCGTCGTTCGCGGGGCCCGCCTAGCGTCAGGGCCATGGCAGCAAGCACTTCGCCACCACCTTCCTCGCCCTCTCCTCCTTCCCCCTCCCCCGACGCCCCCGCGCTGACGCTGGCCCTGCTCACCCTCACCAGCCTGCTGGCGCTGTTCGGCTGGCAGGTGCTCGTCCAGCAGGCCGCCGCCCGCGAGGCGCTCTCGCTCGCGGTCCACCTCACCCTCGCCCTCGCACTGCTCGCCTCGCTGCCACTGGTGGCCCTCGCCCTGTTCCGGGAGCGCTCCCGCTGAGCTCCAGCAACCCAACAGGCCCCGTCCCGGGCGGGATGGGGCCTGTGGCGTGCGGCTCGCGACGGAGCTGCCTGATCGCGCGGGACGCTCAGCGCCACCAGGTGTCGGCGATGGTCACCGGGGTGGTGCGCTTGTGGCGGCTGCGCAGGTACTTCTGCTCCAGCTTCTCGGCCACCTCATCGGGGATCGTCTCGCCCTGCAGGTAGGCGTCGATGTCGTCGTAACTGATGCCCAGCTCGTCCTCGTCGGTGCGCAACGGCTTGCCGTCCAGCAGGTCCGCGGTGGGCACCTTGGCCCAGAGCCGCTCCGGGGCGCCCAGGTGCTGCAGCAGCTGGCGGTTCTGGCCCTTGTCCAGACCGAAGAGCGGCAGGATGTCCGCCCCGCCGTCACCGAACTTGGTGAAGAAGCCGGTGACCGATTCGGCCCCGTGGTCGGTGCCGATCACCAGCAGGTTCCGCTCGCCGGCGATGGCGTACTGCGCCACCATGCGCATCCGGGCCTTGACGTTGCCCTTGTTGAAGTCGCTGATCTGGAGGCCCATGGCCTGTTCGAAGGCCTGCTCCATGCCGTCGGTGGCGGGCTTGATGTTGATGGTCACCTCGGTGCCGGCGGCCACCCAGTCCATGGCGGCTGCGGCATCGGCCTCGTCGGCCTGCACACCGTGCGGCAGGCGCACCGCGACGAAGTCCGCCTCGACGTCCTCGGCGCGCAGCCTGTCGACGGCCATCTGGGCGAGCCGACCGGCCAGGGTGGAGTCGATGCCACCGCTGATGCCCAGCACGAAGCCGGCCGTGCGGGTGGCCCTGAGGTAGTCGCACAGGAAGGCGACGCGTCGCTCCACCTCGGCGGCAGGATCGATCGTCGGGCTGACGCCCATCTCCTCGATGATGGTCTTCTGCAGTTCACGCATGGCCACAGCGTACGACCTCAGGCGCCGGCCAACGGCAGGTCCACGACGACGCGCAGCCGTCCCGCGGAGACCGCCGCGTGCACCTGCCCGCCCATCTGGCGCACCAGCTCCTTCACGATGGACAGACCCAGCCCGGCATGCGCTCCGGTCCGCGCCGGGTCGGCGCGGTAGAAACGCTCGAAGAGGTGGCCGGCCGCCTCCGGGTCGAGCTGCGGGGCATCGTTCGCGATGCAGAGCACGGCCCGCTCCCCCTCCCGGCCCAGACGGACCTGCACGTCGTCGTCGCCGTGCACCAGGGCGTTGGCCACCAGGTTGCGGACCACCCGTGCCAGGGCGGTGGTCTCGGCCTGCACCAGCAGGGGCTCGGCCGGCACGTCCACCCTCGGCTCGATCCCCTTGGTCCCGAAGGCGACGTAGAAGCCCAGCAGCGCCTCGGTCACCACCCGGGTGGCATCCACCGGCCCGAGCTCCAGCTGGCGTCCCCCGGCGTCGAGGACGCTGAGCTCGAAGAAGTCGTCCACCAGCCGTCCAAGATCGTCGACGCGTTCCAGCACGGTCTGCAGCCGTCTGGGTGAGGTGTCCGCACCGGCCCCGTCGCGCTCCACCAGCTGCAGGTAGCCGCGTACCGCGATCAGCGGGGTCTTGAGGTCATGGGAGATGTCGGCGATCTCGCGGCGCAGCCGGGCCTCCCGCGTGGCGGTGGCCACCTCCTCGGCGCGCAGTTGCGCCAGCGAGGAGTCCACCGCCGCCACCAGGTGCTCCAGCTCGTCGTCACGCACCACCAGTTCCAGCGGCTGGCGCGAACCACTGCACCGATGCCCCTCCACCTGGCGGCGCACGTCGCGGATCTCCCGACGAAGCCCGAACAGGCGCATGACGGACCAGATCGCCAGGGCCGCGCACACCGCGGCCACGATCCAGCCCGTCATGGCGCCAGTCTTGCAGTCAGCTCAGTTCCCGCCGGCGAAGCCACGCGAGACTGGCCGCCACCAGCACCACGCAGCCCACCGCGAACATGAGCCAGGTGTGCCCCACGATCTGCGGCTCCGCCCAGAAACGCGAGACCCGGTTGAGGTGCCAGACCGGGTTGATCCCCTGTGCCAGGTCCGCGATCCGCGAGGGATGGGAGCGCACCAGCACGCCGATGATGGGCGCGACCATCACCATGACGACCAGCAGGACCAGTGAGGCCACCCGGGAGCGGGTGACCAGGGCCACCAGGCTGATCAGCAGCATCAGCACCACCTGCGCCGGGTAGAGCAGCAGGCACAGCCAGGCCCACCGCCGCAGCCCGGCGGCGTCGATGGAGGCATCCTCACGCACCAGGACCAGCCCCAGGGTGATGGCATTGTGCAGCACCCACAGCAGGCCGGTGACGAGCACCGCCAGCAGCACCTTGGACAGGTACAGGCGGGTCTGGGACTGCCCCTGGGCGACGGCGATCTTGGTGATCCCGTTGTGGTCGTCGGCGGAGGTGATCATCATCCCGGTGATGGGGATGGCGAACATCGTCACGGCCGTGAAGCAGACCGCCGAGTAGACCAGCTCCCAGAACATGGGGTGGGCGGGGTCGGCATAGGCGAAGCCGACGAAACCGTCGAGCAGCGGGACGCCGTCCTTGCTGGCGATGGGTCCGCCGAAGGCGAAGGAGGCGGAGGTGTGGTCGGCGAAGTTGAACAGGCAGAACAGGCCGATCACCACGACGAAGACCACCCCGGTGGTCCGTGCGAAGCGGGACCGCAGGAAGCGGTAGGCGTCGGCACGCAGCATGTTGGCGAACATCTCAGGCTCCCTTGACGAGGTCGGTGAAGTACTCCTCCAACGAGGCGCCACGCACCTCGAGGGCGCTGACCTGCACGCCGGCGCCCACCAGGGCGGTGTTGATCCTGGCCGACGCGTCCAGGTGGTCGCTCAGCAGCAGGCTGTCGTCGTCGGCGATCCGGTAGTGGCGAATCCCCAGCTGTTCCTCCAGCACGGTCGTGGCACGCGCGACGTCGTCCACGTGGATCCGCAGCGTGCGCTGGCACTGCTCGTGCAGGTCGGAGGCAGTGAGCTGGCGCACCAGCCGGCCCTGGTGGATGAAGCCGTAGCGGGTCGCGAACAGATCGAGCTCGGCCAGCAGGTGCGAGGAGATCAGGATCGTGGTGCCGTCCTCGTGGGCCCGGCGCACCAGCTCTTCCCGGACCCGGGTCATCCAGGTGGGATCCAGGCCGTTGACCGGTTCGTCGAGGATGAGCAGTTCCGGGCGTCCCAGCAGGGCGATGGCCAGACCGAGGCGCTGCCGCATGCCCAGGCTGAACCTGCCGGCCTTCTTCGTGCCGGTGTCGGTCAGGCCCACGATCTCGAGCGCCTCGTCGGTCCAGTGCTTGCCGGCCAGCCCTCGCTGGATGCGCAGCGCCTCCAGGTTCTGCCGGGCCGTCAGGTCCAGGCTCAGCGCCGGCGACTCGATCAGCGCGCCGATCCGGGGCCGCTGCCGCACGGCTGCCGCCCCCGTCGCCCCGAACAGCTCCACCAGGCCCGCCGTGGGGCGGGCCAGGCCGGTGAGCAGCCGGATCAAGGTCGTCTTGCCAGCACCGTTCTGCCCCACCAGGCCATAGATCTCTCCTCCTGGGATCTCGAGGCCCACGTCGTCCAGGGCCCTGACCTTGCCATAGGCCTTGGTCAGTCCCTGGGTCCTCACCACCATCTCGTCCATGACCACGAGCTTGCTGGACAGTTGTCAAGCAATTGTGAAGAGGCGCCTCAAGACTTTGCCAAGAACTCCACCAGGCTGCTGCTACTGCTCCCGCAGGGTGTAGCCGATCCCCCAGACCGTGCGGATCGGATCAAGACCGACAGCATTCTTGATCTTGCGACGAAGGTTGTGCATGTGGGTGTTGACGGTGCGCTCGTCATAGCCGTGCGCCTCGCCCCAGACCTCCGCGTGGAGCCGGGCCTTGGGATGCACGATGCGCGGGTCACGGATCAGCGCGGTCAGCAGCCCGAACTCCGTCGCGGTCAGGCCGAGGTCCACCCCACCGGCGGTGGCCGTGCGGGCGTCCTCGTCGAGCTCCAGCCCGGCATGGCGGTGGACGGTCCGCGCCGTCGCGGTTCCTCCCGAGCGTCGCAGTGCCGCCTCGCAACGGGCCACCACCTCGTCGATGTCGAAGGGCTTGGTGACGTAGTCGTCGGCGCCCAGGTTGAGCAGGTCGATCTTGGTGCGGGTGGTCTCCCGCGCCGAGACGATGATCACCGGCACCTGGCTCTGGGCGCGGATGGAGCGCAGCACCTCGTCGCCGCTCTTGAAGGGCAGCATCAGGTCCAGCAGCACCAGGTCGGGCTGCTCGGCGTGGGCCAGCCGCATCCCGTCGGTGCCGGTGAAGGCCTGCACCACCCGCATCCCGCGCTCGGTGAGGATCTCGGCGAGCAGGCCGCTGGCCTGGCGGTCGTCCTCGACGACCAGGACGGTGGGTCGCTGGCTGTGCACGCGCCCCATTGTGCCGCCGAGCGGGCAGAATGGGGCAACGCCCCACCCGTGGAGAGAGATGTTGGACTTCCTGGCCACCCATCCCCTGCTGACCCTGATGGTGGTCCTCTCGACGGGGGCCCTGCTCGGCCAGATCAGGTTCGGTCCGCTGCGCTTCGGCGCCGCCGGCGCCCTGTTCATGGGCCTGGTGATCGGCGCCGTGGACGGACGCCTGGGCGAGGGCCTGGGCGTGGTCAAGAGCCTGGGCGTGGTGCTCTTCTGCTACACCGTCGGGCTGGCCGCCGGCTCCACCTTCCTCTCCGACCTGCGCCGCCAGTGGGCGCTGATGGTGGCCGGTGTCGTCGGTCTGGTGGCCATGGCCGCCACCGGGCTGGCGCTGGGCCGCCTGCTGGGCCTGGAGCCCGCCCATGTGGCGGGCGCCTTCGCCGGGGTACTCACCTCGCCGGCCATCGACGCGGCCATCACGGCCACGAACGGCTCCGGCGACACCCTGGTGGGCTATGCCCTGGCCTATCCCACCGGCGTGGTGGTGGGCATGCTGGTCGTCGCGCTGGTGGTGGGCCGACGCTGGCCCGGCAGCCGCGACAACCGCTCCCTGGCCGAGGCCGGGCTGACCGCGGTGACCACGCACGTCACCCGCGAGACGGAACTGTCCCAGGTGCCGGGTTTCAGCAGCCAGGCCGTGAAGTTCTCCTATCTGGAGCGCGACGGAGACATCCGGGTGGCGCGCGGCCACGGACCGCTGCTGGTGGACGACCGGGTGCTGGTGGTGGGCTCCCCCGAGGACGTGGCCCGCGCCGTGGACTTCCTGGGCCATGCCAGCGAACAGGACGACCTGACCCACCAGCGTCGAGATGTCGACTTCCGTCGCTTCCTGGTGAGCAGTCCCGCCGTGGTCGGGCGGACCATCGGGGAGCTGAACGTGCACGGTCGGTTGCACGGCATCATCACGCGGGTGCGCCGGGGTGATCTGGACATGCTGGCGCGCGAGGAGCTGGTGCTCCAGCCCGGGGACCGGGTGCTGGCGGTGGTCCCCCGCGAGCAGATGGACGAGGCGGTGGACTTCTTCGGTGACTCCGAGCGACGGGTCTCACAGGTCGACGCCCTCACCCTGGGGCTGGGCACCAGCCTGGGTCTGCTGGCCGGTGCGCTGGTGCTGCCGCTGCCGGGCGGGCTCCGCTTCAGCCTGGGTGCCGCCGCGGGGCCGCTGGTGGTGGGCATGGTGCTCGGCGCGCTGCACCGCACCGGCCCCTTCCGCTGGGACCTGCCGCAGGCGGTGAATGCCACGCTGCGCCAGCTCGGGCTGATGATCTTCCTGGCGGCGGTGGGCCTGGCCTCGGGCCCGGCCTTCGTCTCGCAGGCCTTCACCGGCACCGGCCTGCGGGTGGTGGCGCTCTCGGTGGTCAGCCTGCTGGTGGGTGCCGCCTTCGTGCTGGCCGGAGCCCGGTTGATCGGGCTCTCGGCACAGCGCGCCACCGGCGGCTTCGCAGGCTTCGTCGGACAGCCCGCGATCCTGGCCTTCGCCACCTCGCGGGTCAACGACGAACGGATCGAGTCCGCCTACGGTGCCCTGTTCGCCCTTGGCACCATCGCCAAGATCCTGCTGGTGCAACTGATCGCCCGGTGATCCCCCTGATCACCGGAGCGCGCCCGCCGCAAGGTGCGCATCCCGTCCCTCGTCGTCGGCCGATTGCCTTCGGTCCCAGCCGGTCGCAGCGTGGGCACGCGCCGGTGGATCAACCGTAATCCGAGCTTTTCCTTGTCACACAAGGATCTTGAGAAGACTGACCGAAAGTGAGTATGGATCGAAGAGCCAAGGGCGTCTACGATGCACCGCTCTCACCATCGCCCGCGACGGACGTGCCCCGGCGGGCGGACACCCGGGGCAGGCTCATCCGGATCACCCAGTCACCACCGCTCGGCCCAGCGCTCAGGGTGCCGCCGGTCAGGTCGACCCGCTCCGCGATGCCGCGCAGACCGTAACCCAGGGAGAGCCGGCCCAGCTGGCCACTCGCGCCCTGGCGAGCCAGCGGGCTGCGCACCTCCAGCTCCACCTCGTGCTCGCCGACGGCCACCTGGAAGCTGCACCAGGCGCCGGCCGGGGCATGGCGCAGGATGTTGGTGCCGGCCTCCTGCAGCACCCGTGAGACGGTGAGCTGCTCGCTCAGCTCCAGCCGGTCGGCCTGCTCGCCCACCTGCATCCGAGGGTGGAAGCCGTTGTCCGCCAGCGTCTCGGCCAGGTGGCCGGCCACGGTGGTCGGGGCGCTGATCTCGGCCAGGCGGTCGAAGCTGGTGTCGGTCTCGTCGTCGTCGCGCAGCACCTCCAGCAGCAGCTGCAGCTCGCCCAGTGCGGCCCCGGAGGCCTCGTCCACCCGGTCCAGGGCGGCACGCAGTTCCTCGGGATCCTCGGAGTCGCGGTGGCCCATGATCTGCAGGCTGATGATGCTGAGCTGGTGGGCCACCACGTCGTGCAGCTCCCGGGCCAGCGAGGCCCGTTCGTCGGCCCTGATCTTGGCATTCTCCAGCTCCAGCTCGTGGATCCGGGCCTGCCCCGCCCGGTGCTGGTCCATGATCACCCGCAGCGCCAGGCCGACGATGGCGCTGGCGGCCAGCAACACGAAGCGGGAGGCCAGGTCATAGCCCCCGTCGCCGGGCGGGCTGTTGCGCGCCACGAAGGCCACGATCTGCAGCACCAGCAGCCCGCCCAGCACCACGCAGGCCGCCGGCGAGAGCAGCGGCAGCAGCACGATGGGAAGCATGAAGTAGAGGTTGACCTCACCGCCGCGCCAGGGATGGATGGTGTTCAGCGCCAGGGTCAGCAGGCCCAGCACGCCGCCCAGCATCGGGCGCCAGCAGAGCACCACGCAGGCCGCCGTGGCCAGCGCGTGCATCACGATCATGGAGACCGACAGCGGCCCGTCCGGGTTCAGCACGGTGTCCACCAGGTCGACCAGGAAATAGGCCGAGACCAGCAACCGCAGCACGGTCCAGCCGTCCAACCGGCGGGGTCTCGCGGTGGGTTCGGGATCGCGCAGGACGGCACCGCCCAGCGACCGGAGGGGGTTGTTCACTCCCCAAGTCTGTCAGCAGCGGTGCGGCCCTGGAGCTCACTCGCCGGGTGCGGCGACAGCCTTGTTGCCGCACATCCGCGGCCAGATCTTGCAGACCAGCGCATCGGTCTGGTTCTCGCCCTGACCGATGGCGGTCTGCTCGCGGGACTCGTCATGGCCGTCGTCGGCCAGGGCCACGCCCGGCAGGCAGAGGCAGGCGAGGGCCAGCCCGGTGGCCAGACTGGTGCGCAGGGTCGTCTTCATGGGGTGCTCCACTTCAGGTGTTCGGGCCGGGGCCAGGGAGGGCCCACGGTCCTGGGCCCGTCGCGTCGGGCCGGGGTTCGGGCGCTGCCCCACCGGAAGTGCGGCTGAGTCCGTCCCCCGACCGGAACTCGATGGGTCCATCGTCCCATCCGACAGGGCCTAGGATCGTGCTGTGGCACAGGAATTCACCCCCACCTCACCCCGGGGCCGGGCGCGGCCGGCACCCCGGGCGATGCAGCACGGCGAGCCGCTGCTGGACGACGACGTCCGCAGCGTGCTGCTGGTCGACGACGAGGAACTGGTCCGCGAGTCCTTTCGCGCCTTCCTGGGCCGACAAGGCCGTTTCCACCTCGTCGGGGAGGCCACCAATGGTCGCGTCGGCGTCGAGGCCTATGAACGGCTGCGGCCCGACGTGGTGCTGATGGACCTGCGGATGCCGGTGATGGACGGCATCGCCGCCACCACCGAAATCACCCGCCGCTGGCCGGACGCCTGCGTGGTGGCGCTGACCACCTTCGGCAGTCGCGACTTCATCGTCCCGATGCTGCGCGCCGGGGCCGCCGGCTACCTGCTCAAGCACGCCGGCGCCAAGGCCGTGCTGGGCGCCATGGAGGCCGCCATCGCGGGCGACATGCCGCTCTCCCCCAGCGTGCGCCGCGAGCTGGTGCGCACCATCGGCAGCGGACCGGTGGACCATGCCCCCAGCGCCGCCCTGCAGGTCACCCCGCGCGAGCAGGAGCTGCTGCAGTGGCTGGCCCACGGGCTGTCCAATGCCGAGATCGGTGCCCGGATGTACCTCTCGGAGGGCTCGGTGAAGCAGTACCTGAGCAACATCGGCGAGAAGCTCTCGGTGCGCTCCCGCACCCAGATCCTGGTGCGCGCCATCCAGGTGGGCCTGGTGGACCCGCGCCAGCTGCCCCCGATCAGCGACCACGAGGGCTGAGGCCCGGACCTGCCGAAGGCCCCGCCCTCCTCGACAGCAGGGGGCGGGGCCTTCGTCGGTCTCAGCCCTCGGAGGCCCTGCGGGCCACGTCGACCAGGTCGGCGTGGCTGAAGGGGCTGCCCGGGAAGAAGACCAGTCGGTCCATCGGGAAGTTGCCGATCACCGTCATCAGGTTCTGGTTGGCGAACAGGCCCACCAGCTTGCCGCCGTCCTCGGTGGGGAATCGCTCGGCCAGCAGTTCCATGGCGCGCTCGTTGCGGATCCACTCGTCGGCGCTGGAGGCGATGGTCAGCTCGCTGACGATGCCGGGACCCTCGAGGCTGACCACCTGCTCCAGCACCACCTCGCGGACATGGCGCGCCGCCTCGATCCGGAAGTCGCCGGCCTCGACCACCCAGTCCCCCATGGTCTCGGACCAGTAGGAGAAGGCCCGCTGGTCCAGCTGCACCTCGACACGCTCGCTCGCACCCGGCTCCAGGAAGACCTTGCGGAAGCCCTTGAGCTCGCGCACCGGGCGAGTCGCGACACTGTCCAGGTCACCGACGTAGACCTGCACCACGTCGGCACCGGCGCGCTCACCGGTGTTGGTGACCTGCAGGCTGACCGTGGCGACCAGGTCCCCGGCAGCCGCCGAACCGGTCACCTCCACCGACAGGTCGCTCCACGCGAAGCTGGTGTAGCCCAGCCCGTAGCCGAAGGGGTAGGCCACCTCCAGCTTGCGGTGGTCGTAGCCGCGGTAGCCGACGAAGATGCCCTCGCCGTAGCGGGCGTGGTGCTCGCTGGAGGGGAAGTTGCCCCAGGAGGGGTTGTCCTCGACGCGCAGCGGGATGGTCTCGTTGAGACGGCCGGCAGGGTTGACCTTGCCGGTCAGTACGTCCACCACGGCGCCGCCGATGGCCTGGCCACCCAGCCAGGCCTCCAGGATCGCGGCCGGGGCGTCCTTCCAGTCGGCCATGGTGACCACCGAGCCGTTGGACAGCACCACGACGGTGCGCGGGTTGGCGGCGGCCACGTCCTTGACCAGCTGCACCTGGTGAGGTGCCAGGTCCATGTGGGGGCGGTCGAAGCCCTCGGACTCCTCGGCATCCGTGAGGCCGATGAAGACCACGGGCACGTCGACGGTGCGCGCCAGCTCGACGGCCTCGGCCGCCAGTTTCTCGTCGGCGCCCTCGAGCGTGAAGCCCGGAGCGAAGGGCACCTCGCCGTAGACCTCACCGAAGGCGTCCAGCGCGCTGGTGACCCTGGTGGCGTTCACCTCGGAGGATCCACCGCCCTGGAAGCGGGTGGTGCGGGCGAACTCGCCGATCACGCCGATCCGGACATCGGGGGCCAGCGGCAGCACCCCGTCGTTCTCCAGCAGCACGCAGCCCTGGGCCGCGGCCTCACGGGCCAGCGCGTCGTGGGCGTCGAAGTCGACACTGGTGGCGCCCTGGCGGATGTGCTCGCCCTTGGCCACCAGTTCCAGCACCCGCCGCACGCAGGCATCGACCTCGGCCAGGCTCAGCTCACCGGCCTCCACCGCGGCCACCACGGCCTTCTCCGAGTGGTCCTTGGCGGGCGGCATCTCAAGATCAAGTCCGGCCCGGACGGCGGCGACCCGATCGGCCACGGCACCCCAGTCGGAGACCACCAGGCCCTCGAAGCCCCACTCGTCGCGCAGCACGTCGGTGAGCAGCCAGCGGTGCTGGCTGGCCCAGGTGCCGTTGATCTTGTTGTAGGAGCACATGATGGTCCACGGCTGGGCGGCCTTGACGATCCGCTCGAAGGCCGGCAGGTAGATCTCGCGCAGGGTGCGCTCGTCCACGTCGGAGCTCATCTGGATCCGGAAGGTCTCCTGGGAGTTGGCGGCGAAGTGCTTCACCGAGGTGCCCACCTTGCGGCTCTGGATGCCCTCGACGAGGGCCAGGCCCATCTCACCGGCCAGGTAGGGGTCCTCGGAGACGTACTCGAAGTTGCGGCCGCACAGCGGGGAGCGCTTGATGTTGACGCCCGGGCCCAGCACGACGGCGACGCCCAGCGCCTCGGCCTCGGCGGCGATTGCCTCTCCTACCCGGCGCACGATCTCCGGATCCCAGCCGGCATGGATGTTGGATGCCGTGGGGAAACAGGTGGCGGGCTCGGAGCCACCCACATTGGTGGCATTGTCGGCATCGAGCTGGGTGCGCATGCCGTGCGGACCGTCGGAGACCATGATCGCGGGGATCCCCAGCCGTTCCACCGCGAGGGTGTGCCAGAAGTCGCCGCCGATCAGCAGACCGGCCTTCTCCTCCAGCGTGAGGTCGTTGATGAGCTTGTCGATGTCCATGGCTGCTCCCGTGAGGTGTCGTCGCTGACTGCTCCCCAGCCTAGGTGTTTGAGGTCATCACGTTCATGACGCGGGCTGGGGTGCGGGTGGCTGGTGGCTGGTTCCCGCAGGCGGTGTGGGTCCGATGGTAGTTGTAGTGGACGTTCCAGACCTTGATGGCTGCGCTGCGGTGGGCGTCTGAGGTGAACGGTCGGGCGTAGAGGAATTCCTCGGCCAGGATCCGGTTGTAGCGCTCGACCTTGCCGTTGTGTCGGGGGGTGTAGGCCCGGATGTACTGGTGCTTCGCGACGTGGCCGGTGATGGAGCGTTCGAAGGCGTGGGCCTTGTAGCAGGGCCCGTTGTCGGTGACCAGCCGGGTGATCCGGCCGATTCCGTGGAGCGAGAACCAGGCGCGGGCGCGGGCCCAGAACCCGATCACGGTGGTGGCTTTCTCGTCGGGCAGGGCTTCGGTGTAGGCCAGCCTGCTGAACCCGTCGATGGCCGAGTGGAAGTAGGTGTAACCCACCTTCTGGCCCTTCTTCGCGCGGTTCGCTTGGCGTGCTTGGTCGGAGTCGCGGCCGTGGATGCGCCAGCCGCCGCCGTCGGGGATCTTGCCCGCTCTCTTCACGTCCATGTGGATCATGTGGCCGGGGTAGCGGGCGGTGATCTTCTGGGGTTCCCGCACGGGCTCGCCGTCGAGGTCGAGGAAGCGACGCCGGTGCAGGTTGTGGAGCCGTAGGTGGCGTTGGATCGTGGAGGTCGACACGGTGATGTGGTGTTTCTCGGCGAGTTCGGTGCTGATCTTGGCCGAGGACCACTTCTTGGCCCGGCGCAGCTTCAGCGCTTCCTCGATCACGTTGTCGGGGGTTCGGGTGGGGCTGGTGTGTGGGGCGCTGGAGCCGTCCAGCAGGCCTGGGTCGCCGAGGTCGCGGTGCCGGTTGACCCACTTGGAGGCGCAGGCGCGGGAGATGCCCATTTCCTTCGCGACGTGGGCGATCGGGCGGTGCTGGCAGCGTTCCACGAGCCGGCGGCGGCCCTCCAGGGACAGGGGTGCGTTAGCGTGGGTGTTCAAGGGCAGGTCTTTCTGACTCAACGTGATGACGGCTTAGACACCACTCATCCTGTCGAGAGACCTGCCCCCTTCGCATCCCCAGCCGTGTCTACAACGTCATGACCCGCAACACCTAGGGCCGCATCTGACCGCGTGGAAGGCCAATCGTGGAAGTGCTCGGCTGCAGCGACGGGGCCGCCGCCCGCAGGCAGCGACCCCGTCACGGGCACGTCGTGGTCAGTCCCCCAGCGAGGGGTCCTGGAGGATCGCCTCGGCGATCTCCTCCCGCGTCGGCGCGTGCGCCCCGGCACGGCTGACCGTGAGTCCGGAGGTGATCACTGCACGGTGCAGGGCGGGCTGCACCTCGTTCCAGCCCGCGACCGCCAGGTGCCCGGCGGCCTCGCGGCTGCCCAGCAGGCCCGCGTCGAGCAGTCCGGAGAGCAGGCCGCCCATGAAGGAGTCACCGGCACCGACGGTGTCGGCGAGCTTCACGCTCATCTGGTCGATGACCAGCATGTCGCGGTTGTTGGCCAGCCGGGCGTAGGCGCCCCACGGGCCGCGGGTCACCACCACCAGGGCGGGGCCCATGGTGGACCAGCGACGCATGATGTCCTCCACCGGCGTGCCGGGGAAGAGCCACTCCAGGTCCTCGTCCGAGACCTTGACCACGTCGCTGAGGGCCACCAGCTGCTCCACCCGGGCCATCACCCTGTCCGGGCTCTCCATGAGCGAGGGACGGATGTTGGGGTCATAGCTGATGGTGGCGCTGCCGCGGGCCTGCTCGACGGCCTCCACCACCTTGCTGCCGCCCGGCTCGAGGGTGGCGGCGATGGAGCCGGTGTGCAGGTGCTGGATCCGGTCCAGCCCGTCCAGCTCCGGCAGCGACCAGAGCAGGTCGAAGTCATAGGTGGCGCGGCCCTCGGCGTCCAGCTGGGCGAAGGCCACCGAGGTGCGCTCGGCACCGTCGGAGCCGGCCGCGACGTGGACGCCGTTGTCGGCGGCCTGCTTCTCGATGGCGGCGCCGCGCTCGTCCTGGCCCCACCAGGCGCCGATCGTGGCGTCGTGGCCGAGCTGGCTCATCACGCAGGCGACGTTGAGCGGACTGCCGCCGACGTGCTCGGAGGACTTGCCGTCACGCATGACGACGTCGACGAGGGCCTCGCCGAGGCACAGGACACCGGACTGCTGGGTGCGAACTTCGCTGTTCATGGTGGTGATTCTTCCACTGGTGGGCAAGGGGTGGACAGGGGTGGTGCGGTGCGTGGGCCGGCGGGGTGACGCCGGCCCACCACGATGCGATCAGGCCTTGCTGAGGCCGAGCCGGGCCTCCATCTCCTCCAGCGGCACGCCCTTGGTCTCGGGCATCACCTTGAGCACCCAGAGGAGCTGACCGATCATGAAGACCAGGAAGATGGAGAAGGCCACGCCGCCACCCAGGGCGTCGATGATCGGCGGGAAGAGGGTGGAGGTCAGCCAGGCGAAGACCCAATGGGTCAGCGAGCCCAGCGACTGGCCCCGGCCACGGATGCGGTTGGGGAAGATCTCGGAGATGAAGACCCAGATCACCGAGCCCTGACCGAAGGCGTGGGCCGCGATGAAGCCCAGCAGGCCCACCAGGACCAGGATCGAGGAGGTGCTGGTGAAGGCGCCGTTCTTCGCGTTCTCGTAGTAGAACATCACGCCGGCCAGGAAGCCCAGGCTGATCAGGTAGCCGATGGAGCCGATCAGCATCAGCTTGCGCCGACCCATCTTGTCGATCACGGTGAGCGCGGTCATGGTGGCCACCAGGTTCATGAAGCCGACGGCGACGCTCATCAGGTAGGCGGCGTTCGCGCTGGCCCCGGCCTTCTGCATCACGGCGGGCGCGTAGTAGAGGATGGCATTGATGCCGGACATCTGGTTGAACATGGCGATGGTGAAGGCGAGCAGGATCACCTTGCGGTTGCCGCGGGTGAAGAACTTGGCCTCCTGGTCGTTGTTGCGCTCGGCCTCGGCCAGGGACTCGTCGATCTCACGGATCTGCAGGTCCGCCTCGTCGCGGCTCATGGTCAGCTTGCCGACGACCTCGCGGCCCTCGGCCTCGCGGCCGTGGGAGATCAGCCAACGAGGTGTCTCGGGGACGGTGAAGAGCAGCGCCAGGAAGATGGCCGCGGGAACCGCCATCACGCCGAACATCCAGCGCCAGTCCACCATCGGGTCGTTGACCAGCAGCCGGACCAGGTAGTTGGACAGGTAGGCCAGCAGGATGCCGAGCACGATGTTGAACTGCACCAGGCCGACCAGGCGACCACGCACCTTTGCGGGAGCGATCTCGGCGGTGTAGATGGGCGCGCAGACGCTCGCGGCACCCACGCCGATGCCGCCCAGGAAGCGGAACAGGCTGAGCACCCAGACGTCGTGGGCGAAGGCGGAGCCCAGGGCGCCGAGGATGTAGAGGATGCCGATGACGAACAGGACCTTCTTGCGGCCGTACTTGTCGGCGGGCTGTCCGGCGGTCATGGCGCCGAGGATGGTGCCCAGCAGGGCGACGCCCACGACGGTGCCCAACTCGGCGGAGGTGAGCGAGAAGTAGCTCTTCAGGGCATCGGTGGTGCCCGAGATGACGGCGGTGTCGAAGCCGAAGATCAAGCCGCCCAGGGAGGCGACGATCGCGCTGCGGATCACGAGGGGTTTCATGTCCCTCACGCTAGAGTCGCGCGACACGCCGTAGTACTGACTTTCGGCAGGCAAAATCCGCCAAGTGCGTGGGCTGTGGTGCCCGTTTCCCCCATCCGGTGACATTTGTCGCTTCCAAACGGACATCTGGGCGTCACCAGCTGGAAAGATGGGGCGAGCAGCATTCGAGCCATCCGCGTGGAAGGAAGACCATGAAGTTCACCCTGACCATCGACCTGGACAAGATGCCCGAGGGCGACCAGGTGGCCGAGGTCGGCCGCGTGCTGCGCTACTGGGCCGGTGCCCTCAAGGACGTCGAGCTCAGCGACGGGGCGGGCATGAACGTCTACGACTCCAGCTACACCAAGGTGGGCCGTTGGCAGGTCTCGCGCGAGCGGGAGGCCTGAGGCCGTACCGGCGTCCAGCGAGCTCAGCGGCCTGGCAGGGCGAGCTGACGTCGCGGCTGCCGACCCAGGTGCACCGCGCCGGTGGCCTCGGCGGTGAAGACCCGGGGCGCCGCACTGCGCACCGCATGGGCCTCGGCGAGCTGGCGCCGGGCCTCGGAGAGCTCGGCGCGCATCCGCTCCGCCTCGCCCTCCAGCTCCAGGATCCGGCGGATCCCGTTGAGGTTGATCCCCTCCTCCTGGGAGAGGTGCTGGATCAGCCGCAGCCTGGCCACGTCACGCGGTGAGTAGCGACGGCCGCGGCCACGGGTGCGACGCGGCACCACCAGGCCCATCCGATCGTAGGAACGCAGGGTCTGGGCGTGCATCCCCGCCAGGTTGGCCGCGACGCTGATCGTGAAGATCGGCGCGTCGCGGTCCACCAGCTGCGGGTAGTTGGCACTCATGAGAGGCTCCCGAACAGCCCCGCCCTCGGGTTCGTCGACCCGGCGGCGGCCGCGTAGTCGGTCAGGGCCTGCCTGGCCTTCTCGTCCAGTTCCTCGGGCACCTGCACCTCGACGGTCACCAGCAGGTCACCGCTGCTGCCGTTCTTGCGCTGGACGCCCTTGCCACGCACCCGGAAGGTGCGGCCGTTGGGGGTGCCGGCGGGGATGCGCAGCGTGACCCGCGAGCCGCTCAGGGTGGGCACCTCGATCTCGGCGCCCAGCGCAGCCTCGGTGAAGCTGACCGGGGCGGTGAGGGTGAGGTTGTCCTCCTTGCGGCCGAAGATGCGATGCGGCCGCACGTGCACCAGCACGTACAGGTCGCCGGCCTCTCCCCCGTTCTCGCCCGGGGAGCCCTTGCCCTTGATCCGGATCCGCTGGCCGTCGGTGACGCCGGCGGGGATGCGCACCTGCATGCTGCGGGTGGACTTGGCGCGGCCCGAGCCGTTGCACACGGCGCAGGGATCCTTGACCACCAGCCCGCGGCCCTTGCAGTCGGGGCAGGTCTCGTTGAGCGAGAAGACGCCGCCGCTGGTGGAGGCGGTCATGCCGGAGCCTTGGCAGGTGAGGCAGACTTCGGGGACGGTGCCGGCCTTCGCGCCGGTGCCGCGGCAGGCCTCGCAGGCGGCCTCGGAGACCATCTGCATGGTGACCGTGGTGCCCTCGAAGGCCTCGGTGAAGCCGATCGAGACCTCGCCCTCCACGTCGGCGCCGCGACGCTGCACCCGGCCGCCGCCGCGCCGGGCACCGCCCGCACCGGCCTGGCCGAACAGGTTGCCGAAGATGTCGCCCAGCCCACCGTCGGCCTGGGCATTGCGGAACAGGTCCTCGACGGAGGGTCCGGCCCCGCCGGGCGCCTGGCCACCACGCGGGAAGCGAAAGCCGCCACCCCCGAGGAAGCTGCGCGCCTCGTCGTACTCCTTGCGCTTCTTGGTGTCGGAGAGCACCGAGTTGGCCTCGGAGGCCTCCTTGAAGCGCTTCTCGGCGGCGGCGTCGCCGGGGTGCTGGTCGGGGTGGTTCTCCCGCGCGATCTTGCGGAAGGCCTTCTTGATCTCGTCGGGCTTGGCGTCCTTGGAGACGCCGAGAATCTTGTAGTAGTCCTTCTCCAGGTAGTCCTTGGTGCTCACAGCGCCTCCTTCCTGCCGGTCAGTTGTTCTGGCCCGCGGTGGGGTCGGGATCGCTCACGGCCACGCGGGCGGGGCGCAGGACGCGATCGTTCATGCGGTAGCCCTGCTGCATGACCTGCGAGACGCAGGTCTGGGTGGCGCCGGGCAGCGGCACCTGCATCAGGGCCTCGTGCAGGTGCGGGTCGAAGGGCTCGCCCACCTCGCCGAAGGCCACCAGGCCGTGCTTGGCGGCCACCCGGGCCAGCTCGTCGGCCACCAGCTTGAAGCCGCCGGTCAGCTCGTCGTGGCCGGCGGCCATCTGGATGGAGTCGAGCACGGGCATCAGGTCCGCCGCGACGGCCTCAGCACCGGCCGAGCGAGCCAGCTGGCGGTCACGGTCGACGCGCCGCTTGTAGTTCACGTACTCCGCCTGGAGGCGCTGCAGGTCTGCGGTGCGCTCGGCCACCAGTCCCTCGAGCTCGGCGGCGCGACCGTCGTCACCGGTCTGCAGCTCACCCTCGACGGGCTGCTGGGCGGCCTGGTCCTCGGCAGGGGCCATGGCCTCGTCGATCTCCTGGCGCAGCTCCTGGCTGACCTCGGGCTCCTGCGGGGAATTCTCGCTCATGGTTCTCCTCGTGCGGATTGCGGTGGGGATGCTGCTCGTACAGATTGCGGTGGGGATGGCGCGGCCCTTGCGAGCCGCAGATGATCTTGGTTCTTCGAAGGGCCCGGGACGTCTCCGCCCCGGGCCGATCGGAGCATCAGGATCTCATGATCTTGGTGATCAGTTGTCCTTCTTCTCCTCGTCGACGATCTCGGCGTCCACCACGTCGTCGTCGGAGGAGGTGCTGCTGGCCTGCTCGCCCTCGGGGGCGTCCTCGGTGGGAGCCTGGCCGGCCTGCTGCTGCGCCTGGGCGGCGGCGTACATCGCCTGGCCCATGGCCGACGCCTTCTGGTTCAGGTCGTCCATGGCGGCCTTCACCTCGTCGTCGTTGTCGGTGCCCTTCAGGGCCTCCTTCAGCTTGTCCAGCGACTCCTGCACCGGGGCCTTGACGTCCTCGCCGATGTTCTCGGCATTGTCCGCCAGCAGCTTCTCGGTGCGGAAGGCCAGGGCATCGGCCTCGTTGCGCATCTCGACGGCCTCGCGACGCTTCTTGTCCTCCTCGGCGTGGGCCTCGGCCTCCTTGACCATGCGGTCGATGTCGTCCTTGCCCAGAGCGGAGCCGCCGGTGACGGTCATGGACTGCTCCTTGCCGGTGGCCATGTCCTTGGCGTGGACGTGCACGATGCCGTTGGCGTCGATGTCGAAGGTCACCTCGATCTGCGGCACGCCCCGGGGGGCGGGCATCAGGCCGGTGAGCTCGAAGTTGCCGAGCGACTTGTTGTCGCGGGCGAAGTCACGCTCACCCTGGTAGACCTGGATCATCACCGACGGCTGGTTGTCCTCGGCGGTGGTGAAGACCTCGGAGCGCTTGGTGGGGATGGTGGTGTTGCGCTCGATGATCTTGGTCATCACGCCGCCACGGGTCTCGATGCCCAGGCTCAGCGGGGTGACGTCGAGCAGTAGCACGTCCTTGACCTCGCCCTTCAGCACGCCGGCCTGCAGGGAGGCGCCCAGGGCCACGACCTCGTCCGGGTTGACGCCCTTGTTGGGCTCCTTGCCGGAGAGCTCCTTGACCAGGTCCACGACCGCGGGCATGCGGGTGGAGCCGCCCACCAGGATGACCTGGTCGATCTTGTCCACCGAGGTGTTGGCGTCCTTGATCACGGCGTTGAAGGGGACCTTGCAGCGATCCAGCAGGTCTTGGGTCATGCGCTGGAACTCGGCGCGGGTCAGCTTCTCGTCGAGGTGCAGCGGGCCCTGCGCACCGGCGGTGATGTAGGGCAGGTTGATGCTGGCCTCCTGGGCGCTGGACAGTTCGATCTTGGCGCGCTCGGCGGCCTCCTGGAGGCGCTGGCGGGCCATCTTGTCCTGGCCGAGGTCGATGCCGTTCTTGTTCTTGAACTGGGTGACCAGCCAGTCGACGATGCGCTGGTCCCAGTCGTCGCCGCCGAGGCGGTTGTCGCCCTTGGTGGCCTTGACCTCGAAGACACCGTCGGCGATCTCCAGCAGGGAGACGTCGAAGGTGCCGCCACCCAGGTCGAAGACCAGGACGGTCTGCTCGTCCTTGTCCATGCCGTAGGCCAGGGCCGCGGCGGTGGGCTCGTTGATGATGCGGTCCACGGTCAGGCCCGCGATCTCGCCGGCCTCCTTGGTGGCCTGGCGCTCAGCGTCGGAGAAGTAGGCCGGGACGGTGATGACCGCATTGGTGACGGACTCGCCCAGGTAGGCCTCGGCGTCACGCTTCAGCTTCTGCAGCACGAAGGCGCTGATCTGCTGGGGCTTGTAGTCCTTGCCGTCGATGCCGATCTTCCAGTCGGTGCCCATGTGGCGCTTGACGGAGCGGATGGTGCGATCGACGTTGGTGACGGCCTGGCGCTTGGCGACCTCGCCGACCAGGACCTCGCCGCTGGGCGAGAAGGCGACGACCGAGGGGGTGGTGCGCGCGCCCTCGGCGTTCGCGATGACGGTGGGCTCGCCACCCTCGAGGACGGCGACGACGGAGTTGGTGGTGCCGAGGTCGATACCGACTGCACGTGCCATGGTGATTTCCTCCAGTTTTTGCTTGCGATGTTTCGGGCGAGCCTTCTGGGCTGCGCCCGGGAAGCTCTTCGTGGTGTTCGGCCCTGTTGAGCCTTGCGGACTCAACTCTAGGGCTTGAGTGGTTCTCACTCAACATGAAGTTGAGTTCACCTGACTCAACCATGGTCGGTTCAGGGTTATTCCGGAGCGCGAGGAGTGATTCCGGCTGGTGCCGCACGGCCACCCAGTGCCACACCTGCCGACCCCCTGACCCAAGGGTCGGCTGACGTAAAGCACACTTGACGTAAAGCTGACTTTACGTCAAGCTTGCTTTACAGACCGTGACGCAACGAAAGGTACCGACATGCACAACGCCTCCACGACTCGATTCGGACGTACTCGCTCGGGCAGGTCACCGTGGCCGGGCGCAGTCCTGATCGGCCTGCTCGTGACCGCCGCGCTCGGCAGCGCAGCAGCCCTGCTCAATGACGGGCCCCGGGCGTGGCTGCTGGTCGCGTTGCTGGTCGCCCTCAACCTGCCTGTACTGGTCTTCGGCGGATGGGCCGTCCTGGTGGACCGCAGCACGATCAGGGGCGCCACCCAGCGCCCGGAGGAGTCCGTGGAGAACAGCTGGCTCGACCGGGCCGCAAATGGCGCCTTCTATGACCTGCTGACCGTGCTGGGGCTGGGACTTGCCGCATTCAACCTGGTGCCTGCGGC
The DNA here is from genome assembly GCF_039526385.1 of Luteococcus peritonei. Classification (NCBI taxonomy): domain Bacteria; kingdom Bacillati; phylum Actinomycetota; class Actinomycetes; order Propionibacteriales; family Propionibacteriaceae; genus Luteococcus; species Luteococcus peritonei. The sequence goes on along the minus strand of NZ_BAAAIX010000007.1, from coordinate 169,477 downwards.
CCGTGATCTGCCGGCCCGCCACGCACTGACCGCATACGTGTTGTTCGCGATGCTCGACGTCGCCGCGCGCTATCTCGTCATCTCGCGTGGGGAGGCCTGATGCGCAACCGACTCCCCGAGCTGCGCAAGCAGCAGTCGTGGAGCCAGCAGGAGCTCGCGGAGGTGCTCGGGGTGTCCCGCCAGACGATCATCTCGCTGGAGCGCGGACGCTTCGACCCGTCCCTGCCCTTGGCGTTCAACCTGGCCTCGGTCTTCGACTGCCGCATCGAGGACATCTTCACACCCGACCCCTGGACACCACCGCAGCGCTGAAGGCAGCGCGACCTGGAGAGGCGTGGAGCGGGGGTCAGGAGTCTTGTGTGAATCCATCCACGTCGTCAGCTGGAAACCTCCCCACGGGCACCGAGGAGACCAGGTCCGTTCCCCGGTAGACGTCAATCGTCACGACCACATCGCCCTCGGGGTTCATCTCCGCCGAGTACGAGGCGCTCAGTTCGGAGTCGTCGAAGTGGCACTCGGCCGCGTCATCGTTGCTGAACATGATGCTGACGTTTCCCACGGCAGTCCTTTCGCTGTGTGCACATGATGTCGCTGGGATTCCGAGCAAGCACGCCGGAGTGATCCCGTCACGGCGCAACCTGCGATCCTCGTCGCGATCGGTGGCGGAAGGCCATGGCCAGGCCACAGAGCATCAGGATGCTGGAGGCGGCCAACAAGAACCACCGCGCTCCCCCACCCTCGCCGCGGAGCAGCGGCAGGCCGGCAGCGACCACACAGAAGAGCTGCGAGATCGCGATCAGCAGCCCCAGCCTCAGATTGCGCCTGCGCTCGGGCTCGGTCATTGCGCTCCTCAGTCGGGACACCTCGTAGGCATAACTTGAGTGGATGCTTCGAGCCTAGATCGCCGCACAGCCGGGTTGGCTGTACGTCCGGGCAGTCTTGATCGGCACCCCCCCGGCGCCGGGGACGTGGTGCACCTCCCTGACGCCTGGGCACATCTCAGTCAGCGGGGCGTCGAACCTCGCCACGGGCGACGTGTGCAAGAACCCTGGCCATGGCTTCTGGAGCGAGTCCAGCACCCGAAGCGCTCCTTGCGCCATAGCCTTAATCATGCTCACCATCGGCGCTGTGGTGCTGACCACCGACCCCGCACAAGCAGGCTCCTTCTGGAGCCGAGCGCTCGGGTACAGCCGGACAGCGAACCCGGCCTACCTGGCGCCCAGCCTGCCCGGGGCTCCACATCTACATCTTGACGCGACTGACCGCACCCACCTTGATCTGTGGACGGAGAACGCTGAGGAGCAGCGCACAGTGGTTGATCGTCTGATCTCATTGGGCGCGACTCGGGTGGCGTGGGAGTACCCGGACGATGCCGACTTCGTGGTGCTCGCGGACCCTGCAGGCAGCCTGTTCTGCGTCGTCTCCAAGGACCCGACCACCGTGGAGGGCGCGAGAGAACGCATGCGTGACGAGGAGGAGTGGCTGGCCAGGACCGAGCGTCTGGCCATCCGCCGGGGCCGGGCGGAGGACGCCGATGTCACGTGGCCTTGGCGGCAGGCCGAGGAGACCAACCGATGGCTCACCTCGGTCCCGGCGAGCACCCAGGAGCATCGCGACCGTTGGCTGGACAAGCTCGAGCACACCGTCGTGGCCGAGATGGACGGCCGGATCGTCGCGACCGGGAAGGTCGAGCTAGAAGAGGCGTGGGCCCAGGCCGACGTGGCCGAGCAGGCGCGCGGCAGCCAGGTGGAGATCGGATGGGTGGTCTCCCCCGACCACCAGGGCCAGGGCATCGGCACCGAGTTCGCCCGTGCCCTGCTCGGGATCGCCTTCGCCTCCGGCGCCCGCAGGGTCACGGCCTACTGCTTCGCGGACAACATCGCCTCGGCCCGCATCATGGAGAAGATCGGCATGCACCGCGAGGCGCACTTCCGCGCCGACTCCCTGCACCGCTCCGGGGCGTGGCTGGACTCCCTCGTCTACGCCGCGCTCGACACGGACCCCCGCTGAGGGACCGGACCCCCACGCGATGGCATCGTGGGCTCGTGCCTGACGCATCCGCCTCCTCCCATCCGATGCCGCCGTCCGTTCCTGATGGGCTGGTGCTCGACCTGGCGCGAGCCAAGATCCTCGAGGGGAAGGAGTCGCTGGCCAGGGAGTGGATGCAGATGCTGAACACGCGCTACGACGAGTGCGTCCAGACTCTTGCGGTGGAGCGCTCGGCCTTCGAGGCCTGGTTCCTGCACACGGAACCAGACGGGGTCACATGGATCTACCACCTTGGGCTCACCGGCCGGGACGGAGCACCGCTGGATCCCGATTCGCAGCTCGACGCCGACCATCTGGCCTACGCCAAGCAGGTCAAGGAGCGTGGCTGGGAGCAGCTGGAGCCGATGTTCCTCCTGGCACCCAGCCATGTGCTCCACGCGATGACGCAATGGGGGCGGACTGGTCTGGTCGGTTGATCCCAGCGCGCCATGGACCCGGCATGCGCTCAGGCCAGGCACTGCGATGATCGCTGCATGACGGAACTCGCCCACAGCTACGACGGCCTCACCGTCACCTGGACCGGCAACCGGGGCACCGGAACGTCCAGTTATCGCGCCTACGACCGCGACCACGAGGTCACCAGCGCCACGGCCGGCACACTGCCAGGTTGCGCGGACCCGGCCTTTCGCGGGGACCCCAGCCGCTGGAATCCCCGAGCAGCTCCTGGTCGTCTCACTGTCGCAGTGCCACATGCTTTGGTACCTCCACCTGGCCAGCGAGGCCGGGGTGACCGTCGTCGGCTACGAGGACCACCCGACGGGGACCATGACCACCGACCGCACCGGGGCCGGACAGTTCACGGAGGTCACGTTGAGGCCACGCCTGACCATCAGTGTCGACAGCGATCCCGCGGCCGCACAGGCAGCCCACGCGCGCGCGGCCGAGGTCTGCTTCATCGCGCGCTCGGTGAACTTCCCGGTGCACCATGAACCGACCGTGGTTCTCGGGTCAAGCGGTGAGAGCGACGGCGATCCGGGCGAGAACGCATCCCCGTCGGCATAGTCTTCCCTCGTGGCCAATCTCTTCGTCCTGGACCTGACCTACGTCGCCGATGTCGAGCTGGTGGACGAGCACATGGAGGCGCACCGTGCCCACCTGCGCCGGCACTATGCGAACGGAACCTTCCTGGCGTCCGGACGCAAGGAGCCTCGGACCGGCGGCATCGTCCTGGCCCGCGGCGAGCGTGCGGACATCGAGGCCGTCGTCGAGTCGGACCCTTTCACGGTGCACGGAGTGACCCGCTGCACGATCACCGAGTTCATCCCCACCATGACGGCTCACGCCTTGCAGGACTACCGCGTGGACAACCCGGCCTGAGATGCGCCAAGCACCCCGTCAGGGGAGCAGTTGGTCCAGCCCGGCGATGGCATCGGCATCCAGCATCTGGCCCGTGCGATCCAGGTGGACGGCGCGCCAGCCGGCCCGTCGGGCAGCCAGCACGTCGGCCTCATGGTCATCGCCGACGTAGAAGCACTCCGACGGCGCCACACCGAGCAGCTCGGCGGCGCGCTGGAAGGCCTCCGGATGTGGCTTGGCAACGCCCAGCCGGTCCGGGGTGAACACCTCGGAAAAGAAGGAGGCGACCCCGATCGACTTCAGCTTGCGCCGCTGCTGCTCTGCGGCCCCGTTGCTCAGCACCGCCAGCCGCCGGCTGGCGACCCGGAGCCGCTCGAGACATTCCCGGACGTCGGGATAGGGCAGCCAGGCCGCCTCGTAACGCCGCAGGTAATGGGCGAAGACACGATCCAGCTGATCGTCGTCGCCCACCGGCTGGCCGAGCAGTGGGAGAACCTCGCGCAACCGCCGTCGCCGCTGCTCCGCGAAGCTGATCTCTCCCTCGCGCCAGGCCGTGAAGTGACGACGCTCCGCAGCCTCCCAGGCCATGGCGATCTCCGTGGTCATCGACTGGCCCAGGGAGACCACCCAACCGGCCAGCGCCGCACGGGCAGCCTCGGCATGGTCCATCAGCGTGCCATCGATGTCGAAGACGATGACGGACGCCTGCCTCACGGCTCCTCCACCACGATCTCCAGCTCGAAGCCCTCGTCGTTCTCGAGAAAGAGCGCCGTGTGCGCCGGGCCACCGTCATGCGGATAGCGGTCGGCGAAGAGCTCCGCCCAGCCATGGTCGGCGGCCTCCAAACGCAGACGGTCCAGCAGTCCGCGGTCATCGATCCTGAGCGCCAAGTGGTTCAACCCGGCGCGGGTCCGTCCGTGCGGACCCGACACGTCGGGCGACTGCTCGAGCACGACGTAGGCGCCACTGGGATGGTGCCAGGTGCGACCAGCCGGCCAGGCCGGGTCATGGTTCGCCACCCACCCCAGGTTGGTGAGGAGCCAGCCGAAGGACGGCGACGAGGCCTCGACGTCGCTGGTCCACAGCTCGATGTGGTGCACGGGGTTGGCCATGGGACCACCGTAGGGCGCCCCCTCCCCCTCATCGTGGCACCGAGGGAGGTCCCGACGATTGTGGGGACCATTTGGTGTCGTAGTCGACCCAAATCTTCCCCACAATCCGGCGAAGGGGCGTTGGGTGGCCGATCCGGGGACGCGCGACACGATTGCGTGGAAACTTTGGGTCGATAGGTGTCCCAGATTTTCCACACAATCGCGACGAGGTCACCCGACGGGCGGCCGCCCGGTCGCAAGGGCCGCGATCTGCCCTGCCACCACGCCGGTGGCCTCGTTGGGCGTCAGGCCGAAGTGCTCCCGGAGCTCCCACACCAGGTACCCGTGGATTTCGTCGGACCCCACCTCCCGTTCCACCATCGAGCGCAGGGCGGGGATCATGCAGTCGTACTCGTCCTCGGGGGCACCCGGGATCACGCCGATGGGATCCCACTCCAGAAGCAGGCGGCGCAGTTCCAGTTCGAGCGGGTCATGGAGTTCTCGCATCGTGTGACGCTTTCGCGGCAGCGCCGGGCCATCGACCGGGGCCACGGGAACGTGACCCTCACCGCAAGGCTAGCTCCGGCCCGGCCGCATAATCAGCAGGACCTAGACAGGTGACTTTAACGTCACCTATCGTCGGAATGTGACCTCCCCATCCGTGGACGCGCTGCTCGCGGCGCTGGCCCACCCGGCCCGCCAGGCCCTGCTCGACGCCCTGCGTGAGCGCGACGGGCAGAGCCTGACCGAGCTGGGGCTGGCCGTGCCCGACCTCGGCCGCCATGCCGTTCTCAAGCACGTCGCCGTGCTGGAGGCCGCCCAGTTGGTCACCACCACCAAGTCGGGCCGTACCCGTCACTGCTACCTCAATCCCACGCCCCTGGTCGCGCTGGCCCGACGCTGGCTCGACGACTACGCACTCGGCTGGGGCTCCGCCCTCGTCGAGCTCCGCACCACAGCCGAGACGAAAGGCCTCGCCATGACCCCCACCAACGACCAACCGCTGCACCGCCACAGCGTCATCATCGACGCCGACCCGCAGCGGGTGTGGACCGCCCTGACCCAGGAGTGCGCCTCCTGGTACTTCGGCACCACCCTGAACTCCAGCCTCAAGCCGGGCAGCGAATACACCTACACGTACCCCGACGGACGCATCGCCGCACAGGGCACGATCATCGCGGCTGATCCGGGGCAGCGACTCGAGATGACCTTCTCCCCCACCTGGGACGAGGCCGTCACCAAGGAACCCGGCTTCCGGCTGACCTGGATCCTTGAGGCCCAGGGCGCGGCCACGCTGGTGACCGTCGAGCACCACGGGCTCGACCCGGCCTCCGAGACCGCCCGCCAGGTGGGTCCCGGCAGCCTCTTCCTGGCCTCCAACCTCAAGACCTGGATCGAGACCGGGCATCCCATGGGCCGCTGAGTCCGTCCCCCGCTCAGCGCTGCAATCGCCCGTGTCCTCAGCGATCCACGTCCTGCTCCACGACCGGGCCACGGATTGTGGGGATGATTTGGGTCGACTACGCACCCAAATCATCCCCACAATCGGAAAAGGGGACGTCGCGCCCGTCCCCGGACCCCCAGCACCGTGCTTGCGTAAAAAACGTGGGTCGACGACTGTCCCACGAGTTCCGCACCATCACGCACGGCGCCTCGACAGGCCGCTCAGGGGCGGGGCGTGAGCTCCATGGTGGCGGCGCGGGCGCGTTGGCCGATCATCGAGCCCAGGTAGGCGCTGGTGGCGTACTTGGCGCGGTAGGCCTCGTCGATACGGTCGTTGAGCGCCTCCTCCGAGACGGGCGTGAAGGCGACCTCGTGCCGGCCGCCGGCCGCGGTGATCACGCCGGTGCGCTGCGCCAGGGCGGAGCCGTACCAGCGCCCACCGGTACCGCTGTAGGAGCGCACGAACAGCCGCCCGTCCACCACCACGGACCAGATCCAGGTCAGGGTGCCGGTGCTGCCGTCGGGATGGTGGGCGCAGATGTGCAGGTCATCGGAAGCGGCGATCGCCTCGATGGTCTCGCGCGGCCAGCTGCTCATGCCGACATCACTTCCCGCTGAAGACGGGGAAGGCGCTGTGCTCGCCGTAGTCGGTGAAGCGGATCTCGCGCAGGGCGGCCATGTCGAGCTCGGAGATGGTGAAGTCGAGCTGGGCATTGCTGCGCATGTGCTCCGGATTCGCCGTCTTGGGCAGTGCGACGGTCCCGAGCTGGATCACGTAGCGGATGCACAGCTGGGGAACGCTCACCTGGTAGCGGTCCGCGATGCGTCGCACCTCCTCGGCCTCCAGGATCGCGCCGTGGGCGATCGGCGAGTAGGCCTCGATCAGGATGTCGCGCTCCTGGCACCAGGCGATCAGCTCGTCGGGGGTGTTGCCGACGTGGGCCAGCACCTGGTTCACCGCCGGCGGTACGGTGCCGTTGGTGAGGAGGTTCTCCAGGTCGTGCTGCTGGAAGTTGGAGACGCCGATGGCGCGCACCTTGCCCGCCGCTCGGGCCTCCTCCAGCGCCCGCCAGGCCGCCAGGTTGCCCTCGTCGTAATTGCCCTGCCCCCTGAAGTCGTCCCAGGGCTGCGGGCTGTGGATCAGCATCAGGTCCAGGTGGTCCAGGCCCATCCGCTCCAGGGTGGCGTCGATCGAGGACACCGCCTCGTCGTGGTCCTTCACCTCGGCGGCCAGCTTGCTGGAGACGAAGACCTGGTCGCGGTCCAGGCCGCAGGTCCGGATGCCCTCGCCCACGCCGCGCTCATTGCCATAGGCCTGCGCGGTGTCGATGTTGCGGTAGCCGATCTCGACGGCCGCCCGCACCGCCTCGGCGGCCTTGTCGTCGTCGATGAACCAGGTGCCCAGACCGAGCTTGGGCACCGGGGTGCCGTCGGCCAGGGACCAGTTCTCGGTGAGGATCTGGGACGTCTTCTCGCCCATGGTGGGCCTCCTTCGTCGTGGTGTCACCTCCCATTCCAGCACCCCGACGGCGCGGACTCGAGGCCCCGGACGGGTGATGACAGCACCCCTCGTGACCGTCGACGCCCCTGCCACCGCATGGCCGACCGTGGGAGGCTGGGAGCAGCATCGCGGGCGAGGAGGCCCGCCCAGTACGCACAGGAGCACCCATGGACAGCACCCCGCGCCGCACCGCCGACGGCCAGGCCCAGGCCCCGGTCACCCAGCCCTTCGGCGCCGAGGCCTTCGAGCCCGCCGAGGGCACCGTGATCCGCTGGCTCGGGATGGCCAGCTTCCTGCTCAACTGTCGCGGCACCACCCTGATGCTCGACCCGCTCACCCACGGCTTCGACATGCCCGTGATGGCCGAGCCGCCGATCGCCGCCGCCGACGTGCCCCGGCTGGATGCCGTCATCGTCACCCACAGCGACAACGACCACTTCTCGGTGCCCACCTGCACCGCGCTCGGCCCGGTCACCCAGGCCTTCCACTCCACCCACTGGGTGGCCGAGCTGATGACCCGCAACGGGCTCGAGGCGCAGGGCCACGACATCGGCGCCGGCTTCGAGGTCGGTCCGATGCACATCACCCTGACCCCGGCCGACCACGCCTGGCAGAACGCCTATCCCGGCACCGACGAGCACTTCCACCAGCCGGAGGACGCCTGCGGCTTCTGGATCGAGACCCCCGACGGCACCATCTGGGCCACCGGGGACTCCCGCCTGATCGAGGACCACCACCTCACCCGTCCCCGCCCCGACGCCATCCTGTTCGACTTCTCCGACTCCGAGTGGCACTTCACCTTCGAGGGCGCGGTGCGGATCGCCGACGCCTATCCCGACGTGCCGCTGGTGCTGAACCACTGGGGCAGCGTCGACGCCGCCGACTTCCCGCCCTTCAACGGCGACCCGGCGCGGCTGGCCGAGGCCGTCGTGAACCCGGAGCGGATCGTGGTGCTGGCCCCCGGCGAGCCCTACCAGCTGCAGCGCCTGGCCTGAGCAGCACCAGCTGGCAGCAGGAATCGCACGGGCGACGACGGCCCGGGCTGCTCCCCGGCGACGCTCCACCGCTGACCCACCGTCCGCAGGCCCACCGTCCGCAGGCCCCACCCGCGCGCCCGCCGCATCGCCCGGCCTGAAAGGATCGTGGCCAGGAGGCGCGCATGACACAGCACTGGCGACGACCGGTTCCGACGGTCGGTGACACGACGGCCGCGAGCGAACGGGCGGCAGCCCCGGACGGTTGGGCCTTCTCACCCGAGGAGATCGCGGCGCTGGACCGGGTGATCGGTGCGCGCCGCGACATCCGGCGCTACCGGCCTGACCCGGTGCCCGAGCACCTGGTGCGCCGTGTGGTGGAGGCCGGCCATGCCGGCCCGTCGGTGGGCCACTCGCAGCCCTGGCGCTTCATCGTGATCCGCGACGAGCAGACCCGCGCCCGCGCCGCCGTGATGGCCGACGCCCAGCGGATGGCGCAGGCCGCGGCCATGGAACCCGAGCGCGGCCAGCGGCTGCTCGACCTGCAGCTGGAGGGCATCCGGGAGGCGCCGGTGGCGGTGGTGGTGGCCTGTGACCGGCGCTCCCCCGCCCTCGGCACGCTGGGCCGCGCCACCTTCACCGATGCCGACCTGTGGAGCTGCGCCTGCGCCGTCGAGAACATGTGGCTCACCGCCCGCGCCCACGGTCTGGGCATGGGTTGGGTCACCCTCTTCGAGCCCGACGAGCTGGCCGCCCTGCTGCACCTGCCCGAGGGCGTCGAGACCCTGGGCTGGCTCTGCCTGGGCTGGCCCGACGAGCGCCCGCCCGGCCCGGGACTGGAGCGTCGCGCCTGGTCACGCAAGGCCCCGCTGGACGACGTGATCCTGCACGAGCGCTGGCCCGCCGACGACCTGGCGCCGCCGGAGCACCACCTGGCCGCACCGCAGCAGGTCCCCACGTCGGAAGCGACGACGCAGGAGCAGGACCGGGGCGGGCATCCCCTGACGCTCCCGGAGCGCGAACAGATGGTCGGGGCCCGCGACGGGGCCGACCGACTGCTCACCCCACCGGGATCGCTGGGCATCCTGGACGCCGCCCTGGACAAGGTGGTGGCGGTGGCCGGGGCCGAGGTGGCCCGCGCCACGCTGCTGCTGGCCGCCGCGGACCACCCGGTGACCGAGCTGGGCGTCTCCTCCTTCGAGAGCAGCGTCACCCGCGAGCTGCTGGAGGCCTCCGTCGCCGGTCAGGCCGTCGGTGCGAGCACCGCCCGCGCCGCCGGTCTGGACGTGGTGGTGGTGGACTGCGGCACCGACGGCCCGTCCGTCGAGGGCGCGCTGGATGCCCGCGCCACCCGCCCCCGCGGGAACCTGGCCGAGACCGACGCCCTGCACCCCGACGACGTCGAGGCACTGCTGGCCACCGGACGTCGGATCGGCGCCGAGACCGCCTCGCGCAGCCCGCTGGTCTGCCTGGGCGAGATGGGGATCGGCAACACGACGGTGGCGGCCGCGATGGCCGCCCGGCTGCTGGACCTGCCGCCAGAGCAGGCGGTGGGCATCGGCGCCGCCGCGGATGCCGGCATGGCGCAGCGCAAGACCGAGGTGGTGCGGCAGGCCCTGGCCCGCACCACGGCACGGGAGCCGGCCGAGGTGCTGGCGGCCCTGGGTGGTGCCGAGCTGGCGCTGCTCACCGGCGTGACGCTGGGTGTCGCCGAGTCGGGTGGCGTGGTGGTACTGGACGGCCTGGCCACCAGCGTCGCCGCCTTGGCCGCGGTGCGCCTGGAGCCGGCGGTGCAGGCACGGCTGGTGGCGGGCCAGTCCAGCCGGGAGCGCGCCCACGCGCTGGTGCTGCAGGCGCTGGGCCTGGAGCCGCTGCTGCAGTTGCGACTGCGCGCCGGGGAGGGCGTCGGCGCCGTGCTGGCCGCACAGATGCTGCTCACCGGGCTGGCCATGCGACGCACCGCAGGGCGCGTCGACCGCTGAGCCGTCGGCTCGCCGACCGGCGAAGAGACCCCCGGGGCAGGCAGGACGAGCCGGCTCAGCGCTCCATGCTGCGCGGGTTGCGGGCCCACAGCCAAGTGGCGATCGTCGCCACCAGGGCGATCGCGACGTAGCAGAGCATCACCTGGGGCAGCTCCAGGCGTCGGCTGAGCTGGCCGGTGACCAGGTTGGGCAGCATCGCGCCCAGGTAGCAGGTGAGGTAGATGGCGGCCAGCACCGCGGCCCGGTCCTGCGGCGCCACCCCGTCCATCAGGCCGCGGATCGAGGCACTGACGGCCACGCCCTGACAGGCCCCCGCCACCACCCCGCCGGCCAGGAAGCCGACGATGGAGCCGTTCCACAGCGAGACCAGCAGCAGGCAGGCGCCCAGCAGGAAACCGGTCATGCCGGCCCGCTGCGCGGCAGCCGGACGGAAGCGTCCCTGCAGTGGGGCGCCCAGCACGCCCGGCACCATGTAGGAGGCGAAGACCAGCGCCATCCCCAGCGCACTGTCGCTGTGCAGGTGGTCCTTGGTGATCGCCGGGCCGAGCGACTGGTAGGCGGCGCCCAGCGCCCAGGTGGCCATGAAGGCCAGCGCGGCCACCGGCATCAGCCGTCGCGCATCGGGCGGCAGCGCCACTCGTGGACGCAGCGAGGCCAGCGCGCCGTGGCGACGCGGGTGGGTCTCCGGCGCGAGCCAGACCAGCACCAGGCAGACGGCCAGCGCCAGGCACATCACGACGAAGACGGTGTGGCGCGGCGTCGGACCGTGGTCCACCAGCGCACCGGAGGCGAAGGCGCCGATGGTGAGCCCGACATTCGGGGCCTGCGAGGTCACCAGGGTGGCCAGCCACGGCGGGTCCTGCGGCGCGGAGTCGACGACATAGGCCATCAGGGTGCTGGAGGCCATTCCGCAGCCCAGGCCCATCAGGAAGCGGCCGACCACCAGCGGCCAGACCGAGCTGACATCGAGCAGCACCAGGCAACCGGCCATCACCAGACCCAGCGTGGCGAGGCTCACCGGCCGTCGCCCCAGGAAGGAGGACAGCCGCCCCAGGCAGAGCAGGGCGCCGATGGTGCCCAGGAAGTAGGCGACGACGGTGAGCGAGAGGTCGGCGGTGGTGACGCCGTTCTCGGCCCGGTAGGTGTTGTAGAGCGGCAGGGGTGAAGCGGAGGCGACGAAGGCCACCACCAGCGACGTGGTGGCGGCCACGAAGGCCATCCGGGGCTTGGTCTGCCGGGCGGGCGTCTCGCTCGTCGCGGTGCTGGTCACGGGCTTCCTTCGGTCGGCTGCCTCCAGCCTCGCAGCGGCCCGACGGCGCAGGGAAGGCCTGGGCGGGGTGCTGCCGCCACCCCCCGGGCGCCCTCACGGCACCCGTCTGCGTCCGCCCTGCCGTGAGCTCAGCCCTGGGGGCCCGGTTCCTCGTCCTCCAGCTCGGCGAGGGCCGCGAAGGCCGCCTCTGAGCCGGTGCCGGGCAGCGGCCGGTAGACGGTGAGCACCAGGTCGGGGTGGTCGCGTACCAGGAACTGGCAGTGCGCCAGGGTCATCGGGCCCAGCTCGGGGTCCACGAAGCGCTGGGTGCCGGTGCCCACCTGCAGCACGTGGTGCTCGGTCCAGCGCTGCTCGAAGTCGGACTCGGTGCGCAGCTCGTCCACCAGGGCCGCCAGCTGCGCGTCGCCGGGATGGGCGGCCAACGAGGCCCGCAGGGTGCCGACGGCCTGGTTGGCCACCTGGTCGTAGTCGGGATACAGGTCCCGCGAGGCAGGCTCGAAGACGTGGCGGGCGATGTTGGCATCGGCCAGGTGCTGCACCGCGCGGAACAGGGCGCGGCCGCGCTGGTTGCCGGCCAGCATGTCCATCCGGTGGTTGCGCACCACGACGGCGACGCCTTCCATGGCCGCCACCATCTCCACCACCTCCAGCGGCAGGTCCGCGTCGCTCTGGGTCGTGGGGCGGCTGTTCAGCTGCGAGACCAGATCGGCCAGGTAGCCCCGCTCGACGGCGTCGAGCTCGAGGGCATCCATCAGCGAGGCCAGCACCGACTCCGAGACCCCACGGGCCCGGCCGCGCTCCAGCTGCACGTAGTAGTCGGGGCTGATCGCGGCGCGGGCGGCCAGCTCGTCACGACGCAGGCCGGGCACCCGACGAGGCCGCGGGTCGGCGGCCTCCTGCGGCGTGGGGCTGAGTCGGGCACGGCGGGAGCGCAGGAAGTCGCGGATCTCCTCGCGGACCTGGTGGGGCATTCCCCAAGGCTAGTGCCGCGGCTGCCCGACGACGGGGTGTCCAGCACCGGGCCCGGTGGTCAGCGGAGCCGCCAACCGTCTTGTCTTCTATCTAAGTAGGATTCATACTTAGATACATGGATGAGAGCACCTCGCGCTGGCCCACCGCCTGGATCCGGGCCGCCCTGGACCTGGCGATCCTGTCGGCGCTCGGCCAGGGCGAGTTGCACGGCTATGCCATCGCCGCGGCGCTCGAGGCGCGCGGCATGGGTCGGCTCAAGGGCGGCTCGCTCTACCCGGTGCTGGCCCGGCTGGAGGCCGACGGGTTGGTGGCCGCGGTCTGGCTGCCGGGCGAGTCCGGGCCGGGCCGCAAGGCCTACAGCCTGACCCCTGCCGGGGCGCGCCACCGCGAGCGATTGGCTGCCGACTGGCAGGACTTCACCGCCGCGCTGGGCGCCCTCTCACCGTCCCCCGCCACCGAAGGAGATCCCCGATGAGCACCGACCTCTCCCACGTCACGCAGGACTTCACCGCCATCGCCGGCCGCGCGGAGGACCACGCCTGGGCCGGCACCGCGCTGCTCACCCTGCTGCAGGGACGCCTGGCGCCCGAGACCGTGGCGCGACGCCTGGAGCAGGCCCGTCGGCTGGTGGCCGAGAGCGGTGAGAGCGCCGAGGACGTGCTCGGCGAGCCGGTTCCATGGGCCCGGGAACAGCTGGCCGAGGCCAGCCTGGCCGGAGCCAGTTTCACCGACGACGAATCCACTCCGCACGACGTGGTGGTGGTCGGGCTGCTGTTGGCGGTGGTGATGACGCTGGTCTGGGGCGTGCTGAGCCTGGTCAAGGGTCACTGGAGCACCGACTGGAACCTGGCGATGGTGATGGCACCGCCGCTGCTGGCCGGGCTGGTGGTGGGCGCCATCACGACCCACGAGCGACTGCTGCGTCGCCGGCCACAGTGGCAGGCCACGGCCCTGACCGCGCTGGCCTGCACGCCGCCGGTACTGCTGCTGGCCTGGTTCCTGGTCGCCCACCCGGTCTCGCTGGGCCGGCACAGTTCGCTGTGGTGGTTCGCCCTGGCCGGTCTGCTGGCCGCCCTGACCTGGCTGGCCGGACGCCTGGTGCCCGACCCCGGCCAGCGTCGGGTGGCCACCGTTGGACTGGACGACGAGCAGTGGCTGGCCCAGGCGCGGGTGAGGCTGCGCGAGCGCGGCGGCCTGCGCGAGGAGCAGATCGTCGCCATCCTCGACGAGGCGCGCGCCCACAGCCGGCAGGCCGGCACCAGCCTGGCGGCGGAGTTCGGCAACCCGGTGGGCTACGCCGGCACGCTGCCGGTGGACGAGGCCCGCACCGCCCGCAACCGGTGTGTGGTCTGGCTGCTGCTGGCGGTCCTGTGGGGCGGTTTGGCGCTGGCCGAGCCCACGGGCTGGCGGGTGGGCATGGCCCTGGTCACCGGTCTGGTGGCGGCACTGAGCTGGTGGCAGCACCTGCGTCGCCCCCGCCCCGAGACCCAGCGCTGAGATCCAGGCGCCGAGCCGCGGGATCCGGTGGCGCTCAGGCGGGACGCACCCCGGTGAAGGCGTGGTACATGCCGTCGGCGCCGAGCGGAATGGCCTGCACCTGTTCCAGACCGGCCTGCTGCAGCCGGGCGGTGAGCTCGTCGACGAGCGGGAGGCGGGCAGCACCGCGGGTCATGGCGCCCCACAGGTCGAGACCGCAGGTGGCGATGCCGGTGCCGCGCACCACGGTGGTGGCCACCAGCCGACCGCCGGGCGCCAGGAAGCCCGCCAGGTGGCGCAGCACCTCCGCCTGCTCACGCTCGGGGAAGTAGTAGACGTTCTGGTGCAGGGTCACGACGTCGAAGCTGCCGTCGGGAGTACGGTCGCGCACGTCGCCGGTCTCCACCTGCGCCCGGTCACCCAGCCCCCAGTCGGCGAGGTTGCGGCGCGCCAGTTCTGCGGCCGGCTCCTGCAGCTCCAGGCCGAGCGCTGTCAGCGCGGGATTGTGCCGGCAGGCGGTGCGGATGTGGGCGCCACTGCCGCAGCCCACCTCCAGCAGGCGCACCGGCCCCTGCGCGGGCACCAGACGACGGACGGCCTCGGCCAGCCAGGGCTCCCCCAGCCGAGAGCTGCGCGCCACGATCTCGGCGTCGGCATCGCCCAGCTCGAACCGCCGCCCCTCGCGCAGCCGCTGCGGGGTCTCGGCCACCAGGCGGTGGTCCAGCTCGGCCATCTTCTCGTACATGGCGGCCAGCGGGTCATTGCCCGGCCGCACCAGGCTGCGGGCACGACGCGAGCGCAGGGCGTAGCGGCCGTCCTCGCAGCGCAGTTCGCCGAGCGTGACGCCCAGGTCGAGCCAGGAGGCCAGACCGTCGGACAGCTCCGGATCCATGCCGAGCTCGCCCACCAGTTCCGCGACGGTGGCGGGGCGGCGGTCCAGCTGCTGCAGGATCCCGCCGCGCAGGCCGGCACCCAGGAAGGCCACCCGGAAGTAGCTGGGCACCAGACGGCCGAAGTCCATGATCCCGGGCATCCAGCCGCGACGGGCCAGGTCCTTCAGTGGCGCCAGGTTCGACAAGGAGGACAGGGGCTTCATCGCAATCCTTTCGACAGTCGTCGAATTCCGACGACTGTCGAAAGGGTAGCCTGCTCCCATGGCCGGCCACAACAGCACCCGCGAGCAGCTGCTCGATGCGGCGCTCCAGCTCGTGGTCGAGGGGGGTGTGGCCCAGGTCAGCCACCGCAGTGTCGAGGAGCGGGCCGGGGCAGCGCGCGGCTCCACCCGCTACTGGTTCGGCACCCGCGAGGCACTGCTGGCCGAGCTGGTCGGCCACCTGGCCGAGCGGGACCGACTGCTGCTGGAGCAGGCGCAGCAGGCCATGCTGCCGGCCGGCGCCGGCGAGGAGGTGGCCCACGCGGCGGTCACCGAGTTCGCCGCGGCCCTGCTGGCCGACCGAGAGGGTTCCTTGGCGCGCTTCGAGCTCTACCTGTACGCCGCCCGCCGCCCCGAGCTGCGCGCGGTGGTGCAGCGCTGGAGCGAGAGCTTCACCAGCCTGGGGGCGCAGCACCTGCCCGAGCCGGACTCCGAGCAGACCCGCACCCGGGCCGCCCTGCTCTCCGCGACCCTGGACGGCCTGGCCCTGCACGCCCTGGCCGCGCCCGACGAGGGACGCGACGCGGCGGCACCCGAGTGGTTCTCGACGCAGGCACTCGGGCCCCGGTGAGCGACCCAGAGCCCGGCGCCGACCGGCTGGCCGCCCCGGGGAGACTGGCCGGCGTCGACCTGGCCCGAGGACTGGCCGTGCTGGGCATGTTCGCCGCCCACCTGCTCGACCTGCCCGAGCTGGACTGGAACCGGCCAGCCACGCTGCCGGGCCTGGCGACCGGCCATGCCTCCGTGCTCTTCGCCCTGCTGGCCGGCGTCTCGCTCGCGCTGGTCGGGACCGCCTCGCGGACCGACCGCGGCAACCGCCTGCGGCTGGCCTGTCGCGCGCTGGTGATCTGGGCACTCGGCCTGGCCGTGGTGGGCACCGGCGTCCCGGTGGAGGTGATCCTGCCCGCCTACGGCCTGCTCTTCCTGGTGGCCACCGGACTGCTGGGGCGCAGCGTGACCACCCTGCTGCAGGTGGCGACGGTGCTCGGCCTGCTGGGACCGCCGCTGGTGCTGGCCCTCGACGAGTGGCTCTGGCCCCGCATCCCCGACGGCGGCGCCTGGCAGGACCGGCTGGGCTGGGCCTATCCGGCACCGGTCTGGGCCTGCTACCTGGCCGGCGGGATGGCGGTGGGCCTGCTGCTGCGACACCCCGCCCGCCGCACGCCGAAGGCGCTGGCGGAGCTCGCCGTGGCCGGAGCGCTGCTCGCGGTGCTCGGCCATGCCCTGCTCGGGACGCTCGCCGGCCTGGCCACCGCCACGGACCGGCGCCCCGGGAGCCCTGCCTGGTGGCTGCGGGCCCTGGACGACGCTCCCCACTCCGACGGGATCGGCGAGGTGGTGGCCTCCTCGGGGCTGGCCCTGCTCACCCTCGCGGCCTGCCTGCTGCTCTGCCGCACGCCCATGGCGCTGCTGGCCTGGCCGTTGCGGGCCGTCGGGTCGATGCCGCTCACCGCCTATGTGGCCCACCTGCTCGCCTGGGCGGGCTGGCTGCACCTGAACCCCACCGGCGAGGCCGAGGCCGTGGCGGCCTTCCGCGCGCTGCACCCCTTCTGGCCGACGGTGGCCCTCACGCTCGCGGCCTGCAGCCTGTGGACGGCTCTGCTGGGACGCGGGCCCCTGGAGCAGCTGGTGCGGGTGCTCTCCGGCCGGCTGGCCGGCGTCGTGGAGCGTCCCACGACCACCTGATGGACGAACTGCCGCCGGGAGCGAGAGCGCGGCCGGGCTCCACTACTGTTCGCTCGTCCCTCCCACCGGCCCAGGAGTCCCTGAGTGAACGCCGTCGTCGTCGCCGTCATCGTCATGCTCGTGCTGTCCTTCGCGCGGGTGCACGTGATCATCTCCCTGGTGCTGGGTGCCATCGTCGGCGGCCTGCTCGCCGGGATGGGCCTGACCGGGACCATGGAGTCCTTCACCACCGGCATCGCCAACGGCGCCAGCATCGCGCTGAGCTATGCCATGCTCGGCGCCTTCGCAGTGGCCATCGCCCACTCGGGGATGCCGCAGGCCTTCGCCGGCTGGGTGATCCGGCGGGCCGGTGACCCCGACGCGGCCGATCCGCGGCGTGGGCGTGGCGTGAAGTGGGTGCTGATCGGCGTCCTGCTGGTGGCGGGCATCATGAGCCAGAACCTGGTGCCGATCCACATCGCCTTCATCCCGCTGCTGGTGCCGCCGCTGCTGCTGGTCTTCAACCGCTTCCGGGTGGATCGCCGGCTGCTGGCCTGCGTGATGACCTTCGGCCTGGTCACCACCTACATGTACCTGCCCTACGGCTTCGGCAATGTCTTCCTCAACGAGATCCTGCTGGCCAACATCAAGGAGGCGGGCCTGGACACCGCTGGCGTCAACGTGATGACCGCCATGGCGATCCCCGCTCTGGGCATGGTGGTGGGCCTGCTCACCGCCCTGCTGTCCTACCGCCGCCCGCGCGACTACCAGGACCTGCCGGTGGCCGGCCAGGAGGCCGTCGACCCCGAGCAGCCGGTGAGCCGCTACCGGATCGGGGTCGCCCTGCTGGCGATCGGGCTCAGCCTGTTCATCCAGATCTGGGCCGACTCGCTGCTGCTGGGCGCCCTGGTGGGCTTCGCCGTCTTCATGGCCGCCCGGGTGGTGCGCTGGGGCGATGCGGACACCGTCTTCAACCGCGGCGTCACCATGATGGCGATGATCGGCTTCATCATGATCTCCGCGCAGGGCTTCGCGCAGGTGATGAAGGACACCGGCGACGTGGACAAGCTGGTCAGCCAGAGCGCGAACCTGTTCGGCGGCTCGCAGCTGCTGGGATCGCTGGTGATGCTGCTGGTGGGCCTGCTGGTCACCATGGGCATCGGCAGCTCCTTCTCCACCCTGCCCATCATCACCACCATCTTCGTGCCGCTGTGCGCCACGCTGGGCTTCAGCCCGCTGGCCACCGTGAGCATCATCGGCACCGCGGGCGCGCTCGGCGACGCCGGATCGCCTGCCTCCGACTCGACGCTCGGCCCCACCTCCGGCCTGAACGCGGACGGCCAGCACGACCACATCCGCGACACCGTGCTGCCCACCTTCCTGCACTACAACATCCCGCTGCTGCTGGCCGGCTGGGTTGCCGCCATGGTGCTGTGACGGGGGCAGGGACGGCTGCCTGACGACGCTCCCCCATCCGACCGGCACCGACCCCCAGCTGCCATGATGCTCGCATGAGCACCAAGGACGGCTTCACCGCCGAGGAGAAGGCCGCCGTCAAGCAGGCGGCCGCCGAGCGTCGCCGCACCGCGGCCGGCAAGAACACCGAGCAGGACGTGCTGGACGCCATCGCCGCCATGGACGAGGGCGACCGGGCCATCGCCGAGGGACTGCACGCCCTGGTCAAGCGGGTGGCGCCCGAGCTGACCAGCCGCACCTGGTACGGCTTCCCCGCCTATGCCCGTGATGCCAAGGGCAAGGAGATCGTCTTCTTCTACCAGTTCGCGGGCAAGTTCAAGACGCGCTACGGAACCCTGGGCTTCAACGACAACGCCCAGCTCGACGAGGGCACCTTGTGGCCGGCCGCCTATGCCATCACCACGTGGGACGAGGCCACCGAGCAGCAGGTGGAGCAGTTGGTCCGGCGCGCGATCGGCTGAGCGCCGGGGCCTCGGCGTGGGTCCGTGCTAGTCACCGGTGAGTCCGTCGACGGCCTCGCGCAGCAGGTCGGCGTGGCCGTTGTGCCGGCTGTACTCCTCCACCATGTGCACCAGGATCCAGCGCAGCGTGAAACGGCCGTCGGGTGTGACCTGGTCCAGCCCGTCCGTCTGCAAGGCCTGGTCCAGCGCCTCACGGGAGGCCTCCACGGCCTCCTGCCAGCGGGCGAACAAGTCGTCGGGTGCCCTGCCCGCGGCGTCGTGCCAGTCCCAGTCCGGATCGGCCCGCCAGTCCACCTCGTCCCAGGGCGGGGCACTCGGGCGCCCCAGCAGCACCCGGCCGAACCAGTGGTCCTCCACATAGGCCAGGTGGGAGAGCATGCCGCCCAGCGTCACCCCGCCCGGACGCAGCGGCCTGTCCAGGCCGGTCGCATCCAGACCGGAGCACTTCCAGGCCAGGGTGGCGCGGTGGAAGTCCAGGAATCCGGTCAGCGTCTCCAGCTCTCCGGCCCGCTGCGGCGGCTCCGGACGGCCCTGCTCGTCGGTCCTCATGCTCAACATCCCAGCACAGGGCGCCGGGCAGCGCATCGGGATTTCCGTAGGGGGGCCAGCAGTACCTTCCATGGCTCGGTGGGCGGCGGCAGGATGGTGACATCCGCACGAGAGGAAGCCCCATGACCGAGCAGACCTGGCCGCCGGCCGACCGCGAGCAGCGCGCCGAACAGACCTTCACCCGGCTCTTCGGCCCCCGCGACACCACCGCCCCGGACAAGGACCCAGAGTTCGGCCAGATCCTGCGCAAGCTCATCTTCTCCGACGTCTTCGCCACCGGCGAGCTCGACGACCGCACCCGCGAGCTGATCACCTGCACCGTGCTGGCCTGCGTCCAGGCGCTGCCCCAGCTCAAGGCCCATGCGGCCGCCGCCCTGAACGTCGGCGTGGAACCGGTGGCGCTGCGCGAGGCCATCTACCAGCTGGCCCCGCTGATGGGCTTCCCCCGCACCCTGAACGCGATCGCGGTGCTGGACGAGGTCTTCGAGTCCCGGGGCGTCGAGCTGCCGCTGCCGGAACAGGCGAGCGTGACCGATGCCGACCGGATGGCGCGGGGCGCCGCCCTGCAGCAGGAGGTCTACGGCACCGAGATCGCCGAGGCGCTGGCCGGTCTGCCCGCCCCCTATGCCACCGCCGTGCCGGGGATGCTGACCGGCTGGCTCTTCGGCGACCACATGAGCCGCGACGGCCTGGACCGGGCCACCCGCGAGCTGCTCATCCTGATGGGCCTGACCGCGCTCAACCTGTCCGGCCCGATCCCGGCCCACGTCCGGGGCTGTCTGGAGGCCGGCAACCAGGTGGAGACGGTGCTGGCCGCCGTCGTGCAGGCCATGCCCTACTGCGGTTTCCCGGCGGGGCTGGTCACCGCGCGCGCCGTGCTGGCCCACCTGGAACAGGCCTGAGGGACGCGCCGGGTCGTCGTGGCGTGGGGCACCCAAGCGGGGCGGCGGCGGCCCGTCAGTCCCTGCCCGGACCCCGAGAGGCCGGCGCACCGGGCCCTGCCCCGGACAGCACTTGGGCTCGGAAGCCATGGCTTCCGAGCCCGTCTGCGTGGCCCTGGCTCCCCCGAGCGGGCCACCTGTTCAGTTGTGCACCGGCTTCCCCCGAACCCGGTGGCTGCCTGACCGATCCCCCGATGCGGCCTGGCGGTGTGCGGACGTCCTTCCCCCGAAGGTGCCGCGGCGGGAGCCATGCTCCCGGTCTTGCGAGCCGCTCCCCCGAGCGACCCCTTTCGACAGACCCCATCCTCACCCGGGCAGGGTTCAACGACAAGCCCCGAATGTTGATCCCGTCTTCAATCAGTTAAGCGGGTCTTCAGGCCAGACCGGCGCGGTGTCCCCTCTGGCGTGACAGGAGCCGGGGCGGAGGGCGCCATGACGCGGGTTAGTTGTCCGAGCCCCGCACACCTCGCCTGTGAACAGGACCCGTCGCGCCGGGCATTAACTTTTCGCGTTAACTTCTGCACGGCCTAAGCGCTCCTTCTGTCCGCTCGGACAATATTCCGCTCCTACAATGTGTCGTATGTCAGGACGTGGCTGCCGGCTCTTCGGCGTCCCACTACGGTGGTCCCCTCAACACCAGGACCAAGGAGCAGCACATGTCCCCCGACGACACCCCCGCTGACGGCGAGGACTTCGCCAGGCTGCTCTCGCGCGCCGTGATGCGTCGCGAACTGACCCTGGACAGCATCGCCTCGCGGCTTCGCGCCGCCGGTTGCCCGGTCTCCACCGCCACGCTGAGCTACTGGCAGAACGGGCGGACCATCCCCACCCGGATCTCCTCGATGCGCGCCGTCAGTGTCCTGGAACGCGTCTTGCTGGTGCCCCCGGGCCATCTGCTCTCCGCCCTGCCGCAGGGTGCGCCCACCGCCTGGCGCCCCAGCATGGTGATCCCGCCCGATGCCCCGCTGCGCGCCGTGCTGAAGCAGATGAAGATCAGCCTGGAGCGCTTCCACACCCCGGTGGTGCACATGGAGAGCCTGGTGCTCGACGAGGAGGACCGGGTGCAGCGCCACCTGGTGCGCCAGGTGCTGCGGGCCGAGGTGGACGGTCGGATCACCTGGCCGGTGATCTACAAGCAGGAGGACGTGGGCGACGAGGCCCCCTGGGTGGTGCCGCTGCTGGGCTGCCAGCTGGTGCAGCACACCCAGGTGGCCGAGATGGGCCTGTTCGTGGGCGAGATGACGCTGCCCCAGCCGGTGCGGGCCGGAGACCTGGCCTCGATCGAGCTGGAGGTGGTCTGGACGCCGGCCCTGCAGCCCTGCCTGAGCCGGGCGCTGGCCGCGCCGGTGCAGTACCTGGTGATGGACGTCACCTTCCAGGGCCGGGTGCCCGCCAGCGCGCGCCACACCCACACCCCGAGCTTCGAGGAGGACGCCCAGGCCCGCCGCACGCCGCTGGAGGTGCACGACAATGCGGTGCAACTGGTGCAGCAGCACGCCGCACCCGGCCTGCACGCCATCGAGTGGGACTGGCCGCAGGCCTGAGCCGTCGCCGTGGACAGACCCGCGGCACGTCCCCCGCAGCCCCATCACCCTGGCCGTCGCCTGCTGAACAACTGAACCCCGTTGTGGGCAAGACAATCAGCGGATCCGGTCACTAGGCTCTCGGCATGCTCCTGGCCCTGCCACACCACCTGGCCCTGCTCTCCCTGGATCCCGAGAGCGGTGGCCGGCGCTCCACCATCCCCACCAGCTATGCCATCGCGACGCTCGCCCTGGCCGAGCTGGTGCTGCGGGGCCGGCTCGACGTGGTCCATGGCAAGGTGGCGGTCAGCCATCCGGAACCCACCGGGGAGCCGCTGCTCGACGAGGCGCTCGCCGGGGTGCAGAACGACACCCTGCGCGCCCCGGTGGCCCGGATCAACCGGCTGCGTGCCCAGTTGGAGCAGTCCTGCTTCCGCCAGCTCGTCTCCGGGGGCGTGCTGCGCGCCCGCACCGAGGGTTCGGTGGCGCGGACCGTGCTGGCCATCGCGGATCCGGTGCCGGTGGCCGCCCTGCGCCAGAAGCTGCGCACCGGCATGGGTCTGGCCCGCGAGGACATCTGCCTGGTGCTGGGCCTGCGGATCGCCAGCCTGGAGCAGCCCGTGCTGGGCGAGGAGTACCGCACGCTGCGCGCCCACGCCGAGGAGCTGGTGGAGATGGGCGAGCTGCCCGCGGGTGCCGCCGTCGTGCTCCGCGCCGGCCACGAGGCCCGCGCCACGATGGCGGCCGGGCTGGTCGCCGAGGGCTGAGCGGGCCTCGCCCTGGTCGGCAAGGGTTGGGCCCTCGCGGGACGCGTCGGGGCAGCCGATGCCGCGGGACTACACTGCGCAGGTTCCCACCGCCGCAGACTGGAGCCCCGCATGAGCCACGCAGACCTCCCCACCCCCGAGCAGGCCTCGGAGCTGCCGGGGCTGCGTCGGGACCTGCGCAACCGCCACATCCAGCTGATCGCGCTGGGCGGTGCGATCGGTACCGGGCTGTTCTACGGCGCCGGCGAGTCGATCTCGATGGCCGGGCCCGCCGTCCTGCTGGCCTACCTGGTCTGCGGGGCCGTGATCTTCCTGGTGGTGCGGGCGCTGGGCGAGATGAGCGTCGACACCCCCACCTCGGGTGCCTTCAGCTACTACGCCTACCGCAACTGGGGCGAGTTCCCCGGCTTCTTCTCCGGCTGGAACTACTGGTTCAACTACATCGCGGTCTCGATGGCCGAGCTGGTGGTGGTGGGCAGCTACGTGCAGTTCTGGCTGCCGCAGGTGCCGCTGTGGCTCTCCTCGGCGGTCTTCCTGGTGCTGGTGACCCTGGTGAACCTGGTCAGCGTGAAGGCCTACGGCGAGTTCGAGTTCTGGTTCGCCATCATCAAGGTGATCGCCATCATCGCCATGATCGTCTTCGGCCTGGGCATCATCTGCTTCGGCTGGGGCAACGGCGGCCAGGCCACCGGCATCTCCAACCTGTGGAGCCATGGCGGCTTCCTGCCCAACGGCCTGTCCGGGCTGGTGATGGCCACCGTCGTGGTGCTCTTCAGCTTCGGCGGCGTGGAGCTGGTGGGCATCACGGCCGGCGAGGCGCACGACCCCGGCCGCTCCATCCCCAAGGCGATCAACCAGGTGGTCTGGCGCATCCTGCTCTTCTACGTGGGCGCCATCTTCGTGATGCTGGCCATCTTCCCGTGGAGCGGGCTGGGCACCGACGAGTCGCCCTTCGTGAGCATCTTCTCCCAGCTGGGCATCGCGGGCGCCGCCACCATCCTCAACGTCGTGGTGCTCACCGCCGCCGTCAGCGCCTACAACTCCGGGCTCTACTCCAACGGCCGGATGCTCTACGCGCTGGCACGCCAGGGCAATGCGCCGGCCTTCCTGGGCCGGGTGAACGGGGCCGGCTCGCCGTGGGCCGGCGTGCTGGCCAGCTCCTGCGTCACCGCCCTGGCCGTGCTGCTCAACTATCTGCTGCCCGGCAAGGTCTTCCTGCCGGTGATCTCGGTGGCGCTCTTCGCCGGCATCCTGAACTGGACCATCATCGTCATCACCCAGATGAAGTTCCGACGCCGGATCGGCGAGGGGGCCCGTGACCTGGCCTTCAGGATGCCCTTCCACCCCGTCTCCAACATCGTGGTGCTGGCCTTCCTGGCCGGCGTGGTGGTGCTGATGGGCTTCATCGAGAGCTACCGGATGGCGCTGGTGGTGGGGCCGCTGTGGATCGCCCTGCTGGCCATCAGCTATGCCGTGAAGAAGCGGGTCCAGAAGGCCTGAGCGACCAGTTCGCGCCTCGCCCGCCCACCTCGCGCCTCGCCCGCCCACCTCGCGCCTCGCCCGCCCACCTCGCGCCTCCTCCACCCACGTCGCGCCTCGCCCGCCCACCTCGCGCCTCCTCCACCCACGTCGCGCCTCCCCAGCAACGTTGCGCGCGTAATTCCGGGCGCAAGGTTGCTCATGGGGCGCAAGGTGAACCCCAGGGGCGCGACGTGACGCTGGAGGCGCGGCGTGATGCCCGGGTCGCGGGGTGGGAGACGGGGGCACGACGCGACCTGAGGGCGCGACGGGGCGGCCATCGGCAGCTGTCGGGGTGGGCTGACCAGACCGGGCCGTGGGGCAGATTCGGAGCTGCGGGGCAACAGCGGCGCCGTGCGCGGGTCCGCCGTGGCACTGGGGCATGATCAAGAAGCGCGAGGACCTCGTCACCGGCGACGACATCCGCGAAGGTCTCACCGCCATCATCTCGATCATGCTGGCCGAGCCGCAGTGCGAGGAACCAGCCAGTTCCGCAGCCCCGGAGGACCGCACGCGGGCGGCACCGACGGCGTCGCCGCGGGTCCCGGCAGGGCCCCGACGGATGGCGCCGGACAGGGGTGCACGGAGGCGTCCAGCTCTGGAAGAATCGGCGCCCTGAACCCCCACGGCAGCAGGAGCACGATCCCCCATGACGCCCCGCAACCGGCTGGCCGAGGCCCAGCGTCGGCTGGACCACGCCTACCGTCGCCAGCGCCAGGCAGCGGCCGAGCAGGAGAGTGCCGACGCCGAGTCGGCCATCGCCCGCTCCATCACGGACCTCACCATGCGCCTGGGTGAACTCTGCCTGGCCTCCGGTGCCGGCACCGCCCGCACCACCCAGATGCTGCGCCACGTCGCCCGCGCCTACGGCCTGCCGATCCACGTCGACGTCACCTACACCCGCATCATCCTGAGCTACCAGCCCTCCATCGCGGCCGATCCGATCACGATCATGCGCTCGGTGGCTCCCGGCGGGGTGGAGTACGACCGGCTCACCCGGCTCGAGACGCTGGTGGCTCGGATCGAGGAGGATCGGCTCCCGCTGCCCGACGCCCGCGACCAGCTGCGCCGCATCGTCTCCGAGCCGCGGGTCTACCGCCGCTGGGTGCTGCTGGTGGCCGCGGCCGTGATGGGCGGCGCGGTGGCCATGCTGCTGGGCGGCAGCTGGGCAGACATCCTGGTGGCCTTCCTGGCCACCGGCGCCTCCGAGCTGGTGCGCTCCGAACTGGTGCTCAAGGGTCTGGCCAACTTCTTCGCCCAGGCGGCTGCGGCCGCGGTGCCCACCCTGGCTGGACTCCTGGTCATGGCGACGGCACCCCTGCTGCCCACTGCGGCGGCGGTGGCCCCGTCGATGGTGATCGCGGCCGGCATGGTGGCCCTACTGGCAGGTCTGGGCGTGGTCACCGCGGCCGGTGACGCCATCGACGGCTACTACATCTCCGCCGGTGCCCGCGTGGTGGAGGTGACCGTGATGACCGGCGGGATCGTGATGGGCCTGGTGCTCACCCTGTGGCTGGGGCTGCGGCTCGGCGTTCCCGCCTACATCAGCCCGGCAGAGGGCTTCTACACGCCCACCGCCATCGCCCTGGTCTCCGCCGGCATCATCGCCGCCAGCTTCGGCGTGCTGTGCAACATGGGGCCCCGCTCGCTGGTGGTCGCCACCGGTCTGGGCGTGGTGCTGTGGGCCGTCTACGAGCTGGCCGACGCCGTGCTGGTCTCCTACCCGGCCCGGGTGGGCGTGGCGGCGCTGCTGGTGGGCTTCCTGTCCAGGCTGGTCACGCGGCCGCTGCGGATCCCCATGGTGGCGATGATCACGGTGGGCATCGCGCCGCTGATGCCGGGCCTGCTGCTCTACCGCGCCATCTACGGCTTCACCTCCACCTCCGTGGGTCTGGGCGACGACCCCTCGATGCTGCTGATGACCTGCTCGCTCACCGCCCTGGCGCTGGCCGCGGGCTCGGGTTTCGGCGCGAACCTGGCCGGGGTGCTGCTGCGGCTGGCCCGGATGCGACGCGAGCGGGCGGTTCGCCATGCGCGCGCCGCGCACCCGTCGAGCCGGCTGCGCTCGGCAGCCCATGCCCGGCCGCAGGACGTCGCCGGCCCGGGAGCGCCCGTGGACACCACCGGTTCACAGCCCGTCACAGCCTCCTGACAGGTTCATCCCAGCCCCGCCCCAGACTGCCGCTCCACGCTGGTGGTCGGATCGGCGGAGAGTCTGCCGACCGACGAGGAGTTGACCATGCCCGACAAGCAGAGAGCAGCAAGCCTGGCCAGCGTCGCGATCGCCGGCTTGGTGGTGGCGGCCGGTGCCGGCGCGGCCATCACCGCCAATGCGGAGACCGCCACCCCCGGCAACGGGTCCAGCTACGGTTCGCCCACCCGCACCGGCGGCGGCCAGAACGGCGAGCAGGGCCAGGGCGGGGAGCAGGGCGACCGCGGCCCGGGAGGCCGTGGCGACCACACCGAGGCCACGGCCGAGCAGACCCAGCAGGTCACCGCTGCGGTCAAGGCCAAGGACTCCGCCGCCACCGTCGAGAAGGTGATGGTGGACTCCGACGGCTCCTACGACGCCATGGCCACCAAGAACGGCAACCGCACCATGTTCGAGGTGAGCAAGGACCTCAAGACCGTCACCGAGCGCACCGGCGGCCCAGGACGTGACGGCGGCAAGGGCGGCTTCAGCGATGCCACCACCGACCAGACCGCCAAGGTGACCGCAGCCGTCAAGGCCAAGGACTCCGGCGTGACCGTGGAGAAGGTGGGCCAGCACGAGGACGGCAGCTTCGTCGCCATGGGCACCAAGTCCGGCCAGCGGGTCGCCTTCAGGGTGAGCGCCGACTACAAGACCGTGACAGCGGACCAGGGCCGCGGCGGCCGGGGCGGGCATGGCAACCACACCGAGGCCACCGCCCAGCAGGTCCAGCAGGTCACCGCTGCGGTCAAGGCCAAGGACTCCGCCGCCACCGTCGAGAAGGTGATGGTGGACTCCGACGGCTCCTACGACGCCATGGCCACCAAGAACGGCAACCGCACCAGGTTCGAGGTCAGCAAGGACCTCAAGACCGTCACCGAGCGCCAGACGCCGCAGCGCTGAGCGTCTCCCGTCACCGGGCCGGAGAACTCACGCGGCGGGCGAGAGCTCGTGGCGGGACAGGGACTGGGAAGGATTCGCGCCCCGTGGGGGCACGGGTCCTTCCCGGTCCTTCGGCCACGCCTCAGCGGGCGGTGACCAGCGCCGTCCAGGGGCGGCCCGGGCGCTCAGGCATCACCAGCTCGGTGCGCAAGCCCTCGCCCAGGGCGTCGGGAAGGTCGCAGACCCGGCGCACCACGTCGGTGCGGCAGAGCTGCCGCGCCACCAGGCCGCGGGTGTGCTTGGCCCAGTGCGAAGCGCCCGGCACGTCCACCACCACCCAGCGGTCGGCCAGCTCCGGGGTGGGGCGCCAGCCGGCCCGATAGCTCGTGGAGCGGCAGTCCACGACGATCCCCTGCCCCACCTGGGCGGGCATCACCTCGGCCAGCAGCGGCGCCCAGAAGCGCCCGAGCGGCCCGACGCCCGGCAGGTCCACGTCCATCGACAACCGGTAGGGGCTGACCCGGTCGTTGAGCCGCAGCATGCCGTGCAGCGCAGAGGCCACCAGCAGCCGGCTGGAGGCCCGTCGGGACTCCCCTGCCGACAGGCTGGCCAGGTCCAGCGCGTCGTAGAGCACCCCGGTGTAGAGCTCGCGGGCGCGCAGCGCGGGGGCGGTGAGCAGCCGGGTGTTGGCCCGCACCTCGTCGTGGAGCGAGGCACCCACCTTCAGCACCGTCAGCGCGTCGTCGCGAGCGCTCACGGAGGCGAGCGCCTCCATCACGCGCAGCCTCGGTTCGGTCAGCTCAGGGAAGCCGAGGGAGTCCAGATCCATCGGGCGGCCGCGGCGCGCGGTCGCCTTGCCCTCGCTGGGCGGCAGCAGGACCAGCACGTCACATCGACCCGGTGAGCACGAAGCGCAGCTCCTCGGCGGTGAGCACCACCGGATTGCCCTTCATGGAACTGGATCGCGCCGCCTTCTCGACGGCCTCCTCGATCCGGTCCTCGGTCAGGCCCAGCTCGGCCAGGCCACCGATCTCCAGGGTGCGCACCGTCTCCCCCAGCCAGGCCACCAGCGCCTCCACCTCGGCGACGCCGGTGAGCAGCTCGGCAGCATCCACATAGCGACCCAGGGCAGGGCTGTCGGGCTCACGCTGGCCCAGCGCCGCGACATTGGCGGCGGTGACGGCCGGCAGCAGCGCCGCGCAGATGGCGCCGTGCGGGGCGCCGGTCATGCCGCCCAGCGGGCCGGCCAGCCCGTGCACCGCGCCCAGCTTGGCATTGGCCAGCGACAGGCCACCCATCAGCGAGCAGAGCGCCATGTCGGTGCGCGCCTGCAGGTTGCTGCCGTCGATGAAGGCCTCGCGCAGGCCGCGGGCGGCGGCCTCCATCCCGGCGCGGCAGAAGCCGTCGGTCATCGGGGTGGCGAAGGGGGAGGTGTAGGGCTCGATCACCTGGGTGAGCGCATCCATCCCGGAGCTGGCAGTCACCTCCGGCGGGCAGGCCAGCGTCAGTTCGGGGTCCACCAGCGCGACGCGCGGCAGCATGGCGGGACTGCGCAGGCTCACCTTCACCTGGTGCTCCGGGGAGGCGAGCACCGCATTGGCGCTGACCTCGCTGCCGGTGCCGGCCGTGGTGGGCACGGCCACCACCGGGACGGAGGTGGCGGGCAGCGGCAGGCCGCGGCCGATCACCTCGGCATGGTCCATCGGGTCACCCTCGCCCGCCAGCAGGATGCCGACCGCCTTGCCCAGGTCGATGACCGAGCCGCCGCCGATCGCCAGCACCACCTCGGTGCCGGCCTCGCGCGCCACGGCCACCGCCTGGCGGGCATCGTCCATGGTGGGCTCGTGGCCCACCGCATGGCGCGCCACCACGTCGAGCCCACCGAGCAGCGCATCGTGGCGGTCGGGGCGTGAGCCGGTGAGCAGCATCACGCGACCGCCCAGCGGCGCGACGAGCTCCGGCAGCTCGGCCACCGCCCCTGCCGCGAAGCGGATCCGTTGGCTGGTGGAGAAGCTGAAGTCCAGGACGTCGAACATGGCCCCCATCCAACACCCCTCGCAGCCGTGCCCACCAACCTTGCGCACAATTGCCCACCACGGGGCTGTCCGTCTGCTGACCGCGCTCTCGCGACCTGCCCGCGGACGGGGTGCGGCGTGAAAGACTGCGGCCCCGCCCACCCTCCGCCAGGAGTCCACCGTGCCTGCCAGCAGACCCCGCGCCTTCGGGCCCCGGCCCGTCGCCCATGCGCACTCCAGCGCCCGGCGCGAGCATGCCCTGGCCAACGATCCCGGGACCACCGCGGAGCAGGCCCGCGAGGTGATCGACCTGGCCATCCAGGCCTCCGAGCTGCTGCTCGCCTCCGGGGCCAGCGCCGCCGCCACCACGGCCCAGGCCACCCGGCTGGGACGCTCCTTCGGCGTGGCGCTGGGCGTCGACGTCACCTACACCCGGATCGTGGTCAGCGCCGAGGTGCCGGGAGCGCTGCCCATGACGGTGATGCGGCTGGCCCCCACGGGCGCCCAGGACTACGACCGGCTGGCCCGCGTGGAGAGCCTGGTGGGCAGCGTCGACCACGACGGCCTCGCCGTCGAGACGGTGCGCGCCCGGCTGCACCACATCAGCGCGGAACCGCACGGCTACCAGCGGTGGCTCAGCCTGCTGGCCGCGGGCCTGCTGGGCGGCGGCGTGGCGCTGCTACTGGACGGTGGCTGGGCCGACATCGCCGCCTGCATGCTGGCCACCCTGCTGGTGGAGCTGGTGCGGCGCGGCCTGGCCTCACGAGGCATGAGCAACTTCTTCACCCAGGCGCTGTCGGCCGTGCTGCCCACCGGTCTGGGGCTGGGGCTGCTGGTGCTTCGCCCCGTGCTGCCCGACGGACTTCCGCTGCCCTCCCCCTCCCTGGCGGTGGCCGCCGGGATGGTCTCGCTGCTGGCCGGCATCGGCGTGGTGGGAGCCGCCTCCGATGCCGTCGACGGCTACTACCTGAGCGCAGCGGCGCGCGTGCTGGAGGTGACCGTGCTGACCGCCGCCATCGTCGTGGGGCTGATGACCACCCTGTCGCTGGGGCTGCTGCTGGGGGTCTCGGCCCAGCTCTCGCCCACCGCCGGCGACGAGGCCTCCGTCTGGCTGCGCCTGCTCGCCGGCGGCCTGGTGGCGGGCTGCTTCGCGGTCAGCTGCACCCTGGAGCCCCGCTCGCTGCCCGCCGCGATGCTGCTGGGGGTGATGGCCCAGGCGGCCTACCTGGCGGTCTGGCACCTGCTGCCCTCCGCACCGGCCGCCAGCGGCGTGGCCGCGATCGGCGTCGGGCTGGTGGCCCGACTGGTCAGCCACCCGATCCGCACCCCGCTGGTGGCGCTGGTGACCACGTCGGTGGCGGCACTGATGCCGGGCCTGCTGCTCTACCGCGGCATCTTCGCGGTGCTCTTCAACAGCCGCGCGGGCCAGCAGGAGTCCGCCTCGGCACTGCTCACCGACTGCGCGCTGACCGCCGTGCTGCTGGCGGCCGGCTCCAGCTTCGGGATCTCGCTGGGCGGCCTGCTGCTGCGACTGGCCAGGCGCAGCCCGAGCGAGGCGCTGGCCCCGGTGGCCGGTCCCGCAGAACGGCTCGACGGACCGCCCACCAGCCGGGTCTTCCGGCCCAGCTGAGCCGCGTCGCGTCGCGCCCCCGGGACGCCTGCACCCTAGAGTTGGGCTGCACCCGAGCACGAGGAGATCGCCATGCGTGGCTTCGTCCGTTTCCTGCAGGACCTGGCCCTGCTGCTGGCCCGCATCGGCTTCGGCCTGCTGCTGGTGCTGCATGCCTGGCACCGCTGGGAGAACGTCGGCATGCCCCAGGAGGTGGACCTGCTGCGGCAGGCCGGCGTGCCGCAGCCCGGGCTGCTGGCCTGGGGAGCACTGGGGTTGGAGGCGGTGGGCGGCGTGATGCTGGTGCTGGGCCTGGCGGTGCCGCTGGTGGCCCTGGCGGTCCTGGTGATGAACGTGCTGGTGATCGCCTGGCTCAAGTGGGGCCACGGCGTCTACTTCCACAACGACGGCTTCGAGCACAACCTGGTGCAGGCGCTGCTGGCGCTGGTGCTGACCACCTTCGGCTCCGGCCGGGCCGGACTGGACGCCCTGTTCGGGCGGCGTCGTCGCGAGGACCCCGAGCAGCGCATGGTGCGAGACGTCCCCTGATCCGCCGGCCCGGCCGGGCCCCATCGCTCACAGACTCCGCACAGGCAGCGCACAGCCGCCGCTGGGCGTCGGACAGGAAGGTTGTCACATGGCCCGATTTGATGCGAACAACGAACAGCTCACCCGCCCCGACGGCTCCCCGATCCGGGTGCTCACCGTGGACGACGAGCCGAGCCTGACCGAGCTGCTCAGCATGGCGATGCGCTACGAGGGCTGGGAGGTCTCCACCGCCGCCTCCGGCACCGCCGCCGTGCGCACCGCGCGTGAGGTGCGCCCCGACGCGATCGTGCTGGACATGATGCTGCCGGACTTCGACGGCCTCGAGGTGATGCGTCGGATCCGCACCGACCAGCCCGACGTGCCGGTGATCTTCCTGACCGCCAAGGATGCCGTCGCGGACCGGATCGGCGGGCTCACCGCCGGCGGCGACGACTACGTCACCAAGCCCTTCAGCCTGGAGGAGGTGATCGCCCGACTGCGCGCCCTGCTGCGCCGCAGCGGCGCCACCGCCCCGTCCAGCGACTCGCTGCTGGTGGTGGGCGACCTCACCCTCGACGAGGACTCCCACGAGGTGACCCGCGGCGGCAGCCAGATCAACCTGACGGCCACCGAGTTCGAGCTGCTGCGCTACCTGATGCGCAATCCCAAGCGGGTGCTCAGCAAGGCGCAGATCCTGGACCGGGTGTGGAACTACGACTTCTGCGGCCAGGCCAACGTGGTGGAGCTCTACATCTCCTACCTGCGCAAGAAGATCGACGCCGACCGCGCCCCCATGATCCACACCATGCGTGGCGCCGGCTACGTGCTGCGTCCCGCCAGCGATGACTGAGCGCCACGACGTCACGACGCCGGAGCCCGCTGCCGCAGGTCCGGGCCGGAGCCCGGCGCCCGTCCCGGTGGGGCAGGGCGACGCACCGCGCACCCCCACCGCGTCCGGCCAGGTGCGCCCGCCGGCCAGCGAGCTGAGTCCGCTGGGCACCATGGCGCGCGGCACCCTGTCGCGCCAGCTGGTGCTGCGGGTGGCGGCGCTGGTGACCCTGCTGGCCCTGCTGCTGGGCCTGGCCTCCACGATCGCGGTGCGCCACCAGCTGATGGGCACCGTCGACAACGACCTGCGCAGCGCCCTGCAGCGCTCGCAGCGCTTCGACCGCGGCGACGGCCGCTTCGAGCGGCCGCAGCCCGGCACCGAGGTGGGCCAGGTCACCGCCCTGAGCAATGCCACCGACCAGGCGGGCGTGAAGTGGATCGAGGGCGGCTTCGTCCGGCTCACCACCGCGCAGACCGAGCAGCTGCTCGAGGCCGCCACCGGCGAGCCCGCCACCCAGTCGCTCGACGGCCTGGGCGACTACCGCGTGATCAAGGTGAGCGACGGCGCCGTCACCCAGGTGGTGGGTCTGCCGCTGGACGTGGTGAACCGCACCCTGCGCGACCTGGTGCTCACCGAGCTGGCCCTCACCGGCCTGGTGCTGCTGAGTGCCATGGCGCTGGCCCATGCCCTGGTCACCGGGGCGCTGAAGCCGCTGAACCGGCTGGCCGCCACCGCCACCGAGGTCTCCACGATGGAGCTGGACCGCGGCGAGGTGGCGTTGCCGATGCGCGTGGCGCCCGCCGATGCCGACCCCACCAACGAGGTGGGCCGGGTGGGTCAGGCCTTCAACCACATGCTGAACAACGTGGAGGGCGCGCTGGATGCCCGGCAGCGCTCCGAGACCAAGGTGCGCCAGTTCGTCGCCGACGCCTCCCACGAGCTGCGCAACCCGCTGGCCGCCATCCGCGGCTATGCCGAGCTGACCCGTCGCGGCCGTGAGGACCTGCCCACCGACACCCAGTACGCGATGGGCCGGATCGAGGCGGAGAGCGAACGGATGAGCCGCCTGGTGGAGGACATGCTGCTGCTGGCCCGGCTGGACAACGATCCCACCCTGGAGCTGCAGGAGACCGACGTGGTGGAGGTGGTGCTCAATGCCGTCTCCGACGCCCGGGTCGCCTCCCCCGCGCACCGCTGGGGCCTGGACCTGCCCGAGGGCGACGTGCTGGCCCGCGCCGATGCGCTGAAGCTGCACCAGGTGGTGGCCAACCTGCTGGCCAATGCCCGCAAGCACACCCCGGAGGGAACCTCGGTGGTCACCGGGGTGCGGGCGGTCGGCTGTTTCGCGGAGATCACCGTCACCGACGACGGGCCTGGCGTCGACCCGTCGGTGAAGGAGCACGCCTTCGAGCGCTTCGCCCGCGCGGACACGGCTCGCGCCCACAGCCAGGAGGGCTCCACCGGCCTGGGCCTGGCGATCGTCGCGGCCGTGATGGAGGCCCATGGCGGCAGCGCCTCGCTGGACTCCAGCCCCGGCCGTACCTGCTTCACGCTGCGTGTGCCGCTGGACTGAGCGCCGTACCTGACCTCACCGACCCCCTGCCCGGCCTCCGGGTGGGGGCGGTTGGTCTCAGCAGGCCTCGACGGTGTCGGTCCAGCAGGACTGGCGCAGGTAGAGCGCGGTGAAGTTCTTGCCGCCCTCGGCCATCAGCGGGTACCAGTCCAGCGAGAAGCCGTCCTGGTAGCCGGTGGCGCCGGTGTCCTTCTGGTGGGCGCGCACCCAGCGGCGGATCTCGTCGCGCTGCTGGAAGAGCCCGACCACGGCGTCCACCTCCTTGGCGCCCTCGGCGCGGGCCTGCTCCCCCTTGGGGCCCACCACGCGCACCTTGAGGTAGCTGACCTCCAGGTCCTCGGGGATGTAGCCCACCTCGTAGCTGCGTCCGCCGGCGGTGCGGGTGCAGCTGATCACATCGCTGCCCACACAGGCGTAGCCACGTTCGGCCAGGGCAGCGTCCAGCGGGGTGGCGGGCAGCAGCCGGGCCGGGACGGCCCGATCCGGCACCCAGCCGTTGACGAACAGGACGATGGAGCCGTCACCGCTGCCGCGGGTCACCACCGGGCCCAGCGCGGTGCTGGCGTACTTCTCCTCGTTGCCCGCCCGCACCTCGCCGAGCACCTGGCGCACCTGGCCGGCGTCGCCGATGAACTGCTGGGCCAGGTACTGCTGCAGGGCGAGCGCCTTGGGGTCCTTGCCGCCCGGGCCGTCCTGCACGTTCAGGCTCACCCGGCCCAGCCGGTGCCCGTCGGCTCCCCCGACATAGGCCATCAGGGTGGGCGCCTGGCTGTAGTGGGTGCAGGTCCACGAGGCCATGCCGGGCTGGTCCTCGCGCTCGCAGGTGAAGCCCATGCCCAGCAGGTGCTTGCGGACCGACTCGACGGTGCCCGGGCCGGGGCCCTCGATGGCGCTGGGGATCGGGGTGCCCGCCGCGCCGGTGGCGCTGGGGGTGGAGGCCGGGCTGGGGCTGGGGACGGAGGTCGGCGCTGTGCGGTGGGTCTGCCACCACCAGCCGCCGGCACCGGTCAGGGCCAGCAGCGGCACCAGCACGGCGGCCGCCAGGCGGCCGCGACGCGGCGCCCGTCCGGCGCTGGTGGCGCCGGAGCCGGTGGATCGGCCGTCGCGCTCGATGCTGCGGGCCGTGCCGCTCTCCCGCTGCGAGGCGGCGGGCCAGCTCGTCTGCCCGCTGGGGTCGTGGCTGGTGCGCTCCCCGTCGCGGTGGCGCCCACGCGGGCGAGCGGCGGCCCGACGTCGGGCCCGTTCGGCGGCACTCAGCGGTGCCCCGGGAGCCTCGTCGACCGGCCGGCTCCACGACGCGTCGGGCTCCTCGACGGCCGCCCGTCGGGGGCGCTGCGGGGACGGGTCGTGCGGCTCGGTCATGCGGGAAGCGTACCGGCGCCGGGCCGAGCTCCTCTCCGGCCAAGGCGTCGGCGCGGCGTCGGGGTGACGACCCCGCGCGCCGCAGTCCTGCTCCACCCCAGCCGTTCCACCCAGTTGTCTGGCGCCGGTATTCACGTCGCGCCCCGCGTGACAGCCACCTCATCGACCGCCTAGCCGGACCACACCCTGCTCGCCGCCCCGGGTTCCACCTCGCGCGTGCAGACTCCACCTCGCGCGTGCCGACTCCACCTTGCGCTCCCAACCTCCACCTCGCGCTCCGGGCGCAACCTTGCGCTCCGCATTACGCGCGCAACGTTGCTCGGGAGGCGCGAGGTGCTGGGAAGTGGCGCGAGGTGCTGGGAAGTGGCGCGGGGTGGAAGACCTTGCGCGACGTGCGCGCGGACGCGCACGGCACAGGCGTCGAGCGCCCGCTGCACCGGGCTGCTGCTCTCACAGACGGCGCACAGCGACAGCACACAGCCGGCACAGTGCCCGCCCGTTGACTCGAACCATGTCCTTGACCTCTGCCCTCGCCCACCGCGTCGCCTCGCGGGCCGGGAGCGCCGCCGCGGCCTCCCACGACGCCCGTGCCGCCGACGCCCCGACCCACCTCGGCCCGTCCGGCAGCCGTGCCACCGTCTCCCCCGGCGCCGTCTCCCCCGGCGCCGTCTCCCCCGGTGCCGTCTCCCCGGGCGCCGTCTCCCCGGGCGCCGTCTCCCCCGGCGCCAAGGCCGAGCCGCCCAGCCGACTGGAGACCCGCCTCTCACTGGCCCTGCTCCTGCTGGCCACCGCCGCGCTCTACATCATCGGCCTGTCGGCCTCCGGCTATGCCAACTCCTTCTACTCCGCCGCCGCCCAGGCCGGCTCCACCTCCTGGAAGGCCTGGTTCTTCGGCGCGCTCGACGGCGGCAATGCCATCACCGTCGACAAGCCCCCGGCCGCGCTGTGGGTGATGGGCCTGTCGGTGCGGCTGTTCGGGCTCAGCTCCTGGAGCATCCTGGTGCCGGAGGCCCTGATGGGGGTGGCCTCGGTGGCGGTGCTCTTCTCCACCATCCGCCGCAGCCTGGCGGGCACCCCCGACGGCGGCCTGCGCCCGACCCGGCTGGCCCACCGCGCCGCCTTGTTCGGTGCCGCGACGCTGGCGCTCACGCCGGCCGCGACGCTGATGTTCCGCTTCAACAATCCCGACGCGCTCCTGGTGCTGCTGGAGGTGTGCGCCGCCTGGTTCGTGGTGCGCGCCAGCCAGACCGCCTCGCGCAAGCACCTGGCCCTGGCCGGCGTGATGATCGGGCTGGGCTTCCTCACCAAGATGCTGCAGGCCTTCGTGGTGCTGCCGGCCTTCGTCGTGGCCTATGCGGTGGCGGCACCCACCACCTGGCGCCGCAAGGTGGTCGACCTGCTGGTGGCGCTGGCCGCCACCGTCGCCTCCTTCGGCTGGTACGTGGCGGTCTTCTCGCTGGTGCCCGCCAGCTGGCGGCCCTACATGGGCGGTTCGCAGAACAACTCGCTGCTGGAACTGGCCTTCGGCTACAACGGCCTGGGCCGGATCACCGGCGAGGAGACCGGTGG
Source organism: Luteococcus peritonei (assembly GCF_039526385.1). NCBI lineage: Bacteria > Bacillati > Actinomycetota > Actinomycetes > Propionibacteriales > Propionibacteriaceae > Luteococcus > Luteococcus peritonei. The sequence continues at coordinate 132,812 of NZ_BAAAIX010000007.1, read as the reverse complement.
CCTGGGCAATGGCGGCTTCAGCTCCGGCGTCGGCCCCTTCCGCCTCTTCCAGTCCGTCTCTGGCGGGATGATCTCCTGGCTCGTCCCGGCCGCGCTGCTGCTCTGCCTGACCGCCTTCGCGGTGCTGGGCCGCTCCGCCTGGCACAACCTGCGCCCGGCCACCTCCCCCACCGGCTACAACTCGACGCCCGCCACCCAGGTGGGCGGCGCGATGCTGGTCTGGCTGGGCTGGCTGCTGGTGACCGGCACCGTCTTCAGCTTCATGGGCGGCATCTACCACGACTACTACGTGGTGGCGCTGGCCCCGGCGATCGCCGGCGCGGTGGCCACCGGCGCCGCGGTGCTCTGGCACCGACGCGACCTGCTGACGGCCCGTATCGGCCTGGCGGTGGCCACCTCCGCCACCGGCGTCTGGGCGGTGCTGCTGCTGATGCGCGCCGGCGGCGCCTGGACCACGCTGGGCGTGGTGGTGGTCGTGGGCGCGACGCTGGCGGCCCTGGGCCTGCTCTTCGCCGACCGGCTGCCCGAGGCCGTGACCCGCACCGCCTTGGTGCTGGCGGTCTTCTCCGCGCTGGCGGGCCCCGCCTCCTACTCGATCAACACCGCGCAGACCGCGCACACCGGCTCCATCGTGACCGCCGGCCCGGTGAGTGGCGGGATGGGTGGCGGCGCGGGCGGCCCCGGCGGCGGTCGTGGCGGTGGCCAGCCCCCTGCCGGCATGGGCCAGGCCCCCGGCACCACCGGCAACGGCACCACCGGCAACGGCACCGGGTCCACGTCGACCGGCACCAGCCAGACGGGCACCGGGTCCACCCAGACCGGCAGCACCACGCAGGGCGGGTCCTCGACCCAGACCGGCACCTCCCAGACCGGCACCTCCCAGACCGGCGCCCCGGGTGGCACCTCCCGCGGCGGCGGTGCAGGGGGCCTGTTGGGCGGCGCCAGCGTGAGCGACGAGCTGAAGGCGCTGCTGCTCTCCGACGCTGACGCCTACACCTGGGTGGCCGCCACCACCGGCGCCCAGAACGCGGCCAGCTACCAGCTGGCCACCGAGCAGCCGGTGATCGCCCTGGGCGGCTTCAACGGCACCGATCCGGCGCCCACCCTGGAGCAGTTCAAGGCCCTGGTGGCCCAGGGCAAGGTCCACTGGTTCATCGGCGGCAGCGTCGGGATGGGCGGCCAGGCCAGCTCCGGCTCGGACGACGCCGCACAGATCGCCGAGTGGGTGGCGGCCACCTTCACCGCGCAGACCGTCGACGGCACCACCGTCTACGACCTCACGCAGAACTGAACCGCCGCACCAAACTGAGCCACCCGCACCGAGCTGATCTGCGGCGCACCGAGCTGGTCCGCCGCAGATCATGCTGACCATCACCCATCGATCCGACGTCGCCAGGCTTCGCACGGATTCGCCCGCAACGGGCCCTCCCCGAGCCGAGCGTGGCGGCATTGGGTCGATGGCATGAAGGGCCGGTCCACCACGGGCCGGCCCTTCGTCGCGCCGGGAGTAGCCGCCGGCCGGGCAGACCACCTCACAGCCCCGGCACAGACATGCGACAGGGCCGCCACAAGCCCCGTCGATGGAGTGGGGACCATCACCGGCAGGCAGCCGGCTCCCCAGCCCGAACCACGAGAACGGAACACGGATGAGCACCACCGAGATCGTCCCGGCCACCGCACCGCAGCCCTACGAGCCCGAGGCCAGCGCCTCGCGCACCGCCACCGTCGACATCATCATCCCGGTCTACAACGAGGCCGAGGACCTGGAGTCCTCGGTGCGCCGGCTGCACCACCACCTCACCAGCGACTTCCCCTACGGCTGGCAGATCACCATCGCCGACAACGCCTCCACCGACGCCACCTGGGAGATCGCCACCCGCCTCACCCGCACCATGTCCCACGTGCACGCCGTGCACCTGGACCAGAAGGGCCGCGGCCGGGCGCTGCGCCAGGTCTGGCTGGCCTCCGAGGCCGACGTGCAGGCCTACATGGACGTCGACCTGTCCACCGACCTGCGGGCCCTGCTGCCCCTGGTCTCCCCGCTGGTCAGCGGCCACTCCGACCTGGCGATCGGCTCCCGGCTGGCCTCCGGCGCCCAGGTGGTGCGCGGCCCCAAGCGCGAGTTCATCTCCCGCTCCTACAACCTGATCCTGCGCACCAGCCTGCGAGCCTCCTTCTCGGATGCGCAGTGCGGCTTCAAGGCGATCCGGCGCGACGTGGCCCAGGAGCTGCTGCCGCTGGTGGAGGACAACAACTGGTTCTTCGACACCGAGATGCTGGTGCTGGCCCAGCGCGCCGGGCTGCGCACCCACGAGGTGCCGGTGGACTGGGTGGACGACCCGGGCACGACGGTGAACATCGTCAGCACCGCCACCGAGGACCTGCGCGGCGTCGCCCGCCTGATGCGTGGCCTGACCAACGGCTCCATCCCGCTGACCCGGGTCCGCGAGGCGCTCCACCGCCCCGAGCACGCCCCCGGCACCAACGCCCTGTTCGGCCAGATGGTGCGCTTCGCGGCCGTCGGGGTGGGCTCGACGCTGGCCTACTTCGCGCTCTACCTGCTGCTGCGGATGGGGCTGGGGCCGCAGGCCTCCAACCTGGTGGCGAACCTGGTGACCGCCGTGGGCAACACCGCCGTGAACCGACGTCTCACCTTCGGGGTCACCGGCTCGAAGAACCTGCTGCGCGACCACACCGGCGGCCTGCTGGCCTTCGGCGTCGCCACCGGCCTCACCTCCGGGGCGCTCTGGCTGCTGCACGCGGGCGGGCGTCCCGGCGGCCGGGCGACGGAGGTCTTCGTGCTGGCCGTCGCCAGCATCGTCGCCACCGCCTTCCGCTTCGTGGTGCTGCGTCGCCTGATGCACCACGAGCCCGCGCAGGAACTCGCCAGCGCCTGACCGGGCCCCCGTCACGCCCTTCAGCCGGCGGCAGCCCGTGGCTGCCGCCGGCCGCTGCGTCCCCGGGCAGGGGTCTACCCCGACGGCACCCGCGGCCTGGCCGCTCCCACCGCACTAGGCTTGGGCCATGACCGAGATGAACGCCACGCAGATGGCACAGCTGATGGACCACACCCTGCTGAAGACCGATGCCACGCCGGCCGATGTCGCCGCCCTGGTGGCCGAGGCCAAGGAGCTGGGCACCTACTCGATCTGCATCTCGCCCAACATGCTCGGCGCCGCCACCGACAGGGGCGAGGTCAAGCTGGCCACCGTCTGCGGCTTCCCCTCGGGCAAGCACAGCGCCGCGATGAAGGCCGCGGAGGCACGTGAGTCGGTGGCTGCCGGCGCCGACGAGGTGGACATGGTGATCGACATCGGCCTGCTCAAGGCGGGCCATGCCCAGGCCGTGCAGGAGGAGATCGCCGCGGTCAAGGCCGAGGTCCCCTCCCCCAAGGTGCTGAAGGTCATCATCGAGGCGGCTGCGCTGACCGATGAGGAGATCGTCGCCGCCTGTCAGGCCGCCGAGGCCGCCGGCGCAGACTTCGTGAAGACCTCCACCGGCTTCCACGCCGCGGGCGGTGCCACCGTGCACGCCGTCGAGCTGATGGCCACCACCGTGGGCGGCCGTCTGGGCGTCAAGGCCTCTGGCGGCATCCGCGACCGGGAGACCGCGCAGGCCATGGTGGACGCCGGCGCCACCCGCCTGGGCGTCTCCGCCAGCCGCGCCATCCTGGAGGGTGCGCCACAGGCCTGAGTCACCCATCCAACCCTGGGATCCGACGCCTCGATCTGGTTTTCGGCCGGACATCGTCGATCCAGCCGATCGAGGGGACGGTTTTCAGGGTTGGGCCCGGACCAGACAGGGGCGGCCGTCGCCACCTTCTCCGGGAAGAACAGCAGGGCCGCAGCCAGGAGGCTGCGGCCCTGTGGGTTCGGGCACGATCAGGCGGCCACCACGGGATGGTCGCTACGCGACCAAGGTGCCGGGGTGGGCGGGATCAGCTCGGGGGTGCTGACGACGATCTGCTCGTCAGAGCTGAGAGCCCGATCGATGTCGGCCGTGCTCCTGCCGGCGAGTGCGACGACCAGCAGAGCGGTCATCCACAGGCCGACGACGAGTGCCAGTGCATACATCATCGACGTCTCCAGACTCTTCGGTGAGCCGGTCGTTCGGGGGAGCGACCGACGAGCCATTCGGGGGAATGGCTGTGCCCTGACTCTATGAGTCTGACGACCTACATTGTGAAGAAGTTGATGTCATTTCAGCTTCACCTCAGGCCTTTCACGCGTGTCCGTGGCCCTCGCCGCCGCAAATTCTCTCGTGATCCGTGTCCTGCAAGGAATCGCGGCATCCCACGGGCCAAGCCCTCCCGGCAGCGTCGGATCCACCAACCCTGAGCCACAGGTTCAGCCTTGCTCCCTGCACGCCCCGTCCTGGGCGACCCCCGGGGCGTCGCACTCGGCGCACCGCAGCCCGGGCCACGCTCCGGGGCACAGACCCCGCACGGCCACTCCTGCCCACTCCGCCCACGACCGCATCACGTCGCGCCCATCCACACCACGTCGCGCCCCTGGAGCAACGTCGCGCGCGGCACTCCACGCGCAACGTTGCTCGCGAGGCGCAACGTGGAGACAGCAGGCGCGACGTGGAACCAGCCAGCGCGACGTGGAACCAGCCAGCGCGACGTGGAACCAGCAGGCGCGACGTGGAACCAGCCAGCGCGACGTGGAACCAGCAGGCGCGAGGTGGAACCAGCCAGCGCGAGGTGGAACCAGGGGGGGCGCGACGTCCCAGACGGGACACGACGTGTGAGGCGTGCGCTGCCATGGCCAGCACCCCGGGGTCCGGACAGCGCGAGCCCGTGGCACATCACGGCTCGGCGAGCAGCATCGCCCCTGTTCGAACAGCCGTGATCGGCATGTTCAGGGTGTGATCCGCCGGTTCAGGGCGTGATCGGCACGTTCAGGGGGTGATCGGCAGGTTCAAGCCGCGATCAGCGACCCCACGCCACGAGCTTCGCGGCCGATGCGCCCAGGTCCGAATGGCAGGCGCCCCGCAGCGCACACGGCTCACGGGGCAGGCGCCCCGCGGCGCATCACGGCTCAAAGGGCTGCATCACCCCTGTTCGGACAGCCGCGATCAGGACATTCAGGGCGTGATCGGCAGGTTCAAGCCGCGATCAGCAGCTGCTCGCCGCGATGGGCAGCCGAGTGCCAAGCCCGGCCCACCGAGCCGTGCAGCCGTCCGTCGCGGAGAACGGCCACCCCGAACCGGGAGTCGTCCCTCGTGAGGACTCACCACCTGCCCCGACCGGCCCGGCGCAGTCCCTGCTGTCGCCCGCGCAGACCACACGCCGAAGCCTCCAGCACCAGAACGGGGCCATCGGCGATGGGATCGCGGTGCCAGCGGGGCGCCGAGTCTCATAGGGTGGGGGTTAGCAAGTCCGACCGCGACTGGGCGCGCCGCAGCGCCCTGGAGGAACCCGATGCCGCACGCAGCCACACCCGCGATGTTCGCCCCCGACCGCCCCGGCCAGGGCGGGCTCTCGCAGGCCCCCGTTCCGCTGACCAGCATCCACGCCGCCGGCCAGGGCTGGCTGAGCCGCTTCCAGGAGCGCAATGCGGCCGTCACCCTCCCCCACGTCATCGAGCAGCTGCAGCGCACGGCCATGGAGAACCTGCGCCGCATCGGCAGCGACGAGGACTACATCGGCCCCAACAACTCCGATGCCGACGTCTACAAGGTGCTCGAGGCGATCGCCTGGGAGATCGGCCGCACCGGGCAGAGCGAGCACGCCGACTTCCTCGCCGAGGCCGTCGAGCTGGTCACCGCCGCCCAGCAGGACGACGGCTACGTGAACTCGTGGGGCCAGCGTCCCGGCTACGAGCACTGGAGCGACGCCGCCATGGGCCACGAGCTGTTCACCGGCTCTGCCCTGATCAAGGCCGCCGTCGCGCTGGCCCGTGTCGGCCACGACGAGCTGATGCCGGTGGCGCGCAAGTGGGCCGACCTGGTGGTCAGTGTCTTCGGCCCCGAGGGCGACGGCTACGACGGCCACCCCGGCATCGAGGGCTCGCTGGTGGAGCTCTACCGCGAGACCGGCGAGCAGTCCTACCTGGACACCGCCCGCGCCCTGCTGGACCGTCGCGGCCAGCAGCAGCTGCGCTGGGGCCCGCTGCCCGCCAGCTTCTTCCAGGACCACGAGCCGGTCCGCGAGGCCGTCGAGGCACTGGGTCACGCCCGTCGCCAGATGTACCTCGACTCCGGCGTCGCCGACGTCTACGCCGAGACCGGCGACCGCGCCCTGTACGAGGCCCTGGTCAAGCGCTGGGAGAGCGCCCACATGACCAAGCAGTACATCACCGGCGGCCTGGGCTCGCGCCACTACGACGAGAGCTTCGGCGCCCCCTACGAGCTGCCTGCCTCGCGCGCCTACGCCGAGACCTGCGCCAGCGTCGCGGCCGTGCACGTGAACCACCGCCTGTTGCTGCTCTCCGGTGAGGCCCGCTATGCCGATGCCATCGAGAAGATGGTCTACAACGCCGTGGCCGGCGCCATCGGCGAGGACGGCACGAGCTTCTTCTCCTCCAACCCGCTGCAGGTGCGCAGCCGCCAGCGCGACGAGGACAACAACCGCATCGCCCGCGCGCCGTGGCTGAACCACACCTGCTGCCCCACCTCGCTGGTGCGCCTGATCGCCAGCCTGGGTTCCTTCGTGGCCACCACCAAGGACAAGACGCTCAGCATCCAGCAGTACGTCGACGGCAGCATCGACCTGCCCTCCTCGATCGGCGAGGGCCAGCTGGTCGTCGAGACCGCCTACCCGCGCGACGGCATCGTGAAGATCCGCCTCGAGGGCACCCCCGCCCCCGGCGCCCGACTCCGGATGCGGGTGCCCGGCTGGTGCGAGCGCCACACCTACAACGGCCGCAACGCCCTGGTGGTGGACGGCTACTTCGACCAGCCCCTGGTGGCCGGTTTCGAGGCCACGCTGGACTTCCGCATGGAGCCCCGCTTCGTCTTCGCGCACCCGCGCGTCGACGCGGTGCGCGGCTGCCGCGCCGCCCTGCGCGGCCCGGTGGTCTACTGCGCCGAGGGCGTCGACAACCCGATGCTGGAGAACCTGGTCTTCACCACCGAGGCCCGTACCCAGGACCGGGGCGAGGACGAGCTGCCCACCCTGGTGGTGCCCGCCAACTTCCGTCGCAAGCCGCAGGCGCTCTACCTGCGCCACATGGTGGCGGTGGACCAGGAGGAGCGCGAGACCACGCTGATCCCCTACTACCAGTGGGCCAACCGCGCCAGCAGCCCGATGCGCGTCTGGCTGCCCACCATCTGAGCCGATGCTGCTCAGCGATCGCGACATCCGTGCCGGGGTCGAGGCGGGACGTATCCGCCTCGATCCCTGGGACGAGGCCATGGTGCAGCCCTCCAGCGTCGACGTGCGCCTGGACAAGGTCTTCCGCATCTTCGAGAACCACCGCTACGGGGTGATCGACCCCGCCGCCGACCAGCCGGAGCTGACCCGCGAGTTCGTCACCGAGGGCGAGGAGCCCTTCGTGCTGCACCCCGGCGAGTTCGTGCTGGGCGCCACCTGGGAGATGGTGGGCCTGGGCGAAGACATCGCCGCGCGGCTGGAGGGCAAGAGCTCACTGGGCCGGCTGGGCCTGCTCACCCACTCGACGGCCGGGTTCATCGACCCCGGCTTCAGCGGCCACGTCACCCTGGAGCTGTCCAATGTGGCCAGCCTGCCGATCAAGCTCTACCCGGGCATGAAGATCGGCCAGCTGTGCTTCTTCCAGCTCAGCTCGCCGGCCGAGAACCCCTACGGCTCGACGGCGGCCGGTTCGCACTACCAGGGCCAGCGGGGCCCCACCCCGTCGCGCTCGGCCACGAACTTCCACCGCACCCACATCGGCTGAGGCGGGCGTCCGGTCCACCGGGGCAGTTCCTCCTGGGGGCCGGTCCGTCGTCAGGTGCCCGTCAGCTCCAGTCGTAGTCGTCGACGGCGCGCGAGAGCTCGTCGACGGCGCGGCGCTCCCGGGCGCCGGGGCGCATCGGCGAGGCGTGCCAGGTGGAGTGGCTGGCCGGGGCCACCTCGGTGACCAGGTCCAGGTTCCACCACGGTCCCAGCGGATGGTCCTCCTCCAGCGCCACCAGGGCGGCCTTGACCTCCTCGGCTAGGCCGTCGACCACCAGCAGCCGGGCGTCGTCCAGCTCCTCGGCCCACCAGATCGGCCACTCATTGGCCTCCACGACGGCGCGCGCCTCGGCGCCCGCCTCGTCCAGCAGCCGGGAGCGCAGTGCCTCGTCGAGGCCCTCGAGCCCCTCGCCCCGCAGCATCACGCGCACCACGTGCATGCCGTTCTCCTCGGCCAGTTCCTGGGCCCTGCTGCGTGCGTCCATGCCCCAACCCTAGCCAGCCGGGCAGGTTTCCGATGCCGACGAGCAGGCCGGCGACCGACTGCGGCCCGGCCCCGGGCCCAAGGGACCCGGCGCCCCGTAGCCACGGGCCCGGACGCGACGGTGCCCCGGCAGCCGGGCTGCCGGGGCACCGCAGGTCAGCGGAGGATCACTTGTCGTTGACGTGCTCCCCCAGGGCCGCCTTGGCCGCCGCGAAGCGGGCGATCGGCACCCGGAAGGGCGAGCAGGAGACGTAGTTCAGGCCCACCTCCTGGAAGAAGTCGATCGAGGCCGGGTCGCCGCCGTGCTCGCCGCAGACGCCGCACTTCAGGTCGGGCTTGGCCGAACGACCCTTCTCCACACCGGTGCGGACCACCGCGCCCACGCCCTCCACGTCGATCGACTCGAAGGGGTTCTTCTCCAGCACGCCGTCCATGACGTAGGTGGTGAGGAAGCCGTTCTCCGCGTCGTCACGGCTGATGCCGATCGTGGTCTGCGTGAGGTCGTTGGTGCCGAAGGAGTAGAAGTCCGCGTGCTCGGCGATCTGGTCGGCCACCATCGCGGCGCGCGGCAGCTCGATCATGGTGCCGATCGTGTACGGCAGCTCCTGGCCGGCCTTGGCGAACTCGTCCTTGACGGCCGCCTCGACGATCTCGCGCTGGGTCTTCAGCTCGATCGGCAGCGCCACCAGCGGGATCATGATCTCGATCCCGACGGTCTCGCCCTCGCGCTCCAGGACGGCGAGCGCGGCCTTGATGATGGCGCGGGCCTGCATGTCCGGGATCTCGGGGTAGAGCATGGCCAGGCGGCAGCCACGGGTGCCGAGCATCGGGTTCTGCTCGTGCAGCTTCTTGACCTGGGCCAGGACCTTGCGGGCCTCCTCCAGCTCGGCCGCATCTCCGTTGGTGAGCTCCAGCTTCTGCACCAGCAGGCTCTGCTCCACGAGGTTCGGCAGGAACTCGTGCAGCGGCGGGTCGAGCAGGCGCACGGTGACGGGCAGGCCCTTCATGGCGGTGAAGATCTGCTCGAAGTCGGCCTGCTGCATCGGCAGGATCTTCTCCAGCGCGGCAGCACGCTGCTCGGCATTGTCCGCGGTGATCATCTCGCGCACGGCCGGGAGCCGGTCGGCGCCGAAGAACATGTGCTCGGTGCGGCACAGGCCGATGCCCTCGGCACCCAGCTCGCGGGCCTTGCTGGCGTCCTCGAAGTTCTCCGCATTGGCCCGCACGCCCAGGGTGCGCACCTCGTCGGCCCAGGAGACGACGTTCTGGAAGTCCTCGTTGATCTGAGGCGGAATCAGCTCCAGCGCCTCGCCGAAGACCTCGCCGGTGGAGCCGTTGAGGGTGAGCACGTCGCCCTCGTTGAAGACCGTGTCACCGATGGTGAGGGTCTTGGCGAGCGGGTCGATCTTGATCCCGGCGGCGCCGGCGACGCAGGGCTTGCCCATGCCGCGGGCCACGACGGCCGCGTGCGAGGTCATGCCGCCGTGGGCGGTGAGGATGCCCTGGCAGACGATCACGCCGTGGATGTCGTCGGGGGTGGTCTCGAAGCGGACCAGCACCACCGGCTCACCCTTGCCACCGCGCTCGGCGGCGGTGTCGGCGTCGAAGACCAGCTCGCCGACGGCGGCACCCGGGGAGGCGGGCAGGCCCTTGGCGATGGCCTGCTTGCCATGGTTCGGGTCGATGGCGGGATGCAGCAGCTGGTCCAGCTGGCCGGGCTCGATCCGGTTCAGCGCCTCGTTCTTGTCGATCACGCCCTCGTTGACCAGGTCGGAGGCCACCTTCAGCGCAGCGGCGGCGGTGCGCTTGCCGTTGCGGGTCTGCAGCAGGTAGAGGTGACCATCCTCGATGGTGAACTCCATGTCCTGCATGTCCTTGTAGTGGGCCTCCATCTTGTGCATCGTGTCGATGAGCTCGCGGTAGGCCTCGGGCAGCACCTGCTCCATCTCGGCCAGCGGGCGCGGAGTGCGGATGCCGGCCACGACGTCCTCGCCCTGGGCATTGGTGAGGAACTCTCCGTAGAGCTCCTTCTCGCCGGTGGAGGGGTTGCGGGTGAAGCAGACGCCGGTGGCGGAGGTCTCGCCGCGGTTGCCGAAGACCATCTGCATCACGTTGACGGCGGTGCCCAGGTCTGCGGAGATGCCGTTGGCCTTGCGGTAGACGTCGGCGCGCGGGTTCAGCCAGCTCTTGAAGACGGCGTTGATGGCGCGGTTCAGCTGCTCCACCGGGTCGGTGGTCCACTCGCCGCCCAGCGCGTCATTGCTGATCTGCTTGAACTCGTCGACCAGTTCCTTGAGGTCCTCGGCGCTCAGGTCGGTGTCCTGCTCGACGCCCTTGCGCGACTTCATGGCGCTCAGCGCGTCCTCGTAGGCGTGGCCGTCGACACCCTCCACCACCTCGCCGTACATCTGGATGAAGCGGCGGTAGCAGTCCCAGGCGAAGCGCTCGTTGCCGAACTCCTGGGCGATGGCGCCGACGGTGTCGTCGGAGATGCCCAGGTTGAGGATGGTGTCCATCATGCCGGGCATGGAGAAGACGGCGCCGGAGCGGATCGAGACCAGCAGCGGCTTCTCCTTGCCGCCCAGGGTGCGCCCGGTGCGCTCCTCCAGCCGGTGCAGGCCCTCGGCCACCTGGTCGGCCAGGCCCTCGGGCCACTCACCGCCACGCTTCATGGTCTCCACGCAGGCCACGGTGGTCACGGTGAAGGCATCGGGGACGGGCACCCCGACCTTCTTCATCTCTGCCACGCCGGCGCCCTTGCCACCCAGCAGGTTGCGCATGGTGGCGTCGCCCTCGTGCAGGTCGTAGATGTACTTCTCGGTCATGGGTGTGGAATCTCCTTTGGTTCCTGGACTGGCTGTTCAGTTGTGGGTCCTGCGTGAGCCGGGACGGCTCGGCCGTCGCCTCAGGGCTTGATCTTGAGGCTCCCGGCAGGTCTGCGCAAGGAGGTGCCGGCACGTCTCGCGCGCTCGTCGACGATGTCGATGACGCGGGCCGCGGCCTCCTCCAGGGCCAGCCCGGTGGTGTCGATCACCGGGCAGCCCAGCTTCTTCTGGATGGCGCCGATCTCGTCCAGCTCGTCGTAGATCTTCGCCAGGTCTGCATAGCCGTCCTTGGTGCCGAAGCCGCCCAGGCCGCGCACCCGTCGGTTGCGGATCTGCAGCAGCCGCTCGGCGTCGATGGTGAGCCCGACGATGCGCCAGCGGTCCAGCCCCATCAGTTCGGCGGGCGGGGCGATGCCCGGCACCAGCGGCACGTTGACGGTCTTGTAGCCGCAGTAGCCCAGGTAGATGCTCAGCGGCGTCTTGCCGGAACGGGAGGCGCCCACCAGGCAGATGTCGCAGTCGCGCAGGGCCTGCGGCATGGCGCCGTCGTCATTGCGCACCGCGAACTCCATGGCGCTGATCCGCTCGAAGTAGTCCGCCTCCACGCCCACCGGCCGGCGCACCACCTCGTCGGCCTCGTCGCCGGTGGCCTGCTCGAAGGCCTCCAGGGCCGGGCCGAGGATGTCCGCGCAGGGCACCCCCAGCTCCTGGCAGGCGGTGGTCACCAGTTCGCGCATGTGCTCGTTGACCAACGTGAACATCACCACGCGACGGATCCCGGGCGCCTGTTCGACGGCCTTGCGCAGGGCGTCGAAGACCGCGAAGAGGGATTCCGGGGTGGCGGTGCGCGGGTGGCGCACGATGCTGAAGGAGGTGTTGGGGAACTGGGCCTGCGCGGCACGGGCCAACCTCGCCGCGGTCTCTCCCGTGGAGTCGGCGATGACGTGGATCTGCAGTGGCTCCATTGCCATGTCGTCAACCTACATGCCCGCACCGACAAGGCCCCACCGGGGTCCCGTCGACCGGCAGCCTGTGGCCCCGCGGTGCGCGATGCCAGCTTTTCGCCGGCCGGCTGGGAGAATGGCCGGGTGCTTGAGACCGACCCCGTTGACCTGCTGATCGCCGACGAGTCCCAGACCATCACCGAGGGCGCCCGCGCCCGTCGCCTGGTGCTGCTGGACGCCCCCGCCCTGGTGGAGCGTGCGCGCGCCGTCGCCGACGAGGTGGTGGTCTGGTGCGACGACCTGCGCGAGCGTGCCGAGGTGCCCGCCGAGCTGCTGGCCGCCGATCCTGCCGAGGCCCTGGCGGGCGCCGACCTGGTCTGGCTGCGGCTGCCCAAGAGCCTGGCCGGTCTCGACGAGTATGCCGAGCTGGTGGCCAACCACGGCGACGAGCAGGTGCGCCTGGTGGCCGGTGGGCGCGTGAAGCACATGACGCTGAGCCAGAACGAGGTGCTGCTGGCCCACTTCGGCAGCGTGAACGCCTCCCTGGGACGGCAGAAGTCACGCGTCCTGCACGCCCGCCTGCCCTACCCCGCCGACCCCACCTGGCCGCGCTCCAAGGCCCACCCTGACCTGGGCGTCACCCTGTGGGCCCACGGCAACACCTTCGCCGGCGCCAAGCTCGACCCCGGCACCCGGGTGCTGGTGGACAAGCTGGGCCAGGTCGGCAAGCTGGTGGGCGGCGGACCGTCCACCGCGGCCACCGACGGCGGCGCCCTGCAGGTGCTCGACCTGGGCTGCGGCAACGGCGTGCTGGCCACCCTGCTGGCCAAGCGCTTCCGCACCGCGCACGTGATGGCCAGCGACGTGAGCTGGGCGGCCGTGGAGTCCACCCGGATGAGCGCCGAGGAGGCGGGCGTGCGTGTCGAGACCCTCTGGCGCGACGGACTGGCCGACTTCGAGGACGACAGCCTGGACATCATCGTCACCAACCCGCCCTTCCACATCGGCACGGTGAAGGACTCCGGCCCGGCGCTGGAGATGTTCTCCGAGGCTGCGCGGGTGCTGCGCTCCGGCGGCGAGTTCTGGTGCGTCTACAACTCCCACCTGCCCTGGCGCGCCCGCCTCAACGAGGTGCTGGGCCAGACCAAGGTGATCGACCAGAACCCGAAGTACACGCTGACCCGCACCGAGGCCCGCTGAGCCTGCCGCGCCGGCCCCGCGATTAAGTCCGGACACCCCCGGTCTAAACTGCTGGGCATGAGCAGACGCAAGGGCGGTTGGGTGCCCGACCAGCACGGGGCCTGGGCCATGCTCGTGGTCCCGCTGGTGGTGGGCCTGGCGCTGCGCGCCCGTGACGGGCTCCCGCTGTGGGCCTGGCCGCTGGCCGTCACCTGGCTGGTGGGCTACTTCTGCTTCCACGCCTGCGGGCTGTGGCTCAAGGCCGCCCGGACCCGCCGCCGTCGCTACCTTCCGGCACTGGCCACCTATGGCGCCGTCTCCGGCCTGGCCGGGCTGGCCACGCTGCTGACCGGGGGCTGGCCGTTGCTGTGGTGGCTGCCGGTCTACGTCCCGCTGCTGGGCACCGCGCTCTGGCTCACCAGCCGACGCCACGACCGAGCGCTGGCCTCCGGCCTGTGCACGGTGCTGGCGGCCTGCCTGCTGGCCTGGATCCTGCCCTTCACCACGCCGCAGCAGCTCTGGGCGGCGGGAGCGGTGCGCACCGCCTGGCCGGCGGCGGCCCTGTTCGGCTACTTCTTCGGCACCGTCTTCGTCGTCAAGACCCTGATCCGCGAGCGCGGCAAGCCGGCCTGGGTCTGGGCCTCGGTGGCCTGGCACCTGGTCTGGACCGGGCTGGCGGTGCTGGCCTGGCGTCACGGGCTGGCGCCGTGGGGCTGGCCGGTCTTCTTCGCCCTGTGCGTGGTGAAGGCCTGGGCGCTGCCCTGGTCCGGGCCGCTGCGGGGCCGCACCATCCGCCCCGCGCAGGTGGGCGCGCTCGAGGTGGTGCTGAGCCTGGTGGCGCTCGGACTGTGCCTGGCCGCCTGAGGGCCCTCGTCCCGGGGCGGACACCGTGACCGCCGACGTCGGTCTTCCATCGCGGGCTGCAAGCCGGCGCACAGAGTCCGGACAGGCTCACTTCCTAGTTTCGACTCACCGGCCACCACGGCCGACGCGAGACGAAGGAATCCCATGACCGACCAGACCCCTCACAACGCCTTCCCCGACGACTCCCTGGCCACCCGGGGAGCCAGCCAGCCGACGCTCCGGGACGGTTCGCCGGCCACCCAGGCGACCCAACCCCTGCCCCCGGTGCCACCCACCGGCGCCGACCAGGCCTCCCCACCGGCCGGCCATCCTGCAGCCGCGGGCGCCACCCCGGCGGCCGGGAGCGCCCGGCGCAGGATCGCCCCCGCCATCATCGCGGCCGCGGTCGGGGTGACGGTGGTGGCTGCCGGAGGCGCCGCGGCGGCGACGGCCCTCGGCTCGGACGGGGTGCCGACCCAGAGCCAGGGCCAGTTCGGTGGCCCGGGTGGGCAGGGCGGTCCGGGAGGCCAGGGTGCTCGGGGGAACCGCGGCGGCATGCCGCCGGGCGGCTTCCAGCAGGGTGGTGCGCAGGGCGGCTTCCAGCAGGGTGGCGCCAGCGGCCAGCAGGGCTCCACCCAGTCCGGCACCACCCAGTCCGGCACCACCCAGTCCGGCACCACCCAGTCCGGCACCACCCAGTCCGGCACCACCCAGTCCGGCACCACCCAGTCCGGCACCACCCAGTCCGGCACCACCCAGTCCGGCACCACCCAGCAGGGCCAGGCCCCGCAGGACCTGCAGGGCCAGCAGACAACGGCGCCCGGCAGCCAGACCGACACCGGCCAGGCCGGGCAGGCCACCACCGACCGCTGAGACGGCGGCGCCGCTGGACATGAGCGGCACCTCCGGGGCCGGGCGTCCGAGGGGCGAGGAGCGGCGCCCGGCCCAGTCACAATCCCTAGGCTGGTGGCGTGACCCAGACCGTGCGCATCGTGCTCACCGCCGCCACCCCCCTGCCCGAGCCGCTCACCGTGCTGGCCACCGGGCAGCTCGCCAACGCGCGCGAGGCCAGTCTGGAGCAGCGCGACTTCGGACACGTCTTCTCCGTGCTGGGCGAGGTCAGCGAGCTGGAGCGCACCCGCTCCCTGGTGCGCGGTGCGGCGCTGCGCGAGGGCGTCGACGCGGCCGTGGTGCGCCAGCCGCTGGCCACCGAGGCACCCCGGCTGCTGATGATGGACGTGGATTCCACGCTGATCACCGCCGAGGTGATCGACGAGCTGGCCGCCCACGCCGGCAGCGGGGAGCAGGTGGCGGCCATCACCGAGCGCGCCATGCGCGGCGAGCTCGACTTCGCGGACTCGCTGCGGGCCCGGGTGGCCACCCTCGCCGGGCTCGACGTGGCCGCCTTCGACGAGGTGCGCAGCTCGCTGGAGTTCAGCCCGGGCGCCCTCGAGCTGGTGCGGGCCGCCCGCGAGGCCGGCTGCCAGGTGGGGCTGGTCTCGGGCGGCTTCACCGAGATCGTCGAACCGCTGGTGGCAGACCTGGGGATCAACCACGTCACTGCCAACCGATTCGAGGTGCGCGACGGGCGCCTCACCGGTCTGACCCGCGGGGAGGTGGTGGACCGTGCTGCCAAGCGTCGCCACCTGCTGCGCTGCGCCGAGCTGGCGCTCTGCCCGCCGGAGCTGACCGTGGCCGTCGGCGACGGGGCCAACGACCTGGACATGCTGGGCGCCGCCGGGCTGGGCATCGCCTACTGCGCCAAGCCGGTGGCCGCCACCCAGGCCGACGCCGCCATCAGCTTCCCCCGGCTCGACGCGGTGCGCGCCTTCGTGCGGCTCTGACCACGCCACGCGCCGCCGGTTCGGGCTGGTCCGCCGCGCGTCGTCGCCAGCCAGCCTCGAGAGGCCTGCCACACCCCTCGCACGGCCCCGTCCCATGCGCCCGCCGTCGACTCCCCTTCAGGGCGTGGGCACGGTAACGTGTGCGCCACAGCCCCGAGGTCGCCAACGTAGGTGGCCGGCGACCCGTCGTCGTGGTCGGGGCGCAGTCTTCAAGGAGGAAAGATGGCAGGACGGATCGCCAACGAGCAGTTCCGCAGCAAGATCATGTCCGCTGGGGACGCGGCCGCTCTGGTCGAGCCCGGCAGCAAGCTCGGCTTCGCCGGCTTCACCGGTTCCGGCTACCCGAAGGAATTCCCCCAGGCTCTGGCGGCCCGCATCAAGGAGGCGCAGGGCAAGGGCGAGGACTTCAAGATCGACGTCTTCACCGGTGCCTCCACCGCGCCCGAGCTGGACGGCGCCCTGGCCGAGACCGGCGGGATGAACTTCCGCACCCCCTACCAGTCCGACCCGATCCTGCGGAACAAGATCAACGACGGCACCACCTTCTACTCCGACATCCACCTCTCGCACCTGGCCAACCAGCTGACCTACGGCTACTTCGGCAAGCTGGACTACGCCGTGATCGAGGCCACCATGGTGCTGGAGGACGGCTCCGTGGTCCCCTCCTCCTCGGTGGGCATGAACCGCACCTACCTCGAGCTGGCCGACAAGATCATCATCGAGGTCAACGAGTGGCAGTCCGAGGGCCTGTACGGCATGCACGACATCTACGGCGACATCGCCGCGCTGCCGCCGAACCGCAAGCCGCTGCCCATCCTGAACCCCGGTGACCGGATCGGCTCGAAGACCTACCAGATCGACCCCTCCAAGGTCGTCGCGGTCATCGAGACCAACGATCCCGACCGCAACTCCCCCTTCAAGCCGCTGGACGACGACTCCAAGCAGATCGCGCAGTACCTGCTCGACTTCTTCGACGTCGAGGTCAAGGCCGGCCGCCTGCCCGCCAGCCTGAACCCGCTGCAGTCCGGCGTCGGCAACATCGCCAATGCGGTGCTCGCCGGCCTGAAGGACGGCCCCTTCGAGAACCTCACCTCCTACACCGAGGTGATCCAGGACGGCATGGTGGACCTGCTCGACTCGGGCAAGCTCACCGTCGCCTCGGCCACCGCCTTCTCGCTCTCCCCGGAGTACGCCGAGAAGATGAACGACAACGCCGCGGAGTACGCGAAGAAGATCATCCTGCGCCCGCAGGACGTCTCCAACCACCCCGAGGCGATCCGCCGCATGGGCGTCATCTCCTGCAACGGCATGATCGAGGCCGACCTCTACGGCAACGTGAACTCCACGCACGTGATGGGCTCCAAGATCCAGAACGGCATCGGCGGCTCGGGCGACTTCACCCGCAACGCCTTCTTCTCGGTCTTCGTCTCGCCGTCGACGGCCAAGGGTGGCGCCATCTCGGCGATCGTCCCGATGGTCAACCACGTCGACCACACCGAGCACGACGTCCAGGTGGTCATCACCGAGCAGGGCCTCGCCGACCTGCGCGGCCTGGCCCCGCGCCAGCGGGCCAAGCTGATCATCGAGAAGTGCGCCCACCCGGACTACAAGGACGCGCTGCTCGACTACTTCGAGCACGCCCAGAAGGTCGCCAACGGCCAGCACACGCCGCACGACCTGTCCCAGAGCCTGAGCTGGCACACCCGGTTCCTCTCCGAGGGAACCATGAAGGCCTGACGCACCCGCACCACACAGCGGCCCCGGACCGATCGGTCCGGGGCCGCTGTGCGTGGTGGGTGTGGGGATCAGCCGCGGGTCTCGGCCTCCACGGCCCGGTTGGCCTCGACGTCCTCGCTCGGCGCCTCCTGGCCGGAGTGTCCGGCGACGAAGATCGACGCGAAGGTGCACAGCGCCGCCAGCGCCACGAAGGCCGAGACCGGCCCGATGCCGCCGTGGGCCTTCTGGATCAGGGCGGTGGCGATCAGTGGCGTGGGGCCGGCCACCAGGGCGCCGTTCAGCTCGCGGGCGGCAGCCACGCCGGTGAAGCGGTAGCGGGTCGGGAAGAGGTTGGCGACGAAGGTGCTGGTGCCGGGCGAGGTGGCGCCCATGGCCAGCAGCCCGGCCAGACACATGCCCAGCGTCGCCAGCAGCATGCTGCCGCTGGCCAGCGACCAGAACAGCGGGTAGGCCAGCACGGCACCGGCCAGGCCTCCGAAGGCCACCACGCGTCGCACGCCGATCCGGTCCACCACCAGCCCGCCCAGCGGGGGCACCACGGCGGCCACGAAGGAGGCGATCAGCACCGCGGTCAGCGCCTTCATCAGCGGCATGCCGACGGTCTTGGTGAGGTAGCCCAGGGCGAAGGCGCTGAGCACGTAGTTGACCACGTTGTGGCCGGTGACCGACAGGAAGCCGGCCAGCAGCTGGCGCGGGCTGTGGCGCAGCACCTCGGCCAGCGGCACCCGGTTGGCCCGCTCGTTGGCCGCACGGGCCTCGACGGCGGCGGCGTAGGCGGGGGTCTCCTCCAGGTGCTTGCGGATCCACAGCGCCAGGCCGAAGAGCACCGCCGAGACCAGGAAGGGGATGCGCCAGGCCCAGCCGGTGGCCACGTCCTTGGGCAGCAGCGAGGCGAGGGTGAGGCGAGCGTCGCCAGGAAGGCGCCGCCCGGGGCACCCGTGGTGACGAAGCCGACGAAGAAGCCGCGCCGTGAGTGCGGGGTGTACTCGCTGACCAGGGTCAGCGCTCCGGCCAGCTCGGCGCCCGCACCGAAGCCCTGCAGGAAGCGCAGCACCACCAGCAGCACGGGTGCCCAGATCCCCACCGACGCGGCAGTGGGCAGCAGGCCCATGCCGACGGTGGCGGCGCCCATCATCACGACGGTGACCACCATGGCGGGCTTGCGGCCGAAACGGTCGCCCAGGTGGGAGATCACGAAGCCACCCAGCGGGCGCACCACGAAGCCCACCGCGAAGGTGGCGAAGGCCAACAGCTGCTGGGTGGCCGGCAGCGACTTGGGGAAGAAGAGCGGCCCGATCACCAGCGCCGAGGCGATGCCGTAGAGGGGGTAGTCGTACCACTCGATCAGGGTGCCGAACCAGGCCGCGAGCACCGCCCGTCGGGCCTGCGGGGCCAGCCGGTCGGAGCATGCCGGTGTCTGGGGGTCTGCGAACAGCGGGTTGGTCATCGTCGTCCTTTGCGTCGTCGGATGGGGCGGCGGTGGATCAGCCGTGCGATGGGTGGGTTGGCGGGACGAGCCCAGTGAGCGGGATTCAGCCGGCGAGCAGTTCGGGGCCCTGGGCGCGCAGCTCCGCCACGGAGGCGACGCCGAGCAGCTGCATGGCATTGCGGGTCTCGATGGCCAGCAGGTCCAGGGCGCGCTCGACGCCGGCCTGACCGCCGGCCATCAGGCCGTAGAGGTAGGCGCGGCCGAGGAAGACGTGGTCGGCACCGCTGGCCAGCGCGATGGCCACGTCGGTGCCGGTGCGGATGCCGGAGTCCAGCAGCACCGGCATCTCGGGGCCGACGGCGGCGCGGATGGCGGGCAGCACGTCCACCGGCGCCACGGCGCGGTCCAGCTGGCGGCCGCTGTGGTTGGAGACCCAGACCGCGTCGGCACCGAAGTCGGCCACCCGACGGGCGTCGTCGGGGGCCAGGATGCCCTTGACCACGAACTTCCCGGGCCATTCCTCGCGCAGCCACTCCAGGTGTTCCAGCGCCAGGTCCGGGTCGAACATCGAGCCCACCAGCTGGTGCACGGTGGACTCGGTGCGCTCGAAGTTGGCCAGCGCCGGGGCGTCGTGGCTCACCAGGTCCAGCGCCCAGGCCGGGTGCAGCGCGGACTGAACCACGGTGCGCGCGGTCAGCTTCGGCGGCATGGTGAGCTGGTTGTGCTCGTCGCGCAGCCGGCGCCCGGAGACGGGGGTGTCCGCGGTGACCACCAGGGTGTCGTAGCCGTTCTCCCAGGCGCGCTGCAGCAGGCCAGTGGAGTTCTCGCGGCCGCGGCGCACGTAGAGCTGGAACCACTTGCGCGCCTGCGGGCCGGCCTCGGCGACGGCCTCGATGCTGCGGGTGCCCATGGTGGACAGGGTGAAGGGGATGCCCCGGCTCTGCGCTGCGGCGACGCCGGCCAGCTCCGCCTCGATCCGCATCAGCCCGGTCAGACCGATCGGCGCGATGCCGAAGGGCAGCTCGTGACGCTGGCCCAACAGGCGGCCAGGCTGGCCTGTCCGATGCCCTTCAGGTAGCGCGGCACCAGCCGGTGCCGGGCGAAGGCCTCCAGGTTGCCGCTGACGGCCCCCTCGGTGATGGCGCCGCCGTCGACGTAGTCCAGCGCGAAGCCGGGGGTGCGACGTCGGGCCAGCCGGTGCAGGTCGTCGATGCTGACCGCCTGCGCCAGGCGGCTCTGCTCGGTGGGCAGGCTCGCGCGCTGCAGGTCCAGCAGGCTGGTGAACGAGCGGACGCGGTCGCGGATCACGGCTTCCTTCCCGGGCCGCCGCGAGACCTGCGCTGGCTAGGCTGGCGGCATGGCTTGCGAGGACACCCTGGTCACCCTGCGTCGAGACCTGCACCAGATCCCGGAGGTGGGGCTGCGGCTGCCCCGCACCCAGGAGCGCGTCCTGGCCGCACTGGCCCCGCTGGGCCTGGAGATCGCCACCGGGCAGGAGCTGGACTCCGTGGTGGCGGTGCTGCGCGGCCGCGCCCCGGCCGAGGGCGAGCGCCGGGTGGCGCTGCTGCGCGGCGACATGGACGCGCTGCCGGTCACCGAGCGCAGTGGCGAGGACTTCGCCAGCACCAACGGCGCCATGCACGCCTGCGGCCATGACCTGCACATGGCCATGCTGGTGGGCGCGGCGCAGCGGCTGGCCCGTCGCGTCGAGGAGCTGCCCGGCGACGTGGTCTTCATGTTCCAGCCCGGCGAGGAGGGCGACGACGGGGCCCGCCGGATGATCGAGGAGGGGCTGCTGGAGGCCGCCGGGCGTCGTCCCGATGCCGCCTTCGCCCTGCACGTGTGGGCCTCCACCTTCCCCACCGGCAGCTTCGCCACCCGGCCCGGCACGGTGATGGCCGCTTCCGACCCGCTCGACGTGGTGGTGCACGGCCGCGGCGGCCACGGCTCGGCACCGCACCTGGCCAAGGACCCGGTGCCGGTGCTGGCCGAGATCATCGGCCAGATCCAGGTGATGCTGGCACGACGCTTCGACCTGTTCGACCCCGCGCTGGTCACCGTCGGGCACCTGGGCGCCGGCGAGGCCCGCAACGTGATCCCCGACACCGCCTGGTTCGAGGCCACCATGCGCACCTTCAGCCCCGAGGCACGCGAGCGGCTCTTCGCCCATCTGGCCGAGCTGCTGGAGGGCATAGGGCGCGCCCATGGCGTGGAGGTGGAGCACACCATGACCCGGCTCTACCCGGTGACGCTCAACGACGCAGAGCAGACGGCGGTGGCCATGACGGCGGTGCGCGAGCTCTTCGGCGACGACCGACTGCTGGAGCTGGAGCACTCGATGACCGCCAGCGAGGACTTCAGCAAGGTGCTCGAGGAGGTGCCCGGCTGCTTCCTGCTGCTGGGTGCCGCCCCGGCGGGTCTC
The DNA here is from genome assembly GCF_039526385.1 of Luteococcus peritonei. NCBI lineage: Bacteria > Bacillati > Actinomycetota > Actinomycetes > Propionibacteriales > Propionibacteriaceae > Luteococcus > Luteococcus peritonei. The sequence continues at coordinate 111,244 of NZ_BAAAIX010000007.1, read as the reverse complement.
GACCCCGCGCAGGCACCGAACAACCACAGCGCCGAAGCGCGCTATGACGAGTCGGTGCTGGGCGACGGGGCCGACCTGCTGGCCGAGCTGGCCGTGCGCACCCTGACCCCGACCGCCTGAGCGGCACCGACCGGCGCAGCAGACCCGCACCGCAAGAATTGGGTCACTGGTCCAACCCTGGAATCCCCGCCCTCGATCCGCCCATCGCCCGATGCCGGGCGATGTTCGCGATCGGCGTCGCGGATCTCAGGGTTGGGCTCAGCCGACCGGGCCGAGCAGCCAGCGCTCCAGCTCGTCGACGGAGTCGACCACGGCGGTGGGCTCGGTGAGCATCAACGCGGTGCGATCACCCGCGCCCCAGGTGACGGCGATCTGGTCCATCCCGGCGGCCTTCGCGGCCTGCACGTCGTAGATGGCGTCGCCCACGTAGACGGCCTCGCCGGGCTCGGCCCCCAGCTGGGTGAGGGCGTGCAGCAGCGGGGCCGGGTGGGGCTTGTGCTCGGTGACGTCCTCCAGGGTGGAGACCAGCTGCACCTTGTCGGTGATGCCGGAGGCGGCCAGGCTGCGCTCGGCGGCGGGACGGCGCTTGCTGGTGGCCACACCGACGCTGACCCCGGCATCGCGCAGCGCGTCCAGCATCTGGGAGATGCCCTCGACGTCGGTCTGCAGCTGCTCGAGGTTGGCCAGGTTGAAGTCCACGTAGGCGGTGGCCAGCTCCTCGGCACGATCCGGGGTGCCGGCATAGATGTCGTTGAGGGTGCGCCCGATCCAGGTGCGGGCCTCGGCCTCGTCGAGCTCCTCGCCCAGGACGGTGGCGTGGGCATGGCGGAAGGAGGCCAGGATGAGGGCGACGGTGTCGCACAGCGTCCCGTCCAGGTCGAAGACGACGGTCTTCCAGCGGGGCATGGCGGTCATGGGGCGAGCCTATCGACCGCACTAGATTCGCAGGATGCAGCTTCATGACGCGGTCACCTGCCTGACCTCCTGGACCCCTCCTGAGCAGCACCAGCGGGCTCTGCGCGAGGCCTTCCTGGGCCTGCTGGCCGCCCGCGAGGACGCCCTGCAGCGCAGCTGCCTGCCCGGCCACCTGACTGCCTCGGCGATGGTGCTGGACGTCACCGGGAGCGCCGTCTGCCTGGTGCACCACGGCCTGGTGGGGGCCTGGTTGCAGCCCGGTGGCCACCTGGAGCCGGGCGATGCTGACTTGGCGTCGGCGGCCCTGCGCGAGGCCGTCGAGGAGACCGGCCTGGAGGGGCTGCAGGTGGACCCGGTGCCGATCGGGCTGGACGTGCACCCGATCACCTGCCGCGGCGCCGCCGCGCCCACCCGACACTTCGATGTGCGCTTCCTGGTGGTCAGCGAGGGTGGCCGGCCGGTGGTGAGCGAGGAGTCCCACGACGTGCGCTGGTTCGGCCTCGACGAGCTGCCCGACGACCTCTTCGACGAGGTGCGCGAGCTGGTGCGGTGGGGCCGTGCCCGGTTGGCCGGTGGCCCCAGCTGACCTGCTGAACCGTTTTTCCTTGCCCCACGGGATTCCAAGTCGATAACGAAGCGTCTGGGAGGGTGCGCCGCCGCGCCCTGGAGGAGGAGGCTTGCACAGCCGGTCCCTCCCACCCCCTGGAGCCCTCATGCGTCGCCTGCTCGCAGCCCTGCTCGCCCTCGTGGCGTGCACGGTGCTGGCCTTCGCGCTGTGGCGCGGGCCGCGGCAGGAGCCGGTGACCGTCGAGGTGGTGCAGTCCTCCTATGCCATCAGCGGCACCCAGCAGGTGGCGGCGGTTGCCGATCGGGTGGCGGTGGTGCAGGTGGTGGAGGAGCAGACCGGCACCACGGTGCAGGGTCTGCCGGCCACCCGCTTCCGGGTGCGCACCCTGGACGTGATGAAGGGTGCGCTGCCCGTCGACGCCGTCGTCACGCAGCTCGGCGGCCTCGACGAGCGGCGCCACAAGCTGGTGCTGGTGGACGGCGACACCCGCCTGCTGCCCGGCAAGGTGGCGCTGGTGGCCATGGTGGAGCACGGCAGCGAGCACCTGCTGATCCCGCTGGGCGGCACCCGGGTGCTGCCGGTGCTGGAGTCGGGGGCCGACACCTGGCGCTCCTCCCCCGCCGTGACCGGGATGGCGGGAGCCCTGGCCCAGCTGCCCAGCGCCAACCAGGCGCTCGCCGAGAGGCCTGGGCAGCGCGACCGGGTGCGCTGACGTCTCCCGCCCCCGCCCTGCCCGACGGGTAGGCTGGCGGTCGCACGCCCCATGAGCCACAGGAGGACCACGATGGGCCAGACACCCGCCGACGGGACCTCCCGCGCCGATCGCGACCCGCAGGCCCCGTTCGCGGTGAGCCAGGCCTTCGTCGAACCCGACCCGAGCACCGAGGAGACGGCACCGGTGTCCGAGCAGCAGACACCGGAGCAGGACCGCTCCGCGCTGCTGGCCGCCGACCAGCCCTGCACCGGGCCGGCCGAGATCGCCACCCTGCCGCCGCTGGAGCAGAGCCATCCGGCCGGCCTGCCGATCAGCGCCAGCACGGGCCAGCCGCGTCGTGCGAAGTGGATGGTGGTGGCCGACGTGCTGCTCTACGCCGCCTCACTGGTCTCGGCAGTGGCGCTGGCCCGCAGCTGGTGGCTGGCGATGCACATGGACAGCTTCATGACCTCCTCCCACCTGGTGGAGCTGTGGCAGCCCCGCCCGGGCGGCTGGCGCTCCATCGTGGCGGTCACCCTGGTGGCGCTGCTCGGTGCCGCCCTGGTGGCGGCGCCCGCGATCGCCGCGCTGAATGCCTGGAACGGGCACCGCTGGTCACGCACCGCGGCGCTGCTGGCCGCCGTGCTGGGGCTGGCCGGCTGGCTCATCTCGCCCTGGGCCTGGCCCGCACCGGTGCTCAGCCTGCTGGGCGCGCTGGTGCTCTTCCTGCCCCCGGTGACCCGCTACTTCGGGCACTGGAAGACCTTCCGCGCCGGGACCCCGGTGCCCGTCCGCGAGCGGCACGAAGTGGTCTACGGGCCGCTGCCGCGCTACCTGTGAGGTGCTCGTGAACCGCGCCGTGCAACTGCTGGTGGACCTGGGCACCCGGCTGGCCCGAACCGCGCTGGAGCAGCGCCGCAAGCAGGCCAACCATCCGGCGCCGCCGCTGGCCGAGCACTACCCGGGTGACTTCGTCGGGCTGCCGCAGACCAGCTGGACCCCTGAGCGCGACCGGGCGGGCGACCCGGGCGAGGTGGTCTGGGCATGGGTGCCCTACGAGGAGGACCACGCCCAGGGCAAGGACCGTCCGGTGCTGCTGATCGGGCGCGACGGGGACTGGCTGCTCGGGCTGCCGCTGACCAGCAAGGACCATGACCGCGACGCCGCGCAGGAGGCCCGCGAGGGTCGCTACTGGGTGGACATCGGCTCCGGCGCCTGGGACTCCCAGGGGCGTCCCAGCGAGGCCAGAGTGGACCGGATCGTGCGGATCCATCCCTCCAGCATCCGGCGCAGCGGTGCCGCGCTGGGCCGGGAGCGCTTCGACGTGGTGGTGCGTCACGTCATGGAGCATGCCTCCCGCTCCGGGCTGTGACCCGGCACTGACCATCGCGCGGTGATCACGACCTGCGCGTCGGCGGGTAGGTGGTTCACTGCGGCATGGGGGCGTCCAGCAGCTCGACGATGTTGGAGCACATCAGGCCCCGGCAGCCCAGCCGCAGCACCCGGTCGCGCTGGGCCAGGTCGGACAGCGCCCAGGCGACGGTGGACGTGCCATAGCTCCCGGCCAGGTCCACCACGCGACGGATCCGCTCGTCGTCGGCCTCGACGGGGACGCCGACGTGGTCCAGCTCCTTGCTGGGGGCCACCTGCTCCAGGTACGAGAACTGCTTCTCGCCGGCCAGCACGTAGCCGAAGGTGCCCCAGCCCTGCTGCTTGGCCTTGTCGAAGCCGGGGGCGTTGATGGGCCGTTTCCAGACCACCTTGAGGTCGGGCAGGTGGGAGAGCTTGCGGAAGAGCGGCTCGACGGCGTCGTCGCTCTTGGGCTCCACCCACATCTCGATGCCCTCGGGCCAGGCGTCCAGCACCTCCTGGAAGCGGGCCAGCGGGCGGCCGGGCTGGGAGGGGTCGAGCGTCTCGCGGGGGCTGATCGCCACCCGGGCCAGATCCTTCCAGTCGGTCTTCGCGATCTCGAGGTCCTGGGTGCCGACGCGGCCGGTGGTCGCGTCGTGGTGGCAGAGCAGCACACCGTCGCGCGAGCGCCGCACCGAGACCTCCATCCGGCCCAGTCCGGACAGCTGCGCGGCTTGTTGGTAGGCGTACAGCGTCATCTCGGGCCAGTTGCGGCCGCCACCGCGGTGGGCGATCACGAAGGCGTCGTGGTAGGGCACCTCCAATTCCTCCGTGCTCTTGCCGCAGGCGCCCAGGGCCATGGTCCCGACGGCCGCGCCCAGCAGGGCACGCCGACTGGGGCGTGGGGTGGTGCGGATCGCGCTGCGGGGGGCCATGCACCCAGCATGCCGCGGATCGGCGATGCGGTGGGGTCGCTGCCGTGGCTCGTACGACGACCCGCCTGCCAGCGGCCGACCGGGTGGCCGGGCACCCGCGCCGGTGCGCTAGAGTGGCCACTGCCTCAACGGCATGCGGGCGTAGCTCAATGGTAGAGCGCCAGCTTCCCAAGCTGGACACGCGGGTTCGATTCCCGTCGCCCGCTCCACGACGAAGGGCCTTGCCGACCACTGGCCGTCAGGGTCCTTTTCCGTGGCCGGGAGCGCCGGACGCTCGGGCCTTCCCCTGATCTGCCCCTGACCGGGCCCGAGGAGCAGTCCCGGGCGAGCCCGGCCTTCCTAGACTCTGCGCCATGAGCACCGCTGACCTTCCTGCAGTCCCCGACCGTGGCTCGATGCGCTGCGCCGACAGCGACCGGGAGCTGGTCGCCACCCTGCTGAACACCGCCTATGCGGAGGGCCGCATCACCCGCGAGGAGCACGACGAGCGGCTGGACGCCACCTGGGCCGCCCGCACCTTCGCCGAGCTGGAGCAGCTCACTGCCGACATCACACCGGCCACGGCCTCGATGCCGGTTCCGGCCGGGGAGCGTCGCGGGGTGGTGGTGGACCCCAGCCAGCAGAACCCGCAGGCCGACTCGCTGGTCACCGTGATGGGCACCGTGCGGCGCGAGGGCAGCTGGCGGCTGCGCCGACGCACCACCGGCCTGGTGGTGATGGGCGACGCGAAGCTGGACCTGCGCGGCGCCACCCTGGAGGCCCAGGAGTGCGTGATCAGCCTGCCGGTGCTGCTGGGCGACGTGAAGATCACCATCCCCGACGGCATCGCCGTGCGTGACGAGACCACCACGGTGATGGGCGACGTCAAGATCCGCGGCGTGCGCCCCGCCCCGCCGGGGGCTCCCGTCGTGGTGCTGCGCGGCCTGGTGCTGATGGGCGATGTCAAGGTGCTCGGCCCGGACCATGTCCCGCTGGGCCGTCGGCTCGGCCTGTCCTGAGCCCCTACCTTGGTAGCGGTCGGAACAACTGGCGGCCCCCGGCCGCGCCTGTTTCACCCTGTCAACGCATAGATTGCTGGCTGTGGACACCTTCGCGGCACCGACCGAGCACTGGAACCAGCTCTCCCCCGCCTATCTGCGGATGAAGCGGATGATGGTGCTGGTGGTGTGGTCGCTGGAGCTGCTGGCCGCGGTGCTGGTCCTCGGCTTCGCCTACCGCTGGTGGGCCGCGGCCATCCTCGCTGTGCTGGGTCTGTGCTGGATCTTCTACCGCTGGCACCGCCAGGGCCGGGTCTACCGGATCTGGGGCTATGCCGAACGCGGCACCGAGCTCTACATCCGCGAGGGACTGCTGCAGCGCCGCCTCACCGTCGTCCCCTATGGCCGGATGCAGGTGGTGACGGTCAACTCCGGCCCGATCGAGCGCCGCTACGGCCTGGCCACCGTCACCCTGGAGACCGCCTCCGCCGGCACCAATGCCACCATCCCAGGCCTGCCGGTGGCCGAGGCGGAGCAGCTGCGCGAGCGCCTTACCGAGCTGGGCGAGCAGCAGGCGATCGGCCTGTGATGTCCGACGACTTCTCCCGTCCCCAGCCGGAGGTCGACCAGGCATCCCCGCCCCCGGCCTCCCCCTCACCCACGCCCGAGCCTCCCGCGCCGGAGGCGGAACCCGTCCTGCTGGAGGACCTGCCGGCCGGCAGCGAACCGACCCCCTACCAGCCGGTGATGGAACGTCCCCACCCGCTCACCCCCGTCATCAAGGGCTGGATGGCCCTGGTGGGCATGGTGATCCTGGTGGGCCGCGACCTGTTGGAGAATGCCGGCAAGCGCGACGAGCCCTTCGACCTGCGCGCCGTGGCCGTCTTCGGCGGCATGCTCGGCGTCTACTTCATCGTCACCGCCATCAGCGGCTACTTCTCCTGGCGCTTCACCCGCTTCGTCGTCGACGACCGCCAGGTGCGCATCGAGCGCAACTTCATCTGGCACAACTCCGACAAGGTGCCCTTCACCAAGATCCAGTCGGTCGACGTGGTGCAGCCCTTCGCCGCCCGGCTGCTGGGCCTGGCCCAGCTGCGCATCGACGTCGGCTCGGGCAGCGGCAAGACCATCGACTACCTCTCCCGCTCCCGCGCCTACCAGATGCGCGACTACCTGGTGGCCCGCGCGCACGGCCAGCAGGTGAGCGTCGAGCAGTCCAACCAGGCTCCCGTCGCGGACGCCCTCCACGACCTGTCGGCCAGCGAGACGGTGCTGCTCACCGTCCCGCCGCAGCGATTGGTGCTGGCCGCCGTGCTGTCCACCGGCTTCCTCATCACCCTGGCGCTGGGTCTGGCGGGCATCGCCGGCATCGCCTGGTTCCAGGAGCTGGGCGCGGCCGTCGGCCTGGTGCCGCTGGCCACCGGCCTGCTCGGCATCATCAGCAACCAGGTGGTCAAGCAGTGGAACTACCGGCTGGTGCGCACCGGCGAGGCGCTCAAGGTGAGCCGCGGCATGACCAGCCTGGTCAGCCAGACGCTGCCCACCGACCGGATCCAGGCCATCTCGGTCACCCAGCACCTGCTCTGGCGACCCTTCGGCATCCACCGCGTCAAGATCGACGTGCTGGGCTACGGCGGTGGCGAGGACGAGGGCGCCAGCGACGTGCTGCTGCCCGCCGGCACCTGGGCCGAGGTGGAGCGTGCCATCGACGCCGTCTGGCCCGGCTTCCGGCTCGACCGGATCCAGCTGCAGCCCGCCAGCCCCAGGGCCCGGCGGCTGCACCCCTTCATCTTCAACAGCCTGCGCTGGGGCCACGACGACGAGGTCTTCGTGGCCGTCAACGGCGGTTTCGTCCGCCAGACCGAGATCGTGCACCACGCCCGGGTGCAGTCGGTGCACCTGCAGCAGGGACCGGTGCAGCGTCGGCTCGGCCTGGCCGACGTCCGGCTGGACACCACCTCGGGGATCCTGGACGGCTGCATCGCCCAGGAGCTCGACGCGGCCACCGCCCGCGAGGTGGTGCTGGCCCAGATGGAGCGCAGCCGCGCCTCCCGGGAGCGCGACGCCCGTCGCGCGGCCCAGGTCAGGGAGCGGTCGGCGGCCCAGGCGCCCGAGGCCATGCCGGCGCCCGCCGGGTGGCCTGCACCCCAATCCACCCCAGGGGGCGAAGTCGCCCCCGCCGTCACGGCACCAGACTGGTGCGCCGACGCCGAAGCACCGCAGAACGAGGACGAGATGGGCCAGCGCTCCCCCGAGCAGCACCTTCCCCAGACGGAGGGCGCCGACTGGGTCGCCTCCGGCAGCACCACCGTGATGAGCCCCCACAGCACCACGGTCGAGCCCGCCCCGGAGCCGACCCGCACCGAGGCCGTGCCGGCGCTGGAGGCCGACGAGCAACCGCGCCGGACCGAGCGGGACGAGGACCAGGCGAACTGACCCGACGGTCCAGGCACCCAGCCCGGTGGCCAGGGCGCCTGGACCGATCAAGCGCGTCGTGCGGACCGGACGAGATCAGGCGCGGCGGGCGATCGCCTGCAGCAGGGCCTCGGCCCGGGCAGACCACGAGTGACGGTCCGCCAGGGCCCGTCGTCGCTCCTCCAGTGCGGCATCACGCGGCTCGTCGGCGCGACGGCGCACCAGCTCGCCGAACTGCTGCGGGCTGTCCGCCACGTCCACCAGGTCGGTGGCCAGCCAGTCCAGCGACTCCATCCGGGTGGAGACCACCGGCAGGCCGTTGGCCAGGTACTCCAGCGTCTTGAGCGGGAAGCTGGCCTTGTTGAACTCGTTGATGGCATAGGGGGTGACGCCGACCGCGGCGCTGCCCAGCAGGTCCACCACCTGCTCGTGCGGCACCAGGCCGCGGTAGTCCACGCCCGGGCGGGCCAGCAGCTGGTCGAGGCGTCGGGTCACCTCGGGCTCCCGCTCGGCCCGCGGGCCGATCACCCGCAGCTCCACGCCGGCGTCCAGCACCGCCTCGAGCATGGCCAGGTCGAGCCGCTCGTTGAGCTGGCCCACCAGCACGGCGGTACGGCTCCGCTCGCCCACCAGAAGTCGGTCGGGGACGATGGCGCCATTGGGCACCACCTCCACCATGTGGCGCGGGTTCATCCGCTGCAGCGTCTGGGCCAGGTCCACCGAGACCGCGGAGACCACGTCGGCGGTGCGCACATTGCTGCGCAGCACCCGCTCCAGCCAGGCCTGGTCCAGGCCCATCATGGCGGCACCGGCCAGCCAGTCGTCGGTGGCGTGCAGCACCGTGACACCGCCACCCCTGGTGGGCAGCTGGGCCCGCGGCGAGCAGGAGATGGTGGCCCACACCCGACGCGACTCGCGGGCCTGCGCCACGGTCAGGGCAGCCCGGAGGTGGGCCTCGGCCAGCTGACGAAGTCCTGAGCGCGCCGCCCCCGGGACGGTGCCCAGCGCCAGAACCCGGATGCCCTCGGCCACCTGCTCGGTGCGCGGCAGCGGCGAACGGCCGTGGTGCAGCGGTTCGGTGGGGTCCACCCACAGCACGTCGACGCTCTGGGCCAGCGCCCGCGCCAGATGGTGATCCGTGGCCGGCAAGCCCTGCCACGGGTTCCCGGCCCAGAGGACCACCAGCTTCCTGTCCTGCACAGTGCACCTCGCATCACGTCGACGGACCCGAGCGGCAGCCGCTCGGTGGCCCCCACGATAGTGGTCGCACGCCCGGCCCCGAGTGCGCTCCCCGAGGGCCGGTCAGGCCCGCCGCCCCACAGCCCTCCCTCAGCTGCCAAAGGGGAGGCCACACCCCGCTCGGGTAACCTCGCAGGCATGGCATCGGGGGGAAAGTCGCTGTTCAGCGCCTTCAGACGGGTGGTGGCCAACGGCCGCTTCATCCCGGAGATCGACGGACTGCGCTTCGGGGCGATCGGGTCCGTCGTGGCCTTCCACGTCGCCGTCAACCTCGCCACCAAGTATCCCGAGACCTGGGCCATGCCCGACGATGTCGTGGGCTACACGCTGGGCACCGGCGCCTTCGGCGTGCAGCTCTTCTTCGTCATCTCCGGCATGGTGCTGGCGCTGCCCTTCGTCCGCCACGCCCGCGGCGTCGGCAAGCCGGTGGGGCTCAAGAAGTACTTCCTGCGCCGGATCACGCGCCTGGAGCCGCCCTACGTGCTGGTGATGACGGGGCTGTTCGTGATGCTGCTGCTGATGCACGACAACACCCCCGGCACGCTCACCACGCACTGGCTGGCGAGCCTGCTCTACCAGCACAACCTGGTCTTCGGCTCCGAGAGCCTGATCAACAACGTGGCGTGGAGCCTGGAGATCGAGATCCAGTTCTACATCCTGGTGCCGCTGCTCACCCGGGTCTTCCGGATCCAGGACCGACGCACCCGGCTCAGCGTGATCTGGGCCACCATCATCGTCTTCGCCCTGCTCACCGCCTTCGTGATCCCGGAGCACTCGCGCCCCGGCATGAGCCTGCTGGCCTACCTGCAGTACTTCCTGATCGGCTTCCTGCTGGCCGACATGCACGTGGCCGGGGACCTGTCGAAGGCCAGGAGCCTGGCCTGGGACGCGGTCACCGTGATCGGCTGGCCGGTGATGATCTTCCTGATCGGCCACATCCACGCGGCCGGCTGGGGTCGCTGGTGCATCGTCGCCATGCCCTTCCTCATGCTGCCGCTGTTCGTCGCCGCCTTCCGCGGCACCTGGACCAACCGCCTGGTCACGCTGCACCCGATCCCGGCGATCGGTGGCATGTGCTACTCCATCTACCTGATCCACAACCCGCTGCTGGGCATCACGCTGAACATCACCGACGCACTCACCCCCAGCGGCCCCTACCTGCTGCGCTACCTGGTGCAGCTGGCCGTCAACAGCCTGATCGTGCTGTTCTGCTCGGGCATCTTCTACCTGCTGGTGGAGCGTCCCTGCATGAACCCCAACTGGTACAAGGACCTCGCCGCCCGGCTGCGGGGCCGTCGTTCCGTCGAGGCCTGAGGAGAGACCGATGACATCCAACCGCCTGGTGGTGACCGCGCTGGTGGTCACCTACAACTCCGCCTCCGAGATCGACGCCCTGCTCGACTCCCTGCCGGCCGCCGCCGAGGGGCTGGACCTGCGCGTGCTGGTGGTGGACAACTCCTCCAGCGACGACACCGTCGCCCGCGTCGAGGCCCGCGGGGATGCGCGCGTGGTGGCCTCGGGCGGCAATGTCGGCTATGCCGCGGGCATCAACGTGGGGCGCGAGAACCTGGACCCCGACACCGATGCGCTGGCCATCCTGAACCCCGACCTGGTGCTGGAGCCCGGCGCCCTGCGGCTGCTGGTGGAGCCCTTGGTGAGCGACCGCACCATCGGCGTCACCGTGCCGCACGTCAGCAATTCCGACGGCAGCCCCTTCCACTCGCTGCGTCGCGAGCCGCGCCTGCTCTCCCAGCTCGGCGAGATGGCCTTCGGCTCGCACTGGGCCTCGCGACCGGCGGTGCTGGGCGACGCCCTGCGCCGTCCCGAGCACTACGCCACGGGCCGCGACGTGGAGTGGGCCAGCGGCGCCGCCCTGGTGATCTCGCGCGCCTGCAATGACACCGTCGGCGAGTGGCGCGAGGACTTCTTCCTCTACTCCGAGGAGACCGACTTCGCCCGTCGGGCCCGCCAGGCCGGCTACCGGATCCGCTACGTGCCCGAGGCACGGTGCCTGCACATCGGCGGCGCCTCCGGCTCCTCGCCGAAGCTCGAGGCCCTGATGGAGGTCAACAAGCTGCGCGACTACGAGGCCAACCACAACCCGGTCTCCTCGGTGGCCTTCCGCGGGGTGCTGGCCGCCCAGCACGCGCTGCGCGCCCGCAGCAAGCCCGGCTCCAAGCTGGCGCTCCGCCACCTGCTGCAGCGCTCCTCCTGGGACGAGCTGCCCGCCGGCGAGCCGCGCATCCGCAAGGAGGCCTGAGCCGTGGCGACCATCATCATCCCGGCCCACAACGAGGCCACGGTCATCGGCCGCACCCTGGAGGAGCTCGCCACCGGCGAGCTGCGCCCGGGAACCCGCGTCCTGGTGGCCGCCAACGGCTGCACCGACGACACCATCGCGATCGCCGAGAGCTTCGCCGACCGGCTGGACGTCACCGTGCTGGACCTGCCGGTGGCGTCCAAGCAGGCCGCGCTGAACGGCGCCGAGGACGTCCTGTTCGCCGACGACCGCCCCGAGAACTTCCCCCGCGTCTACCTGGATGCGGACATCGCCGCCCCGGCCGCGAGCGTCAACCGGGTGCTGGAGGTGCTGGAGTCCGGCGAGGTGCTGGCCGCCAGACCGCCGCTGGCGTACCAGACGCAGACCGCCGACGCCCTGGTGAAGGCCTTCTACCGTGCGCGCTCGCGCACCCCCGAGGTGCTGCAGGCGCTGTGGGGAGCCGGCTTCTACGCCGTCTCGGTGCAGGGACGTGCCCGCTGGGGCCGCTTCCCGCTGGACGCGCCCGACGACCTGTACGTCGACTCGCTCTTCTCCGCCGAGGAGAAGACCGTCGTCGGGGCCGAGCCGGTGCGGGTGCAGGTGCCCCGTTCCAGCCTCGCCCTGCTGAAGACCCTGAAGCGTGTTTACCGTCCCTCGGAGGCTGTCCAGGAGCTCTCGCCGCAGTCCTTAGGATCCTCAGGAAACACGCTGGTCTCCCTGCTGAAGGCCAATTCCGGACGTCCGTCAGAGGCGCTGGATGCCTTGTCCTACATCGGTTTCGCGGTGACGGCACGGGTCGCACTGAAGCTCGACGGCCGCGGCGGTGACCACTCGGGTGCCTCCTGGGAGCGCGACGACTCCACCCGCTGAGAGGCCTTCTGGTCACTTGTTCATGTTCCTGAAGGGATTATGAAGATTTCCTGAGTGCTGGTTATGCTCACCGAGGCTTGAACTGGTCAAGCCCAGCATCACATCGGAGCAGCACCCACATGATCAACAACCTTCGACGCCAGCGCAGCGGTGCCTTCGCACTCGCAGCCGTGACGTGCGTGGCGCTGACCAGCGCTTGCTACCCCACCGATCCGCGGCCCACCCCGCGCCCCCGGCCCACCGAGACCGTCTCCGCCGCCCCGTCGGCGAGCGCCACCCCCTCGCCGAGCGAGGTCCCCACCGCCCAGCCCAGCACCCCGCAGGCCTCCCAGGTGCCGAGCGAGAGCCCGTCGGCCGACGCCAGCGAGCCGGTCGAGGCGCTGCCCAGCCAGGGCACCTCCTCCGAGCCCACCGCGAGCGCCTCGGCCAGCGATTCCGCCAGCCCGGAGCCCAGCGCCGCGCCCTCGAGCGCCACCCCCTCGGCCACCGCCGATGACTCGGCCACCCCGGAGCCCAGCGCCTCCGCGTCGGCCAGCGACTCCGCCAGCCCGGAGCCCAGCGCCTCCGCGTCGGCCAGCGATTCCGCCAGCCCGGAGCCCACCGCCGCGCCCTCGAGCGCCACCCCCTCCGCGTCGGCCGACGACTCCGCCACCCCGGAGCCCACCGCCTCCGCATCGGCCAGCGACTCCGCCAGCCCCGAGCCCACCGCCGCGCCCTCGAGCGCCACCCCCTCGGCCTCCACCGATGACTCCGCCACCCCGGAGCCCACCGCCTCCGCGTCGGCCAGCGACTCCGCGAGCCCCGAGCCCACCGTGGACGCCGCCGGCACCCCGGAGCCCTCCGCGAGCAGCTCCGCCAGCGTGAGCAGCAGCCCGGAGCCCAGCGCCACCCCGGACGCCACCGCCTCGGCGACCCCGTCCGCGTCGCCTTCCGAGACCCCGACCCCGTCGGCCACCCCGACCCCGTCGGCCACGCCCACCACCCCGGGCACCCTGGGCAGCCTCGACCTGCCCCGCGTCCCCTGGGAGGGCGGCCCGGCCTACTGGAGCCAGTTCACCAATGCCAACAAGGCCGGCTGGGCGAAGGACGACTTCTTCCCCGTCGCCGTCTGGTGGAACTCCTTCTCCACCGACGCGGAGGTGCAGTACGACAAGTCGCTCGGCATCAACACCTACGTCGAGATGGATCCCAGCGCCGACTACAAGCGCTTCGAGCGCAACGGCGTGTACTGGATCGGCCCCAAGCTGAACAACACCTTCACCGACTCCTCGGTGAACTGGGTGGGCAACTTCCTGGGCGACGAGGTGGACGGCCGCTTCTCCCCCGCCGAGGGCTTGGCCCAGATGCGCGCCGGGCAGGCTGCCGGCAAGCAGGGTCCGCGCTTCAACTACGCGAACTTCACCGGCCTGATGGTCTCCAGCTACTTCAAGAGCGCCGACGCGGAGGCCTACATGGCCACCACGGACGCCGCCAGCATGGACATGTACTGGTACACGGTGCCCTTCTGCGACTGGGAGAGCTACAACCCGGACTACTACATCTTCAACGTGCCGCGCAGCACCTGCCGCACCTCGTCGAGCTACGGCCAGGTGATGGAGGGCATGCGCAAGCGTGACGCCGCTGACGGCAAGCTGCAGCCGCTGTGGAACTTCGTCGAGCTGGGCGACCCGACCCTGCCCGACGTGCCCGGCCGTGGCCCGATCAAGCCCGAGCAGATCAAGGGCGCCGCGATGAGCTCGGTGATCAACGAGGCTCGCGGCCTGATCTACTACAACCAGGACTACAAGGGCTGCTCCGCCGGCTCCCTGGTGCGCACCAGCCAGTACAAGGCCGACTTCGCCTGCCAGCCGCAGATCAAGGCCATGGGCGAGATCAACAACTTCCTGCACCAGATGGCCCCGGTGATCAACACCCAGAGCTACAAGTGGGACTTCGGCAAGGGCCTGGACACCATGCTCAAGGAGAAGGACGGCTCCGCCTACATCTTCGCGATGATCGACGGCTCCGCCGGTCCGGGCAGCCGCACCTTCACCCTGCCGGAGCAGCTGAAGGGACGCACCGTCGAGGTGGTGGGCGAGAACCGCACCATCAAGCCGTCGGCCGACGGCACCTTCACCGACAGCTTCGCTGCCGAGTCCAGCTACCACGTGTACAAGCTGAGCTGAGCCAAGGAGTCGCCTCGCCCCCTTTCCCCTGCGGGGCGGCTCCTTCCTCCCCCAGCACCGCGCCGGTCCCTCACGGGGCCGGCGCGGTGTCGCATCCCGGCGGTGCTGCGCAGTCCCGGTCCGGGCCCTGCAGGCATTCCCGACGAGCGTCCTGCCGTGCCTTCTTGGCCTGGGCCGGACGCCACGCCCGACGTAGGCCTGCTCTGGTCGCTCGGTGCACCGGGGAGGGTCACCTCGCCTCCAGCAACCCCGAGACCTGCAGCACCCCCTGGAGCTTCCTCACCTCACTGCTCACAATCGCCCCGCGGGTCCGCGCCCGCACAGGATCAACCAGAATCCGCCACGATCCGACCGGATACGCCCACGAGCGGCCGATCTCACCCCGATCATGGCGAGATCGGGTCGATGTGCTGAGCACAGCGACTGGCTGACCGGAGCGACGCGCACGCCGAGCCGGGCGATGTCGTCGGCGCTCCCTGACTCTGGATGTGGAGACGGCGGCTGCCGACGGGTGGCGATGACGCGGGGCTCCTCTACCCGACCTGGCGCCCCGGTATGCGACGTCGCGCCTCCTACTTCCACGTCGCGCCCGACGAGCGACGTTGCGCGCGTAGTTCCAGGCGCAACGTCCCCTGTGAGGCGCAACGTGGAGGTTGCGCGCGCGAGGTGGGCGCTGGAGGCGCGAGGTCGGCGCTGGAGGCGCGAGGTCGGCGCTGGGGGCGCGAGGTGGGCGCTGGAGGCGCGAGGTGCACGCACCAGGCGCCACAACTCCAGGCATGCGAAAGGGCCCGGACCAGACGGTCCGGGCCCCTCACGGAAACTCACTTGCTGCTGCGCAGCTCCTTGGCCTTGGCGGCGGCACCCTTGGCGGCGCCGACGCCCGCCCGGGCCACCTTGCCGCCGTGGTACTTGACCTGGTCGAAGCGCTCCTTGCCCAGCACCTTCACGAAGCCGGCGCGGGCCTGGCCGCGGGCGGTGTCGCGGGCCCAGCGCACCGGGCCCTCCACCAGCCGGTCCCTGGCGAGCTCCGCGCCGGTGGGCGCCTGGACGCCGTCCAGCAGGCCCGGGAAGAGCGAGCGATAGGGAGCCGGGTCGGTGATGGTGCCGCGCACGCGGTTGGAGACATTGGCGCCGTGGATCACCTGCAGCCAGCCCGGGCCGCCCTCCACCACGACAGCGGGCATGTGCTCGCCCAGACGGTTGTGCCAGTCATGCCAGCAGGACCAGACGTCGGACAGGTCCTCGCGCACCGCGCAGAAGGCGTTGACCCGGTCCTCGCGCAGGTAGGCGCGCGAGCCGTTGGTGATCAGACCGTGGCCGACGTAGAGCGCATGGCGCCCCTCACCGACGGGAGCCTGGCGCAGCCGCTCCACGAAGTCGACGGCCAGGCCGTCGTCGTTGTCCAGGTTGGAGGTGATGACGGGGCCCTCACCGCGCCCGACCACCTGGCGCACATCGGCCTGCAGCTCCTCGTTGGGGACGCGGGTGCGCAGCAGCGGGGTCAGCAGGCCCTCGTCGCGCCAGGCGTACATCTTGTCCAACAGCCACTGGGGGCTCTCGGTGTCCAGGTAGACGATCCAGTTGATGTCCTCGCCACGCTGCGAACGCACGGCCGGCACGGCATAGCGCTCGAAGAGCACGATCCGCTCCCGCAGCCAGCCCTCACGGGCGCGGATCAGGCTCTCGACGCCCTCGCTGGGCAGGTTGAAACGGGTCAGGAAGACATGGGCTGGGGTGGTCATGCGGTGATCTCCTCCGAGTGGGGGTGGCTGGCGCGACGAGCCGCGCGGCCGTTCATGTAGCGGTCGAACCAGTAGGTGGCCACCAGGGTCAGCCCCAGCCCGAACAGGCCGTAGCCGGCCATGGCGCGCGCGTGCGGGGTGACGACCTGCTCGATCACGGGGTCCTTGGGATTGAGCTCCAGCTCGATGCGCTCGGCCTTGGGCACCTTCAGCTGGTTCTCAAGCTCGGTCAGCTCGGCGCCCACACGGGCCACCTCGCGGCGCATGTTGGCGGCCACGGCCTCGCGCGACGGGTCCACGACCTGCACGTCGACGACCGGTTCTGTGACTGAGCTGAGCCATTGCCCACCCACATTGCGCACCTGGGCATGGGTTCCCTGGTGAATTCCAATGGCATAAAGGGTGACATCGGGATTGGATGCCAGCGGGGTGTGGACCCCTTCATTCACCCGGGCGGCGAGGATATTTGCCACGGCAATTGAATCAGGGCTGTGATAGCCCAGGATGCGCACCTTGCCGCCGTCGGGTTCGAGGATGTTCACCGTAGTCCGGCTGAAGTAGACGACGCTGGGTCCGGCCACGGCGAGGGTCACGGCGGCGGTCAGCGCCAAGCCCGCCAGCACGACGTACCACCGCCGCACCAAGAGCTTCAGAAATTCCACAGAAGTCATCGATTTCCCCAAGTAATTACGCCCGGGAGCAGTCTGAATGACTGGTCGCGGTGAATGCAGGCCATCGCGGCAGGGCGTGATTCGATTATGGCATGGCCCCGCGGCCTGCGATCATTGGAGCTCGGGGAAGAACAACTGAAAGGGGCAGCCTCGTGGACCTGCGTGACTTCGGATCGACACTGGCTCGCTGGTGGTACCTCACCCTCGCGACCCTGCTGGTCGCGACACTGGCGGCCGTCGGCCTCTACAAGAGCACCGGACCCACCTACGAGGCCGAGAGCACCGTGCTGCTCCTGCCGCCGGACGCGGTCCTGATCGCTGCCCGCGAGGACCAGCGCAACTACGCGCCCAACAACCCCCTGCTCTACCTGTCCTCCCTGACCGACGCCCGCGACGTCCTGGTGCGCCAGCTGAGCAGCACCGACGTCAGCGAGTCGCTGAAGAAGAAGGCGCCGGGCGCCACCATCACCGTCTCCGGTGACACCACCTCCGGCTCCCCGCTGATCCTGGTGAAGTCCGCCGGTTCCACCGAGGCGGACGCCCTGGCCGGCATGAAGGCCGTCAACGACCTGGTCCCCAGCAGCCTGAAGACCATCCAGGACCAGATGGACATCGCCGCCCTGCAGCGCATCGACTCCATCAAGGTCACCGCCGACAGCAAGGGCACCCCCAGCAACAAGAACCAGATCGTGATGGCCGCCGCCGGCTTCCTGGGCGCCTCCGTGCTGGGCCTCGGCCTGATCGCCCTGCTGGACCAGCTGCGCACCCGTCGCAACCGCCGTGAGGGCATCGTCGACGAGCGTGACCTGGCCCGCCAGCGTCGCCGTGAGGAGCGCGAGGAGCTGGAGCGCCGCCGCGAGCTGGAGCTGCGCGAGCAGCCCCGTCCCCTGACCACCCCGGTGGCCACCGAGACCACCCCGGCCCCGGCCAGCACGAACGAGACCACCACCTCGGCGCAGGCCACCGGCAGCACCACCGCGGCTGCCGCCACCGGCAGCCGCGCCACCTCCCGCAAGAAGAACCGCGGTGGCCGCCCGCAGCAGGAGCGCCAGGACGCGCCCGTCGAGCAGGCCGGCACCGCGCAGAGCTCCTCCGAGGGCAGCGGTGCGCGTCGCGCCAGCTGGCTCGAGGACGACGAGCCGGTGCGCCCCGGTGACGTCGACGAGAACCTGGACGTGCGCACGGCGGAGGACCCGCGGGCGTGAGCAGCCAGGTCAGCTCCCGACGCGCCGCGGCCTCCGGCTGGGGCGAGCGGGCAGGCCTCGACGTCACGGCCGTCTTCACCGGCTACGTCGTCCTGCTGTTCGCCATCCCGGCGACCATGATCGTGGCGCCCCTGGGCACCCTGGGAGCGCCGGCCACGATCCTGTCGCTGCTGGCCCTGGTCTGGTACCTGTGGCACCACCTGCACCGCTCCACGGGCGTGCAGGGTGGTTCCTCCCCGGTGCGCCGGGCAGGGATCGGCTTCATCCTGGTGATGCTGCTGGTCTACGGCCACGCCATGACCACCTTCGTCCCGGGCGCCGAGGTCACCAATGCGGACTCCTCGCTGCTGCGCATCATCGGCCTGATCGGGCTGATGCTGGTCTGCTCCGACGGCATCAACTCCACCCGCCGCTGGCGCACCCTGATGCAGCGGATGGCCTTCGCGGGAGCCGCCATCGCGCTGCTGGCCATCCTGCAGTTCGCCACCGGCCAGCTGTGGGTGGACATGATCTCCATCCCCGGCCTGACCCCGCCCACCGCGGCCGAGATCGGCTCGCGCGGCGAGTTCACCCGTCCCAGCGCCACGGCCACCAATGCCATCGAGTTCGGTGCCGTGATCGCCATGCTGCTGCCGATCGCCTTCACCAATGCCCAGACCGCGGTGCGCCACAGGTTCTGGAACTGGCTGCCGGTGGTCATGATCGCCCTGGCCGCCCTGCTCTCGCTGAGCCGCACCGCGATCATCTGCGTGGTGCTGGGCATGGCCATCCTGGTGCCTGCCTGGAGCCGTCGCGCCCGCCTGCAGCTGCTGGTGGCCGCGCCCTTCGGCATCGCGCTGGCGGGCGTGGCGATCCCCGGTCTGCTGGGCACCCTGCGCGGCATGTTCCTGGGTGTCGGCACCGACTCCTCGGTCTCCTCGCGCACCAGCGCCTATGCGGTGGCGTGGAGCTACATCGAGCGCCAGCCCTGGCTGGGCCGTGGCTACAACACCTTCCTGCCGCAGTACTGGATCCTGGACAATGCCTACCTGCAGAACCTGATCGGCACCGGCATCATCGGCATCCTGGCGCTCTTCGTGCTGCTCTTCGCCGCCATGTACAGCGCCCGGCAGGCCCAGCGGCTGTTCGTCGACCGCGACGACGCCCTGATGGCCCGCTCGCTGCTGGCCGCCACGGCCGCCGGCTCGGTCTCGCTGTTCTTCTTCGACGGCTTCGTCTTTCCCCAGTCGGCAGGCATCCTGATGCTGGTCCTGGGACTGGCCAGCGCTGCCCTGCGCCTGGCACGAACTTCGCGCGAGCCGGGGGGCTCGCGCCGCTGAACTGAGGAGTTGGCGATGATTCGGGGGAACATCACCAGTTGGATGGGGCGCCAGGAGGCGCCCCTTCTGACCCATCTGCACCTGCCGCCGCACGCCCGCACGGGCGAGGCCGGTGTGGAGATCGGCGGAGCCGTCGTGCTCTGCCCGCCGCTGGGCCGTGAGCAGGTGGCCTCGTACCGCACCCTGCGCCAGCTCGGCGACGCGTTGGCCGGCAAGGGGCTGCTGGCGGTGCGGCTGAACTGGAGCGGCCAGGCGGACTCGGCACCGATCGACGAAGGCCTGGGCCTGCTGGAGAACTGGGCCGCGGACCTGGCCGCCGTCGTGACCCAGCTGCGCGCCGCGGGCGTGCAGCAGGTGCACCTGGTGGGGCTGCGCTTGGGGGCCCTGGTGGCTGCCGGCCAGGCTGCCGCCGTCGGGGCCGACTCCCTGCTGCTGTGGGATCCGGTGGCCACCGGCCGCAACTTCCTGCGCCACGAGCAGATCATGTACGCCGCGGAGGGCCTGGCGCACGAGGAGCAGGACGGCTTCACCGCGCTGGGCTACAGCCTGCGTCCCGCCGACGCCGACCAGGTGCGCTCGCTCAAGCTCACGACCCTGCTGGGCGAGCTGGAGGGCCACGACGTGGTGGTGGGCCGACTGGAGCGCGGCGAGGCCAACACGCAGCCCGGGCCCGATGACCGCTGGACCACGAGCGAGATGCCCGAGCTGCTGGAGACCTCCTCGATGACCGCCCGGGTGGCCAACCATGCCATCAGCAGCATCGTCACCTGGTGCCTGGCGCGCAGCGGAGAGCACCGCTCCTGGGTCCGTCTGGAGCCGACCCTGGAGGCGCGCATGGTGCGTGACGGGGTGGCGCTGCGCGAGCAGGTCGTCAGCCTGGACGGCGGCCTGCCCGGCATCCTGACCCGCCGCGCGGACCAGGACCAGGCCGGGGAGGTGGGCGTGCTCTACGTCGCCGCCTCCAGCGAACCGATGGACGGCCCCAGCGGCCTGTGGGCGCTGAGCGCCCGCGAGGTGGCCGCCGAGGGCGCCGTGGCCCTGCGGATGGACAAGTTCGGCACCGGCGAGCTGGGCGGTCCGCTGCCCACCGACCCGATGCCCTACATGCCCGGCTTCGTGGCCGACGTGGCCGCCGGCGCCGACTTCCTGACCGAGCTGACCGGCCGCAGGCCGGTGGGCGTGGGTCTGTGCTCCGGCGCCTACTTCGAGATGGTGGGCCAGAACGCCGCCCGCTTCGAGTCGGTCGTGGCGATCAACCTGCTGGGCTTCGACCGTGACCCGGCCGACATCCCCGACGAGGTGGCCATGGCCACCGACCCGAGCCATGTCATGGTCAAGGCCGGCGACGAGGACGCCCCGGTGCAGCTGCCGCTGCCGCTGCGGCAGCGGGCACGTCGCGAGGTGAAGGCCAGGATGCCGCAGACCGCCTGGCGCTGGCTGGGACGGGTGGGCCTGGCCCACGCGCCCGACGACTTCCTGCGCGATGCGGCCGCAGCCACCGACCTGGTGCTGGCCTTCAGCCCCGACGACTTCGAGGCCTTCCGGGGCCAGCGCGGTGAGGCGGCCCTGGACTGGGCCCGGCGCCACGGTGGCCCGATCCGGATGAGCGTCGACCCCTTGCTCGACCACGGCCTGTTCGGCGCGGTGGGGCGTCGTCGGGCCCTGCAGCTGGTGCGCGAGGAGGTGGCGCGGGTTCGCCGATCGCGATCAGCCCGCGCGGCCGAGGCCGTGACTGCCTAGGCTGTCACGGACGAAGGAGGAGCATGCACGCCGGCATCGACCTGGTGGAGGTGGCCCAGGTGCGCGATTCGCTCGCGCACCTCGGGGACCGATACCTGCGCGGGCTGCACACCGAGGCCGAGCTCGGCCTGCTGCGCGACGGGGACGCCTCGCAGCTGGCCTGGCGGGCAGCGGAGCGCTTCGCGGCCAAGGAGGCCGTCTTCAAGGCCTTGCAGATCCCTTCCTCCACCACCGTGGGCTGGCGCTGCATCGAGCTCGACGACAGGCTCGGCGTCACCCTGCACGGCCCGGCCCGCGACTGGGCCGAGCAGCACCAGGTGACCACCCTGCAGGTGAGCACCACCCGTTCCGACGGCCACGCGATGGCGGTCGCCCTCGCCGGGTGATCCCGGCATCCCGCAAACCCACACCTCGAGGACCTGATCCCGAAGACCTGAAGGAGAAGCCCATGTCCGACACCCAGAGCACCGTCCGCGAGGTCCTCGCGGCCCACGGCCGGCTCGGCACCGATGCCGCCGGCCTGGACGCCGACGCGGACCTGTACGCCGCCGGCATGACCTCGCACGCCTCGGTCAACGTGATGATGGCCTGCGAGGACGAGCTCGACGTCGAGTTCCCCGACGAGATGCTGAACCGCGAGACCTTCGCCACCATCAACTCGATCACCCGGGCCGTCGACAGCCTGCGCTGACGACAGTCCCCATCCACCAGCCCTTCCACCAGACAAGCCCACCAAGGGGAGCAAGGACACACCATGAGCGTCGGTTCAGGAGAACAGGCCCGCGTCGCGCTGGCCCAGCAGCTGGAGGCCGCCGGCCACCAGAGCCCCAGCGGAAGCCTGGGCATCTACGGCCGCAGTGCGGACTTCGAGGCCGTCGTCGACGGCCTGGGCAAGGCGCTGGTGGCCATGGAGAAGCCCGACGAGACGGTGGACCGGATGTTCTTCCCGCCGCTCGAGCCGCGGGCCGCCTACCTGAAGACCGACTACCTGGCGAGCTTCCCACAGCTCACCGGTGCGGTGGACACCTTCACCGGCAACGACAAGGACCACAAGGCCCTGCTCAAGGTCTACGAGGAGGGCGGCGACTGGGCGGACAGCCTGGTGCCGTCGGGGCTGATGATGGTGCCGGCCACCTGCCACAACGTCTACCCCCGCTACAGCGGCCAGATCGAGGGCAACAAGCGCGTCGAGGCCCGTTCCTGGTGCTTCCGTCACGAGCCCGAGGTGGACCCGATGCGGATGGTCTGCTTCCGGATCTACGAGCAGGTCTTCATCGGCGACGCCGAGGGCGCGCAGGCCCACCGCGACACCTGGATGGCCAACTACGTCAGCCTGTTCGGTGACCTGGGCCTCGAGGTGGACACCGACGTGGCCAACGACCCCTTCTTCGGCCGCGCGGGCCGGATCCTGGCCGTGGGCCAGAAGAGCGAGGCGCTCAAGTTCGAGGTGCTCACCAACATCTACGACGACAAGCAGACCGCCATCGCCTCCGGCAATGCCCACCGCACCCACTTCGGCGAGAACTTCGGGATCACGCTGCCCGACGGCTCGCTGGCGCACTCCTCGTGCGCGGGGATGGGCATGGAGCGCGCCACCATCGCGCTGCTGGTGCGTCATGGCATGGAGGTGGCGAAGTGGCCGGCCGACGTGAAGGACCGCCTGGGGCTGTGACCCCCGACGCCTGACGGGCCCGCAGAGCACTGCTCTGCGGGCCCGTTCGTCGTGGTGGGCTCAACCGGCGTGCGCCGGGGTGGGCTCCCGGGCTGTCCTCGGGCCGGTTTCGAGGGCCGGCGGGACGGCCACCGTCAGGCCGGCTCGCTGGAGGTCCCACAGCGCGACGAGGGCCACCAGGCCGGCGGCCAGCAGCAGGGAGACGGCATAGGCCAGGTTGGCCTGCTGCGGGCTGATGCCGATGCGCAGGCCGCCGCGCACCGGGCTGAGGCAGGCCAGGCCCACCAGCAGCCAGGCGGCCAGGCAGGCCAGTGCCGCCGTCCGGTCGATGCTCCAGCGGGTGACGGACAGCGACGGCAGCGCCACCAGCAGCGGCAGCACCACCACCAGGGCGTAGTGCAGGTTGGGGGTGGGCAGCACGATGCCCAGCGCCAGGCCGGAGAGCACCAGGGCGGTGCTGCCGTGGCGCCGCCACAGCAGGGCGGCGACGCCCAGGGTGAGCAGCACGACGGTGAGGGCACCCAGCGCCAGCGGCAGCGCCTGGTCCAGGGCCGGGACGCGGGCCAGGGTGGCCAGCACGTCCATCCGGGTGAAGTGCGGGTCGCCGGCGGTGGCGCCGTCACCGTCGGAGACGGTGCGCACCAGCATGCGCCAGGCGGAGCCGAAGCTGCCGGCGCGATGCCAGACCACCAGGCAGACCGGGACCGAGAGCAGGACGGACAGGCCCAGTCCCCAGGCGGCCTCGCGGCGGCGTCGCAGCAGCACCAGGGCCACCAGCAGCGGCAGGCCGACCGGGGGCTTGACCAGGGCCAGCAGCAGGCCGAGGACGGCGCTCCATCGGGTGCGGCCCTCCGGCTCACGACGCAGGGCGGGCAGCAGCGCGGCGACGGCCCCGGCCCCGCACAGCAGGGCCCAGTTCCCCTGCGACAGGGCGGTCTGCACCGGGCGCAGGGCCAGGCTGGCGAGGGTGAGGGCCGCGACGAGCCAGGGGCGCCGGCGGTAGGCCCGGCCCAGGAAGAGGGAGAGGCTGGTGTGCCAGAGCCAGACCAGCGAGGCCACCAGGATCCCGGTCCACAGCACGGCGGCCACGCGGTAGGGCAGCAGCAGGAGCCAGACGGTGGCATACCAGTAGGTGGGTACGTAGAGCGGGAAGAACTGCACCCCGCGGTGCCGGGCGGTGAAGCCGGGCCGGTCCCACGGGATGCCGCCGTGCACGAAGTCGTCCAGCGGGATCCAGACCGAGTCGCGGAAGTCGACCATGGTGAAGGGGCCGAAGGCCAGCGGTTCATCAGGTAGCACGACATTGCGCCAGGCCAGCACGGACAGGGCGAGCCAGACCACGACGCCCACCAGAGGTGCCCAGAACCTGGGCGAGCCCGTCATGGCACGCTGATTCCCCTTGCTGGACACGCTTTCCCCCTTGATCTCCGGCCACGGGACGATTCACATGGCCAGTCGTCCAATTCTATCCCGGAGACGGCTCCGCACCGGACGCGAGGACGCCCCGGCCAGGTGGCCGGGGCGTCCTCGAAGGGGGTAGGAAAGGGGTGCGGATCAGGGCTTGCCGTAGTCCTTGGGCAGGGCCTGCATCTTGTCCCAGGGGAAGCCCACCATCCAGTCGTACTGCACGGCGCCGAAGCTGTTGTACGGGTTCTCCTTGCCGGCGCGGGTGTAGGGCGAGGAGTCCTCGCCGTAGACCACGAGCGGGCCGCCGGTGTTGTCGCGCACCACCATGCCGTACTCCTGCGCGGCCTTGGCGATGATCTTCGCCACCGGGCTGATCTTGAGCTGGTCCACGTCGATGCTCGGGTCCAGGCGCAGGCGCTGGCCCTCCATCAGGGCATTGGGGCTGTCCGAGGTGCCGTCGGTGCGGTTCGCGGGCCAGGAGAAGGCACCCTTGCGGGGGGCGTTGACGCCGATGGCGATGGCATGGTCGATGCGGCCCTGCTTCAGCTCGCTGACCCGCACGGTGCCGCCCAGCAGGGACAGGCCGCTGGCGGTCACGCCGAAGGGGTAGGGGTGGACGCCGTCGGAGGCGGAGGTGTCGGAGACCTTGCCGCCCCAGCAGGCGCGGAAGCCGCCGTCGGTGTGCTGGAAGCGCCACATCTCCCACAGCTCACCGGTGGAGGGCGACCAGATCACGATCTCCTGGTCCTCGCCACCGGCGGGCTGCACGTCGGCCGGGATCGGCACCTGGGAGAACTGCGCGTCCCAGTTCTTCTTGAGCCAGGCCGGGTCGTCCGAGGCGCCGTTGCACAGCCAGTTGGAGACGGCGCGACGCGGGGTGCTGGAGTCCACGACGTAGACCGGCGGCGCATAGGCAGTGGTGTTCAGGCTGGCCTTGCCCTGGAACTTGAGGTTGTCCACCAGGGTGTCCACCAGCGCGGCGCTGTTGGGGTGCAGCGGGGCGCCGGCCGGGATCTGCTGGTTCCAGAAGGAGCCGGCACCGAAGACCGCAGCGCCCGAGGGGGTGCGGTGGGTGGACTCGGCCGTGGCGACGGGCTCCGAGGTGGCCAGCGCGGTGGGCTGGGTGGTGGCCGTGGGCTCGGCGGGGGCCGGCTGCACCGGCAGCGAGACGATCTTCACCTCGGCGGGCCAAGGGAAGTTCAGCGCGCCCTCCCAGGGCAGCACCTCCTGGCCGGGCGTGACGCCCTGGCCGTCGACGGCCTTGGCCGGGGTGGCGCCGCGGTTGTAGGTGACGCCCTGCGCGGTGGAGGCCAGCTCCACGTCGCCGCTGCGGATCTCGCGGACCCACAGGTTGCGGTCGGGGCGGCCGGAGGTGGCGTCATTGGTGAAGCGGACGCTGACCGTGTCGCCGCTGGCGAGCGGCTTGGGCAGGGTGACGGTGAGCGGGGCCCAGCTGGTGCTGGTGACCTCGGTGGTGGTCAGGACCTGGCCGTTGACGCTGATCTCGGTGATCGCGCCGACACCGTCACTGCTGTCGGCGCGGGCCTCGACGACCAGCTGGGTGTTGTCGGTGTCGGCCGCACTGGCCAGGGTGGGCAGGGAGCAGACGGTCGCGAGGGCAAAGGAGGCCGCGAGGACCGGACGGCCCGTGGAGCGCTTGTAGAGCATGGGGGTGGGCTGCTTTCTGGGGGGGTGGAACCTGTAGAACACCTGAACTGTAATTGAGAAACACTCAGACAACTAACCGGCGACGCCTGCCCTGACCAGAGCCCTGTGGGGCATTCGTCCCAGACCGGGGCGAGCCCTCCCGCACAACCATTGCAACCACAGATCCCTTCTCCTGCTGGCCTTCTGGGCCCGCGCCGGAGGGGCCACCACGAGACCGCCGACCCGGGGGCTGTCGGCTTGGTCCGCCGGGCTAGCCTCGAGGCATCCGGTCCACCCACCACGTCAGGCGCACCATGTCCCCGCTCTCACGGCGCACCCTGCTCGCCGGCCCCGGCGCCGTGGCGCTCGCCGCCACGGTGGGCTGCTCCGCGCGCCGCACCAGCGGGCCGGTCACCCTGGACCGGATCGGGCTGGACCATCCCGAGATCGCCAATTCCGGACGGGGCCAGAACCTGTGGCTGGGGCAGGCCGCGGACCCGGCCGGCTGGCCCGTGGTGGACCTCTACCAGCGGCCCGACGGCGGCTGGCGCACCATCGAGAAGCGACGTGGGCAGTACGACTGGACCATCCTGGACCAGGCCCTGGAGCGCGCCGGGAAGCTCGGGGGCCGGCTCACCTGGCGCATCATGCCCTGGTACCTGCCCGACCATGAGCCGGAGGCACCCAGCTGGGTGCCCACCCGGACGGTGCGCCCCAGCGGCGGGGGTGCCGCCTTCCGCTGCCCCGACTGGGACAGCGCCGGTTACCTGGACTCCTGGATCGCCCTGGTGCGCGCCCTGGCCGCCCATGCCGATGCCGACCCCCGGCTGTGGGCCGTCGACATCTCCGGCTTCGGCGCCTGGGGCGAGCACTTCTGGGACGAGGCCTGGGGGCACGGCATGAAGCCCGCCTCCTTCCGACGGATCGCGGAGGCCACCCGCGACGCCTTCCCCCACACCTGGGTGCTCGGCCCAGCGATGAGTCCCGGTTTCGAGGTGATGCCGCAGGTCTTCGGCACGAGCGGCCGCTGGGGCACCCGCTACGATTTCCTGGGCGGCCAGGAGCTGGCCTACGACCAGGTGGCCGGCTACCGGGACCTGTGGAAGCGCGGACCGGTGGTGACGGAATGGGGCGCCTCGCAGCAGGTCACCATGGCCCGCGGGCTGGAGAATGTGCGAGACCTGCACGTCTCGGTGCTCAGCTCGGGCAACAAGCCGCGCACCCACGCCCAGATGTCGGCGGCGGACCGCTCGGCCTTCGAACAGGCCAACAAGCTCGCCGGTTTCCGGCTCGGCCTCGACCGGGTGGAGCTGCCCGAGGACTGGCGCGAGGGCGAGACCATCACGATCACCACCCACTGGACCAACCACGGCGTCGCCCCCACCTACGACAACTGGCGGCTGGAGCTGCTGGTCGACGGCGAGCCCGTCGCCCTGATCGGGGACCTGCGTACCGTGCTGCCCGGCAGCAAGCAGCTGGTGCATCGCCTGGCAGCGCCCGTCCCGGGCGCGCGGCTGGCCATCAGGGCCAGCGATCCCGCCAGCTACCTGCCGCCGCTGCGGCTGGCCACCGCAGGACGCCAGGAGGACGGCAGCTACCCGCTGACCGACGGCTGACCGCCGCGGGCGCGGGCGAACCCCGTCCGGACATGCGACGAGCCTCGCACGACGGCGGGGCTCGAGGCGGTGACGGCGGGGATCACTCCCGGATGTCGTCCTTGTTCTGGCGGTACCACTCGATGGTGTGCTCCAGGCCGGAGCGCAGGTCGTGGCGAGGCTCCCAGCCCTCCCCCTTCAGCTTGCTCACGTCGAGCAGCTTCTGCGGGGTGCCGTCGGGCTTGGAGGTGTCCCACTCCACCTGGCCGGTGTAGCCGACGATCTCGGCGATCAGCTCGGCCACCTCGCGGATGGTGGTGTCGGTCCCGGTGCCCACGTTGACCTGCTGCGGGCCGTCGTAGTGCTCCATCAGGTGCAGGCAGGCCGAGGCCATGTCGTCGACGTGCAGGAATTCGCGGCGCGGGCTGCCGGTACCCCAGTTGGTGACCACCTCGGTGCCGTTCGCGGCGGCGTCGTCATAGCGACGGATCAGCGCGGGCAGCACGTGCGAACCCTTGGGCGAGAAGTTGTCGCCGGGGCCGTAGAGGTTGGTGGGCATGGCGCTGATCCAGTGCACGCCGTGCTGGCGACGCGCGGCCTGCACCTGCAGGATGCCGGCGATCTTCGCGATCGCGTAGGCGTCGTTGGTCTCCTCCAGGTAGCCCGTCAGCAGGGCGTCCTCGGTGATCGGCTGGTCGGCCAGCTTGGGGTAGATGCAGGAGCTGCCCAGGAAGAGCAGCCGGTCCACACCTTGCTCCAGCGCGGCGTCCATCACGTTCACCTGGATCTGCAGGTTCTGGCTGATGAAGTCGTAGGGGTAGGTGTTATTGGCCAGGATGCCGCCCACCTTGGCCGCCGCCAGGAAGACATAGGTGGGCTTCTGCTCGGCGAAGAAGTCCGCCACGGCCTGGCGATCGGTCAGGTCCAGCTCCGCATGGGTGCGGGTGACGATGTCGGTGAAGCCCGCCTCCTGCAGGTGGCGCACGATGGCGCCGCCGACCAGGCCGCGGTGGCCGGCCACGTAGACCCGCGCGGAGCGGTCCAGCGGTGCCGGGGTGAAGTCGGTGCTCATGCCCGGGCCTCCTGGGTGCGGGTGGGGACGACGTCGGGGCCGCCGATCCGACGGCTGCGCAGCGCCTCACGGATGACCGCGGCCAGCACGCCCAGCAGGGCGCCGAAGACCAGGCCGGCTAGGGCGTTGACGCCCTTGTTCGGAGCCGACGGGGCATCGGGCAGGTTGGCGGGAGCGGTGATGGTGGGCACCATCTTCACGTCACCGGCCTGGGTGGGGGCACCGGTGACCTGCTTGACCAGCTCGTCGGCGATCCCCTTGGCGATCTTCTGCGCCTCCTCCGGGGTCTCCCCCTCGGCCTGGATGTCGAGCATGACCGACTGCGGCACCTGCGAGACCTTCACCTGCTCGGCCAGATCGGTGGCCGTGGCGTCCAGCTTCTGCGCCTTGATCACCGGCTGCAGCACCAGCGGCGACGAGGCCAGCGCCTCGAAGGTGGGCATCTGCGCCTGGGTGTAGGTGGCGGCCTGGCTGATCTCGTTGACGTCCTTGGCACCGGACATCTCGAACATCAGCTGGGAGCTGGAGGTGTAGGTCTTCGGGAGCGCGGCGGAGACGCCGAGGCCCGCGAGGAGCCCCAGCACCGTGCACGCGATCACGATCGGCAGGTTCTTCAGAACCGCCTTCAGGTAGTCGTTCATTTCCATCGTCTCCTGTCGTCGTGCCATGGCGGCACCGCTGGCGGTCGGGCGCGAGGCCCCGGAGGTCGCAGCCATGCTCAGCCCTTCTTGGACCAGTCGACGGCCCACTCGACCTTGGGGACGTCCACGTCGTGCGCCTTGCCGTCGGCCAGCGCCTTCATGTCACTCTCCACCATGATGCGGGCCAGCTCGGGGGTGTGCACCTTGGCCTCCCAGCCCAGCTTCTCCTTGGCCTTCGAGGGATCGCCGATCAGGGCGTCCACCTCGGTGGGGCGCAGGTAGCGCTCGTCGAACTTGACGTACTTCTCCCAGTCCAGGTCCGCGGCCTCGAAGGCGAACTGCAGGAAGTCGCGCACCGTGTAGTCCTGGCCGGTGGCCAGCACGAAGTCCTCGGGCTCGTCCACCTGCAGCATGCGCCACATCCCCTCGACGAACTCGGGCGCGTAACCCCAGTCGCGCACCGAGTCGATGTTGCCCATGTAGAGGTCCTTCTGCTGGCCGGCCTTGATGGCGGCCACCGCGCGGGTGATCTTGCGGGTCACGAAGGTCTCGCCACGACGGGGCGACTCGTGGTTGAACAGGATGCCGTTGACCGCGTGCAGGTCGTAGGCCTCGCGGTAGTTCTTGGTGATCCAGTAGGAGTACATCTTCGCGGCGCCGTAGGGCGAGCGCGGGTACATCGGGGTCTCCTCGTTCTGCGGCGGCGGGGTGGCGCCGAAGAGCTCCGAGGTGGAGGCCTGGTAGAAGCGCGGGCTGATGCCGGCCTGGCGGACGGCCTCCAGCAGGCGGACGGTGCCGGTGCCGGTGGTGTCGGCGGTGTGCTCCGGCTCGTCGAAGGAGACGCGCACGTGGCTCTGGGCGGCCAGGTTGTAGACCTCGTCAGGACGGATGGTGTCCATCAGGGTGACCAGGCGGGCGCCGTCGGACAGGTCTCCGTAGTGCAGGAAGAGCTTGGTGTCGGCCTCGTGCGGATCGGTGTAGAGGTGGTCGATCCGGTGGGTGTTGAAGGTGGAGGCACGACGGATCAGGCCGTGCACCTCGTAGCCCTTGGACAGCAGGAGCTCTGCCAGGTAGGAGCCGTCCTGGCCGGTGATACCGGTGATGAAAGCCTTCTTGGCCATGTCTTTCCTGTTCCTCGATGGTTCGGGCGTACCGACTGGTGCCGGCGCGCTCATGGGGCTTCGGGGGAAGTGGTCTGGAGCTGCGGCAGCGCCTCGACCGGCTCGGCCGGGGCCGGCGGGTCGGTGGCTGCCAGGGAGAGGCCGACGATGACGCCGGCCGGGACCATCACGAAGGGGTAGATGATCATGTTGTCGGTGATGGAGGCGAGCAGGATGCCCAGCAGGGCGATCACGGCGGCCCAGTCGATGGGTCGGTCGTGGCGACGGGCCCGTCGCCAGACCAGGGCCAGCAGGGCGAGCATGCCCCACAGGTAGAAGGCCAGGCCCACCACACCGAAGTCGTGGAAGATGCGCAGGTACTCGTTGTGGGGCTGCGAGATGGTGATGAACTTCTCGGTGATCAGCTCCGTGGCCGAGCCGGGCCCGTGGCCCAGGATCGGGCGCTGCACGGCGCTCTCCCAGGCCGCGGCCCACAGGTTGGAGCGGCCGGAGGTGTTGAGCGAGGTGCCGCCCACCTGCACGGCGGCGTCGCCACTGGTGAAGCGCTCACGGAAGGGCGCATAGGCGAACCAGAGGACCACCACCGAGAGGGCGGCGGCCAGCGCGATCAGCCCCGCCTTGAGCACCCGGCCGCGACGCGGTCCGCGCACCACCATGAAGGCCAGGCCCATGATGGCGATCACCGAGGCGGTGCGCGACAGGCTCAGCACGGTGCAGGCGGCGATGATCCACGGGGCCCAGCGCAGCACGCCGCCACCCCGCCAGGGCACCACCAGGGCCATGAAGACCAGCGAGGAGAGCGCGAAGGAGCGGTCGCCGTAGAGCGGGAACTTGAGCAGCACGAAGGTGATGAAGAAGAGCAAGCTCACCAGCAGCGCGGCCAGCGGCAGCACGCGGCCCCAACGCTCCAGGTCCCAGTGGTCGGCTGCGTCGGCGGTGAGCACGATGGCCAGCACGAAGCCCACGTAGACGCAGACATTCTGCACGCCCTCCATGCTCGGATTGGCCGGCAGCCGCAGCAGCGCCACCAGCAGGAAGAGCGCCAGGCTGATCGGGGTCATCACCGGCCGGTCGGTGCCGCGCCAGGAGCCCATCCGTCCCGTCACCACGGAATGGATGACGGTGGGCAGCAGCAGGAGCATCAGCGCCGCGGTACCCAGGGTGAGCATCGCCGAGAGCGAGGGCCCACCGATCCGCACCGTGGTGGCCCAGTCGACCAGCAGCACCCAGACCAGCGCCAGGGCGCCGATCAGCGGCATCCGGCGCAGCAGCAGGGTGTCGTCGGCGGCACGGCGCGGGCGCCGTACCGGGAGCAGTCGTTCGCGCAGGCTCACCGGCCCACGACCTCGCGGTAGACCTCGTCGATGCGCTGCGCCCAGACCTCGGGCGAGTACTCGCGCTCGTAGAGGCGACGCGCGGCCTCGCGCCGGGCGGTGCCACCCTCGGCGACGGCCGTCATGGCGCGGGCCAGCGAGGCCGGGTCGGCGGGGCCGTAGATCTCGCCGGCCCCGTCGCGGGTGAGCTCGGGGGCGGAGGTCATGGCACTGCTGAGCAGCAGCGGGGTGCCGGCGCTGAGCGCCTCGAGCGCCACCGTCGGGATGCCCTCGGAGTTGAGGCTGGGGATGACCAGGCCACGGGCGGCGCGCATCTGCTCCAGCACCTGCTCGCGGTTGCGCTGGCCCAGGAAGCGCCAGCTGCCGCCGGAGGCCTGGCAGCGCTCGGCGATCTCCTGCTCGTCGCTGCCGGAGCCGATTACGGCCAGCCGCTCGCCCTCGGGCATCTGGCCCAGCAGGCGCAGCACGCCCTTCTCCGGCGTGAGCCGTGCCACCGCGAGCCATTCCTGGCCCACCTCGGCGGTGGGCTGCTGCGGCTTCACGAAGTTGACCACCTGCGAGACCCTGCCGGGGCAGGCCTGCTCGAAGATGGCGCGGGCGCGCTCGTTGAGCACGACGATGCGGCGGGCATGGCGCACGATCGGGTGGTGGCTGCCGCGATCCCGGCTGGCCCAGGCCAGCGGGAGGGTGGCCACCAGCGAGTCGCGGTAGCAGCGGTGGCGCAGGGCCTCCTGCGCGCCCTTGTCGAGGCAGTCCTCGCAGTCGTGGCCGTCGCGGAAGAGCGTGGCGGCGGCGCACATCGGGCGGAAGTTGTGCTGGGTGACCACCAGGTGGTGGGCATGGCGCTCCAGCCAGGCGGTGCCCCAGTTGGGGAACAGGTTGTGCACGTGCACCACGTCGGGTGCGAAGTCGTCCAGCTCCGGGCCCGGGTCCGGGCCGGCGATGGTGGCCGCCGAGAGCGCGCTGCGCAGCTTGTACAGCCGGGCACCCTGCTCCTCGTCGGTGTGGCGGGCGAAGAGCTTCACCTCATGACCGGCCGACGCCAGCAGCTCCACCTGGTCGAGGACCACCTGGTTCTCGCCCGAGGGGAAGGCGCTGGAGTAGAAGCTGTGCACCACGGCGATCCTCATCGTCGCTGGTCCACCCCACGACGCAGCAGCTGGGGAACCACCTGCTGCAGGTAACGGCTGTTGCCCCACAGGTAGCGCTTCCACAGCCGACGGGGCTCGGTGACGAGCCGGAAGAGCCATTCCATGCCCAGGCGCTGGAAGATCTGCGGCGCCTCGGGCGTGCTGCCCGCGGCGAAGTCGAAGGCGGCGCCGACGGCGGCCACCGGCAGGCCGAGGCGCTCGGCCAGGCCCTGGGCCACCCAGTCCTGCTTCGGGGTGCCGAGGCCCACCCAGACGATGTCCGGGTTGGTGGCGCGGATCTGGTCCACCACCTCGTCGGTGAGGATCTCCTCGACCGGTGCGAAGGGTGCCGCGGAGGTGCCGGCGATGACCAGGCCCGGGAAGCGAGCGGTGAGCCGCTCGTCCATCAGGCGCAGCGTCTCGTCGGTGGTGCCGAAGAAGTAGTGGCGGGTGCCATGGGGCACACCGAGCTCCAGGGTGCGCACGAAGTAGCTGGGCCCGCGCACCTGGCCCGAGGGCTCCTTGGAGGTGCGCTGCATCACCCAGGCCACCCAGCGGCCGTCGGGATAGTTGATGCCGGAGTCGTTGACCAGGCGCATGTAGGCGGGGTCGGTGCTGGCCAGGGCCACGCAGTAGGAGTTCATCAGGCGGATCGGCACACCGCCGTCCACCGGTCCGCGACCCGTGAAGGAGGTCACCGTGTCCTCGGCGGCCTGGTCCAGCGTGGTGGCCCAGAAGGGCACGCCGGCCACATCGATCCTTGCCACGGAAGAGGATGCGCCCAGCGCACCGACCTCCGACGACCTGACGTCGCTCATGTAAGTCCCCGATCCTTTCAAACACCGGACCGATCCCCCGATCGTGATCCGGCTGATAGGCAGCATAGCCGCGGGCCTGCTGCTCGGTCACAGCCTGCCAGCTTCCCCACAGCGCACCATGAGAATTGCTCCCTTTACCTTGCAGGCAAGGACTTTCGGCCACTAGTTGAATCTTGAAAGCCAGCTGTGGAAAGACTCTGGAGCCCCCGGCGGGCACGGCTGGGCCAGTAGTCTCTTTGCGGGTGCGCGGCGGCTTCCGCCAGACCGGCACCCCTCGGGGGAAGGACCAGCATGACCCAGCCATATCCATACGGCGAGCACCGTCTCGTCGACGTGGTGCGCGCCGACCTGGCCGCGAACCGCCGCGAGCCGGCCTCGCAGCTGCTGCTGCTCGGGCTGCGTGGCGCGCAGTGGACCATCGGACGCTTCGGCCGCCGCCACCCGGTGGCCATGGCCGCCACCGTGGCC
The DNA here is from genome assembly GCF_039526385.1 of Luteococcus peritonei. Lineage (NCBI taxonomy): Bacteria > Bacillati > Actinomycetota > Actinomycetes > Propionibacteriales > Propionibacteriaceae > Luteococcus > Luteococcus peritonei. Next base: position 77,274 of record NZ_BAAAIX010000007.1, on the reverse strand, counting down.
AGCCGCTTCCTGAGCGAGATCGTGCTCAAGGTGGAGCTGCGCCCCGCCACCGTCGTGGGCCCCGGCCTGACCATCTACCACCGCACCGGCCTGGTGGTGAACGACCATGCGGTGATCGGCTCCGGCGTGAAGCTGCGCCACGGCATCACCATCGGCCACCAGCGCGCCGACGGCCCCTCCCCGGTGATCGAGGACGGTGTCGAGATCGGCGCCAGCGCCCTGATCCTGGGCGGCGTCACCGTCGGCGGCGATGCCGTCGTGGCCGCTGGGGCCGTGGTGACCAAGGACGTCGCCCCCGGCAGCGTCGTGGCCGGCAATCCCGCCAAGCCCCTGGAACGTCGCCCTGAACCGGGCATCGAGCAGTGACCCCTGCCGCCCCGCCGTCACGGTGGGCCGGCCTGCTGGGTCGGCTGCCGGGCTGGTTCCCGGCCGTCGGCGACCAGGGCGTGATCGCGGTCACGAACCTGGCCCTGTCGGTGATGGTCTCGCGCACCGGTGGTGTGGCCGCGCTCGGCGTCTACGCCCTGGTCTCGATGACCATGCTGGCCTGCCTCGGCTTCGAGCGGACCCTGGTCACCGACCCCTGGCTGTCCAGCCGACTGTCGGTCTTCCCGCGCCGTGCCCACCAGGGCGACCAGATGGACGCCACCGCCTTCGGCGCCGAGCTGCGCACCGTGGTGCTGGGCAGCAGCCTGCTGGTGGCGCTGCCCACCCTGGTGGTGGCCTGGGTGGCCGGTGGCGGCTGGGGGCCGTGGCTGATCGCCGGGCCCTGCGCCGCGCTCTTCGTGCTGCAGGACGCCGGCCGTTATTCCGCTTACAAGCGGGCCGACACCTGGCGGGCCTTCGTCAGCGACCTGCTGCTGATGCTCGTCACCCTGGGCGGTCTGGGCCTGGGGGTGCTGCTCGGACGGCTGGGCATCGGCTGGATCCTCACCAGCTATGCGCTGGGCTTCGTCGTGGGCATGATCCCCACCGCCCGCTGGCTGGCCGGCCCGGTGATGCCGGGCCAGACCGGCCGCTGGTGGCGCAGCGTCTGCCGCCCGCTGGGCATGCCGCTGCTGCAGGACTCGGTGGCCTACTTCGTCTCCACCAATGTCTCCTCCTACCTGCTGGCCGCCCTGGCCAGCAAGGCCACGGTGGGTGGCGTGCGGGTGGTCACCACGCTGTACTCGCCGCTGGCGATGATCTTCACCGGCATGTCCATGTGGCTGGTGCCGGCACTGACCCAGCGCGGCCACGCCGCCTCGGCGGGGCTGCGACGCAAGGCCATGCTGGGCCTGAGCGTGATCGGCGCCCTGGTCACCCTGGCCGCCGTGGCCCTGGGGCCGTGGGTGGCGCCGCTGGTCTTCGGCCACGACGCGAATGTCTCGCGGATGGCCCTGCTGCTGGGTGGCATCTCCACCTGGATGAATGCCGTCGCCTCCACTTGGCTGGCCACGGTCAAGGTCTTCGGGCGCTACCGCCCGATCTCCTGGGCACGCACCATCTCCGGTGCGCTGATGATCGTGCTCATGCTCGTGATGGCCGCCACGCACAGCGTCGACGGCTACCTGATGCTCCTGCTCCTGCAGAATGCGGCCATCGCCCTGGTCGCCTGGATGGTCCAGAGGTCGCCGTCGACCTCGGACGCTCGATGAAAGGACAACCATGACCTCACCCCACGACCTGCGCGTGGCCGTCGTCTCCACCGAGTCGCGACCGCTCAGCAACCGCCTCTGGTACGCCGCTCGCGACAAGGTGGCCGACCTGCGCGTCATCGCCCCGGCCGGCGACGAGCCCGGCATCCCGGACTTCCAGGTGGGCCTGGAGACCGCGCACGTGCTCAAGGAGCAGCTCACCTTCCGCCGCCTGAAGGGGATGTCGCGCGAGCTGGACGCCTTCGCCCCCGACATCATCCACATCAACAGCGAGCCCTGGGGCATCCCCGCCCTGCTGGAGTTCAGCCGTCGCCCCGGCGTGATCCTGCACGGTGCGGAGAACCAGTTCTTCACCGACGGCGCCAAGCCCGTCGTGCGCTATGCGCTCACCCAGGCGGTGGCCGGCCAGCTGGCCGGCTATGCCAGCTGGAATGTGGAGGGCGCGCGCGCCGTGGAGCGCATGGTGCCCGGCATCCCCACCTTCGTGACCCCCGCGATCATCCCGCCGCCGGTCTTCACACCCTCCTCCTGGCGCGGCGACGCCACCGACTTCGAGATCCTGCTGCTGGGCCGCCTGGACCCGGAGAAGGGCTTCGACCGCGTGGTGGAGGCCGTCGGCAGCCTCGAGGCACGCGGCTCCTACCGCCTCACCGCCTGCGGCGCCGGCCCCGAGCAGCAGCGGCTGGCCGAACTGGCCGACCGGCTGGGCGTGCGACTAGACTTCACCGGGCAGATCCCGGCCGAGGAGCTGGCCTCCCGGATGGCCGCCGCGCACGTGATGGTGCAGCCCTCGCTCACCACCCGCCCCTGGGCCGAGCAGTTCGGCCGCACCGTGGCCGAGGCGATGACCGTGGGCCTGCCCGCGCTCACCTCCCGCAGCGGCGAGCTGCCCAATGTGGTGGGCGACGAGTGGTGCACCTTCGGCGAGGACGACCGCGCCGAGCTGGCCGCCAAGCTGGAGCAGCTGCGCACCGACCGGCCGAGGCTGGAGGAGCTCTCGCGCCAGCACGCCGAGCGGGCCCGCCGCCTGTGGTCGCCCGAGCCGGCCAGCCAGGCGCTGGTGGACTTCTGGGCCCGCGCGCACGACTACCAGCTCTCCCGCCCCGCAGGTCGTCTGACCAGCCTGCGCCGCGGCCTGGCCAACCGCGTGCTGCCCGCCTGAGCCAAGGCTTCCAGCCTCTCCCCGGGGATCTTTGATCCCCGGGGATTCCTTTGTCCGCTACGATTCCCAGCGACGCAAGGATCGGGGGAGAGTTGCGTGGATCAGGGGTCTGGCTGTCCGCCCCTCACGGCCCGGAGCCGTCGGGGAGACGGGCTCCGCCGCCATCCCCCCCGCCCGGTCGGGCACCCCTCGCATCGGCCCCGTCTGCGGTACCGATGGCCGACCCGCCACCACCGATGGCGGAGACGGCACCGGAACGGCTGCTGCACTCCGGGCGGACCGTGGTGGAGTGGACCCTGTTCTGCTTCCTGGTCTTCCTGCCGCTCAATGCGACGCTGCTGCAGATGCCGGCGGTCAGCCTGGGCAAGATGGGTTTCACCGCCCTGCTGCTGCTGGTGCTCGCCCTGGAATGCGCCCACGGACTGCCCTCTCGCCTCCCCCGCAGCCTGCCCGGGCCCGGCCTGCTGGGCGCGCTGGTGGCCTACTGCACCGTCGTCGGGCTGAGCACCGTGGCCAATGGCCACCCGGTGGCGGACCTGCTGCAGTACCTGGTGATGCCGATGGGCGTGCTGGCCCTGTACTGCTGCGAGCAGCGCACGCCCGGCAGCTTCTTCCATGCCGTCTTCCTGGCCTCGGCCACCCACCTGTGCATCGCTGTGGTGCTGGACAACCGTGAGGTGGGCACCGCCGGGGTGGCACGCCTGACCGGCGGCAGCCACCCGATCACGCTGGGCCTGGAGGCCGCCCTGGTGGGCCTGTTCTTCCTGGCCCAGGTGCTGGCCCGGCGCGGTTGGCCGAACCTGGTGCTGCTGGTGCTCTGCCTGTACGTGATGGTGGAGTCGCTCAGCAAGACCGCGATCCTGGGCAGCCTGGTGGCGGTCGGGCTGCAGTTCGTCTTCTTCAACCGCCGTCACCTGCTGGAGCGGGCGATGGTCACCATCAGCCTGGCGGTGGTGGGGGCCGCCCTGCTGCTGCAGTCCCTGCTGGAGCACCTGCTGGGCACCACCTCCACCGACAGCCTGGTCAACGGGACGGGTCGCACCACCATCTGGGCCACGATCCTGGCGCACCTGGGCGACTACGCCGCCTACGGCTACGGCTACCCGCCGCTGCACGAGCCCGGCCTGCGCGACGACGAGCTGCTCCGGCTCACCGGCGGCCTGCCCAGCGAGAACGCCTTCCTGGCGGCGCTGCTGATGGGTGGCCTGCTGGCGGGACTGCTCTACGTCGTCATCTTCGTCTCGGCCTGCCGCGCGGCCGTGCGCGTCACCGCCGCCACCCACGGCTACTCGCTGGCCGCTGTGGTGGTGCTCTTCACCTCCGCCCTGTTCAACGAGAGCGCCTCCGGCCTGAACTACCTGTGGTTCTGGCTGCTGGCCCTGTTCAGCCTCACCAATGCCGCCCGACGCCGCGCGCCCCGACGGGCACGACGCGGCCGTCAGCGGGTGGTCCGCCGTCCTGCCGCTCCCCCGGCCGCAACGATCCCTTCGCACCCCGCCGCCCGGCGGGCCCTGACCCGAGGACCCCGATGGAACTGACCGACTACCTCTCCCTGGGACGCCGCAGCTGGCGCCTGCTGCTGACCCTGGCCCTGCTGGGTGCCCTGCTCGGACTGCTGGCGGGGCGAGCCCAGCAGCCCCGCTACCTGGCCACCGCCGAGGTGGTGGTGGCGGTGGCAGGTGCCGACTCCGTCGACGAGCTGAACGCCGCCTCCAACTACCTGGACTCGATCGCCCAGACCTATGCCGCGGTGGGCGGCTCCCAGCTGGTGCTGCAGCCGGCCGCGGGCGCGGTGGGTCTGGACTATGACCAGGCCGTCGCCATGACCACGGTGGAGCGACGCGAGGCCACCTCCGTGATCGAGACCACCGTGCAGGCCGGCACCGCGGCCCAGGCCGCCGGGCTGGCCAATGCGGTGGCGGCCGAGCAGACCCGCAGGCTCCCCGAGCTGATCAAGCTGCCCAGCGGAGCCCGGGGCGGCGTCGAGGTGACCCAGATCACCCGGGCCGCCGAACCGAAGCGGCCCGCCGGTCCCTCTCCCCTGCTCTTCGCGGCGGGCGGGCTTGGCGGTGGCCTGGTGCTGGGCCTGGCCCTGGCCCTGCTGCGCGCCCGTGCCCCGCGCCCGGCACCGCTTCGGATGGAGCGCGCGCTGGCCAGCTAGTAGGACCTCCGGGCACCGCGCACAAATCTTCAACCCTCCCGACAAGCAAATTTCGCCACGGGGGCGATCTCAGGTCTGTGCGCTCTATGATCAAGACGCCATGCTGAACCACTACTTCACGGGGGCAGACTTCCCGGAGGGCGATCCACAGCGCGACGAGCTATATGTTCGAGAGCTGCGAAGGCAAGCATTGATCGCCACCGAGCAGATTGCCGAAGCCATAATCGTCGGCTCAGAAGTCACGCCACTCAGCACAGCTTTGAGCGATGTGACGCAGGAACGTGCGCACCACCTCACCTGGTCACACCTGCAGTCCGCACTGTTCGCAAGCATCATTGTGTCGCGCATACTGAAGCCCGTTGGTGTTCACGCTCACGGACAGCTCCCTCGAGGACACATGCAACAGCTTGCTGATTCCCGGGGAGCGCGCCTCCGCGCTGCCCTTCAAGTCGCTGAGGACGCCTACCTGTTCGAGGTCTCAAAGGTGCGGAATCCCATTGAACACGTGGACGAGTACATCGATCATCTCCTTCTCGATGGGGCTCACACAATCACGGATTGGACGATTTCCGGCGGTGAGACATTGAGCTTCAAGGCGGGAGGACGGTACGCGGCCCTCCGTCAATTCACTCCGCCAGCCGGGACCCTGCATTTCACCCACAGTGGAAAACGCTGGGTCCTTGACCTCTTCGCGCTGGATCTTGAACTCGGAGATCTGGCTGACCGCGCACTGGGCTATATCGAGTCGCAGCTGGGGAGAGGGTCACATGACGGAAGCGGCAACACGCAGATCTTTCTCGGCAGTCCAAGTCAGCTTCTCGACTACGAATCCTTGGCAACTCGCTTACCCACATGGGTCAAGCTACGCGCGGAGGCGCAACGTCCGGTTCGGCAACTTCCGAGCTTCGACCTCACCTATAGCTACCTTGGCGATTCCTTCCGCTCTCACCCGGCGGTCAGAGCGTACGAGGACGAGCGCAGCGACCAAATGTGAGCGTTCGTCCAAGCCATAGGGGCGTCCTTTCTCAGCCTTGACGGCCCGAACGGGGCCCAGCAGGTCGCGGGCCAGGCTCTGCTCGTCGGACTCCGCCGCGGCGATCTCCGGGGAGACGGTCTCCTCGGGATCCACCACCGGCTGCACCTCCGGGTGCTCGGCGGGCAGGACGGCCGGACGGGCGTGGACCACTACGGGCTCGCGCGTGGCGGGCCAGCCCTCGCCTCGCACCGCCGGCAGGCCACGGCCACGCAGCAGCTGGACGGCGGCCAGGACGGCCGCCGCGAACAGGGCCAGACCGGTCACGATGTTGGCCTGGCGGTTGTCCATGCCCAGGATCGAGAAGGCGGGACCGGTGTTGGCGAAGGGCACCGCCAGCAGCGCCAGCGCCAGGCCGGGCAGCAGGCGTCCGCGCCACTCGTCGGCACGCCAGAAGGCCAGCACCAGGGCCACCAGGGCCGGCACCAGCACCGGCACCGAGTAGATCTGGTTGGGCAGCACCAGGCACAGCCCCAGGCCGCCGGCCAGCAGGAACCAGGGGTCCGACCAGGCGACGCGGCGCACCGCCCAGGCCTGGACACCCAGGGTGAGGGCACCGGAGACGAGCAGGCAGAGCAGCGCCACCCAGCCGGGCGGGGCCGACCCGATCACGTGGCCCACGGTGCCGTAGAGGTCGATCCGGGTGGAGCTGTGCTCGCCCGGGCCGGTGCCCGGACCGTCGCCCACCGCCAGGACCTTGCGCAGCACCTCCATGGCGCGGTCAAGGCCGCCCAGCCGCACCAGGGTGATGATCCCGATCGGCAGCGAGAGCAGGACGGACAGCCCGACCGCGGTGGCCACCTGCCGTCCCCGGCGCAGCACGACCTGCTCGACAAGGGCGGCGAGTCCGGCCTGTGGCTTCACCAGGGCGGTCATCACCAGGCCGACGACGGCCCAGCGCCGCACGATCGGCATCAGCAGCACGCCCGCGGCCACCGCGCAGAAGACCGCCCAGTTGCACGACAGGATGCCGGCGCGACCCGGACGGGTCATGCACAGCACCACGCTGCCGACGGCCACCAGCCACGGCTGCTCGGCCAGCAGGCGGGGTGCGATCAGCCTCAGGCTGCGGTGGACCAACCAGACCAGGGCGTAGACCGCCAGCACGGCCCAGGCACCAGCACCCAGGCGGTAGGGCATCACCAGGAAGGGAGCCATGAACCACCAGTAGGAGGGGGTGTAGAGCGGGAAGTTCTGGGCATAGGGGAACTTGGTGAGGTAGTAGTCCACGTCCCAGGGCACGCCGCCGGCCAGGAAGTCACGCAGCGGCATCCAGACGGTGTCGCGGAAGTCGAAGCCGTGCTCACCGCCCGGCCCGTCCAGGTTCGCCAGGCCGCTCGTCACCGCCCAGCAGTAGTAGACGGACAGGGCGAAGGCGGTCGCTGCCGCCCATTCCCTGGCCACCGCGTGGGCGTCACGCCCCTGGTGCTGAGTGCTGGCCATCTGATCCCCTCGTGCCGGGCGCACGCGCCCGACTGTCCCCCGTGGTCCACCCATCTTCACATGTCCGCGGCATGGCGGCCACACGGTCTGACATCCTGCAGAATCCTTGAAGAAGCCCTCCGCCCACCTCAGCCAGAGCCCCCTCACTCAGCTTCCTGTCACCTTCAGGTCATAGGGTCGGACCAGAACCAATCGTTGGGGGAACGAATGGCACAGGAATGGATCGTCGTCGGGGGCGGGGCCACCGGCACCTACCTGGCGCTGCGTGGGGCGCAGGCCGGGCACCGGGTGACACTGGTGGACAAGAACCCGGAGCTGGGCGGGCTGACCGCCAACGAGACCTTCGAGGTGAACGGGCAGAGCTTCGAGGTGGACCGCTTCTACCACGTGATCCTGGAGTCCGACGAGCACGTCCTGGCCCTGCTCGACGAGCTGGGCCTCAAGGACACCATCCGCTGGACCTCGGCCCCGGCCGAGATCATCAACCAGGGCAAGCAGTACCCGGCCACCAGCCTGGTGGAGATGGCCACGCTGCCCATGCTCAAGCTGGCCGACCGGGCCCGGATCGGCGCTTCGATCGCCGCCTCCCTGGCGCTGCCGATGCCGGTGGCCAACCGGATGACCGCCGTGAAGTGGCTGGGCGCCACCGCCGGACGGTCCGCGCTCGAGGCCTTCTGGTGGCCCATCCTGCGCGCCAAGCTGGGCACCCAGGCAGACCAGGTCTCGGCCGGCTTCATGGTCTCCACCTTCCGTCGCCTGGTGCAGGCCCGCCTCAAGGGTGCCGGCGACCGCTTCGGCGTCCTGCCCGCCGGCTACGGCCCGGTCTTCGAGGCCATGCGCACCCGGCTCGTGGAGCTGGGTGGCGAGGTGCTCACCGGCGCCAATGCCACCCGGGTGAGCTCCTCGCCCGAGGCCCCCGGGGCGCGGGTGGCCGTCGAGCTGGAGGACGGCCGCGTGCTCACCGGTGACCGGGTCTTCGTCACCGCCCCCGGCCCCGTCGCGAAGCGCTTGGTGCCCCAGCTCACCGAGGCCGAGGGCCGCCAGCTCACCGAGGCGCCCTACCTGGGCGTGGTCTGCGGCACCCTCCTGCTGGAGCAGGCACCCAACGACTCCTACATCACCTACCTCACCGATGACGTCGGCCTCACCGGCGTCATCGGCATGCACGCACTGATGGCCGAGGACGCCACCGGCGGCGCGAAGCTGGTCTACCTGCCCCACTACTGCGCCAGCGACGACGCCTGGTTCGACGCCTCCGACGAGGAGCTGACCGAGCGGCTGCTGGCCGCCCTGCGCAGCTGCTTCCCGGGCCGGACCATCACGCCGGTGGCCAGCTCGATCAACCGCGCCCGCCACGTGGTGCCGCTGCCCCTGCCGGGCGCCGGCCGCCCGCTTCCGTACCAGACCTCGGTGGACGGCGTGCACGTCGTCAGCACCGCCCAGAACACCACGGGAACCCTGAACGTCGAGGGCTCCCTCGCCATGGCCGACGAGGCCCTGGCACCGACCCAGGGGGACACGAAATGACCAAGCCAATCGCCAGCATCGGCCTCGACGCCGACAACTTCTGGAGCTACAAGCGCACCCACGGCGATGCCGACTGGGTGGAGCGCCCCAGCTACCTCCCGGTGCTCACCGAGCGCATGGCCGACGCCTTCGGCGCCCATGACATCAAGCCCACCGTCTTCGTGGTGGGTGCCGACGCCGCCGCCGCGGACGGCCCCGACTTCGTGCAGGCCATGAGCCAGTTCGGCTGCGAGATCGGCTCCCACTCCTACGAGCACGAGCCCTGGTTGCACCTGTACTCGCCGCAGCAGCTGCGCGACGAGCTGAAGCGCACCGAGGAGGCCATCGAGGCCGCCGGCGCACCCAAGCCGCGCGGCTTCCGCGCCCCCGGCTTCGCCATGTCGCCCGACCTGATGCGCGCCCTGGTGGAGCTGGACTACGACTACGACTGCTCGGTGCTGGCCACCTGGATCGGCCCCTTCGCCCGGCAGTACTACCTGCGCACCAACAAGGAGCTCACCAAGGCCGAGCGCGAGGACCGCAAGGCCCTGTTCGGCTCGCTGTGGGATGCCGCCCTGCCCAACAAGCCCTTCACCTGGAAGGCGCCCTGCCAGCACGGCGCCGGCGGCACCACCAGCCCCGCCGTCCAGCTCACGGAGGTGCCCGTGACGGTCTTCCCGCTGGTGCGGGTGCCGATCCACGCCTCCTACGTGATCTACCTGTCCGGCTACTCGATGCCCGTCGCCAAGGCCTACATCCGCGCCGCCCTGGCCTTCTGCAAGGCCACCGGCACCCAGCCCAGCCTGCTGCTGCACCCGCTGGACCTGCTCGACGGCAAGGACGCCCCCGGCCTGGAGTTCTTCCCCGGCATGACCATGCCGCTGGAGAACAAGCGCGAGATGCTCGACTTCATCATCAACGAGTTCCGCCGCCACTACACGCTGGTCGGCGTCGGAGAGCACGCCGAGAGCATCAAGGGCATCCCGGTGGCCGAGCGCAGCACCGACCTGCTCCACCGCGGCCGGAAGGCGTGAACGTGGCAGCGGCCCAGTCGACACCGGACCAGGTGCTGGTGGTCATCGGCACCCGTCCGGAGGCCATCAAGCTGGCGGTGATCGCCCGTGAGCTCGGTCCCCGCGCCCGCGTGGTGCACACCGGCCAGCACTACGACGAGCAGATGTGGAACAACGTGCTGGCCGACCTGGCCGGTGTGACGGTCACCGACCACATCGACATCGGTGGGCGCTCGCGCGGCGAACAGATCGGCCTGGCCACCATGGAGCTCACCCGCTACCTCACCGAGCAGCCGGTGCGCGCCGTCGTGGTGCAGGGAGACACCAATTCCACGCTCGCCGGCGGGCTGGCCGCCAGCGCCACCGGCACCCCGCTGGTGCACGTGGAGGCGGGCCTGCGCAGCCATGACCGCGCCATGCCCGAGGAGGTCAACCGGATCCTGGTGGACCAGGTGGCCGACCTGTGCTGCACCCCGCTGGACGCCACTGCCGACCAGCTGCGCCACGAGGGCGTCGCCGAGGAGCGGATCGTGGTCACCGGCAACACCCTGCTGGACGCCATGGACACCGTCGCCCCGGGCGCCGAGGAGCGCGCCGAGCTGCTGCACCGCCTCGACCTGGCCGACGGCGAGTACGTCCTGTCCACCGTGCACCGCGCCGGCACCGTCGACGACCGCGACAAGCTGGAGCGCCTGGCCACCGCGCTGGGAGCGCTGGCCGAGCGCACCACCGTCGTGCTGCCGCTGCACCCCCACACCGCCAAGAACCTGGACCGCTGGGGCCTGCGCGACCGGCTGGGTGCTGCCCGGATCATCGAGCCGCAGCCGCCGCGCACCTTCGTCGGGCTGGAGGCCGCCGCCGGCCTGCTGGTGAGCGACTCCGGCGGCGTGCAGGAGGAGGCCTGCCTCTTCCGTCGCCCGCTGCTGGTGGTGCGCGACTCCACCGAACGTCCCGAGCTGCTGGTCGGCGATCCCGCCTGGTGCCGGCTGCTGGGCGAGGCGGATCCGGTGCCCGCCATGCTGCAGGCCTGGGAGGACGCGCCGGTCTGGCGCGCCGCCCTGGAGCAGCGCGAGCTGCCCTACCCGCAGCACAGTGCCAGCCGGATGATCGTCGAGCAGATCGACGAGCGCTGGCCCGCGGCCCGATGAGGTCCTGAGGTGGCCGCCGCCGTGCTCAGCGGGGTCTTCCTGGTGCTGGGCGTGCTCGCCTACGGTTTCGCCGGGGCCAACCTGCACGCCGGCTCGCGCGACGAGCGCGGCGCCCTGCGTTCGCGCACCTGGTGGAGCGGCACCGTGCTGCAGGCAGCCGGCTTCCTGTTCACCCTGGCCGCGCGGCGCACCCTGCCGCTGATGGTGGTGCAGGTCTGCGCCAACGTGGGCCTCGGAATCACCGCCGCCATCCAGCACGCCACGGGTGCCCGGCGACTGGGCTGGCGAGACGCGCTGGCGCTCGTCGCGTTGCTGCTGGGGCTGGCCATCCTGGGACCCACCACGGTGCCCGGCCCGGCGGTGGCGATCCGTCCCGCCCACGAGCTGCTGATGGCGGGCTGCGCGCTCATCTGCCTGGTGGGCCTGGCCCTGCCCCTGCCACCCGCCCTGCTCGGCGTGCTCGCGGGGGTGGGCTTCTCCTTCGGCGCCATCGGTGCCCGGCTGGTGATCGGCGACGCCGCCCACCCGCTGTGGCGCTTCTGGGAGCTGCCGGCCAGCACCTGGCTGGTGGGCCTGCTCACCGGGGTCGGCATCGTGCTGGGCCAGGTGCAGATGACCCGCGGCCTGGCCCGCAGCAGTGCCACCACGGTCCTGGGGCCCATGTACCTGGTGGAGACCCTGTTGCCCTCGCTCGTCGGCGTCACGCTGATGGGTGAGCTCCCCCGCGCGGGGATGATGCCGCTCACCGTCATCGGCATCCTTGTCGCCCTGGCCGGAGCCCTGTGGCTGCTCCGGCTGGAGCCCGAAGCAGCCCAGCCGCACCAGCCAAGGAGCCCTCATGAACAGCTCGGAGTCGTTTGAGTGCACCATCTGCCGGAGCACGGCCAGCACCCTGCTGGCCGTGAGGCAGCACCCGGCCCACCACTACCGGCTGTGCCGCGCCTGCGGCACCGGCCAGCTCACGCCGCTGCCCACCCGGCCCGAGCAGCTGTACACGCGCGACTACTTCGTCCAGGGCGGTGAGATCGCGGGCTATGTCGACTACGAGGCCGACGAGCGCTGGCACCGGCTGACCGCCCGGCAGCGGCTGCGCCGGCTGGAGTCCGCCCGCTCCACCCATCCCGGCATCCTCGAGCCCGGCACCCTGGCCGACGTGGGCGCCGCCACCGGCTTCTTCCTCGACGTGGCCCGCGAGGCCGGCTGGCAGGCCACCGGCGTCGAGACCTCCGCCTGGGCAGCCCAGCGAGCGCGGGACAAGGGCCACCCGGTGGTGGGCGAGCTCTGCCAGGTGGCCGGCCCGCTGGACGCGGTCTGCTTCTTCCAGGTGCTGGAGCACCTGGCCGACCCGCGTCTGGCCCTGCAGCAGGCGGCTGAGCGGCTGGTGGAGGGCGGCACCGTGATCTGTGAGACCTGGGATGTCGGCTCGCGCACCGCCCGCTGGGCCGGCTCGCGGTGGCAGCAGCTCAGCCCGCCGTCGGTGCTGTGGCTGTTCACCCGCGCCGGCATGGCGCGGATGGCCTGCGACGCCGGCCTGGAGCTGGTGGCCTGGCGCCCCACGCCCAAGCTGGTCAGCCTGTCCACCGTCCTGGGCCAGCAGGTGGGGGCCAGCAACCACGGGCTGGCCGCGCGCCTGCTGCGCGGCGTCGGCCGCTTCGCCGCGGCGCCCTACCCGCTGGACGACCTGGTCACCGCCGTGCTGCAGAAGTCCTGAGGCCGGCCCCGTCGGCGCGGGAAGGCAGGCATCTCGGTGACTCGCAAACACCGTGTAGGGCTGGCAGGTTCAAATGTTGGGGCCGGGTCTGCCGATCAGCTGAGGAAGTGATCAATCGACCGGTCCGGCTGCGACCCAGCGCGCGGGTGGGGATAGATTGAACAGCGTTGAACGTGGTCCGGGGGGGCCGCATCTCGGGGGGATCCACATGGGGAAGATCGACCAGGGCGCGCGCCTGAAAGGCACCTTCATCGTGCCGGCCTACAAGGAAGAGGCGACCATCGCCCGCACCTTGCAGCAGCTGGACTGCCTGTCGCGCAGCAAGGCGGACATCGACTGGGAGATCGTCGTGGTCAACGACGGCAGCCCGGACGCCACCTTCGAGGCCGCCACCGCGGCCGCGGAGAAGATCGGCACACCGGTCCGCATCCTGTCGCACCGCCGCAATGCGGGCCTGGGTGCCGGCATGCGCACCGGCATCGCCGCCTCCACCGGAGACGTGGTGCTGGCCGTGGACTGCGACCTGAGCTATTCCATCGACGACATCTCGCGGCTGATCGACACCTGGCAGGCCTCGCACCCGCACATCGTGATCGCCTCCCCCTACATGGAGGGCGGCGCCTCGGTGCAGGTGCCCAGGCCGCTGGCGGTGCGCTCGCAGGCCGCCAACAAGTTCCTGAACTTCACCAGCTACCACGACGTCAAGACGCTCACCGGCATGGTGCGCGCCTACGACGGCCCCTTCATCCGCTCGCTCTCGCTGAAGGCCGAGGGGCCCGACGTGATGGTGGAGATCATCTACAAGGCCCAGATCCTGCGGGCCCGGATCGAGGAGATCCCGGCCACGCTGAACTGGACCGGCCTGGAGCAGCGGGTCAGCCGCTCGGCGCTGACCAGCACCACCAGCCGGCTGACCACCTACCGCCAGCTGATCAACGGCTACCTGTGGCGCCCCTTCTGGGTGCCGCTGATCCCGGCGCTCGTGCTGGGCGTGCTGGCCGTCGTGCTCACCTGCCTCGGCAAGCTGGGCTGGCAGGGCCTGGCCATCACCGCCTGCGTGCTCAGCATGCAGCTGATGGTGAGCGCCCTGATGAGCCTGCAGTCCAAGCGCTACTTCGAGGAGCTCTACAACCTGGGCTACGGCCTGCGCGCCGTGCACCCGGTGGAGCCCACCCGTACCCCCAGCACCGAGATGCTGGTGCCGGCCTCCGAGGAGCTGGTCGTGGAGCCCGGCGTCTTCGACACCGAGGCCGCGAGCCCGCCCGCCGCCGAGCCCTTCCAGGAGACCCGCTTCCGCACCGACGAGCGCGTCGACGCCTGAGACAACCCCACGGGTTGAACCCCGCCGGATGCCCGGGCCGCCATGGCCCGGGCATCCGTGCCTAAGAGCACCCCGCGACCGGTCCCCGGTCGGCCTGTCCGGCCCGCGGACGATGCCCTAGGGTGGGGGCCCATGAGCACAGTGCTGGGCATCGACATCGGCGGTTCGGGCGTCAAGGGTGCGCCCGTCGACCTCGCCAAGGGCGAGTTCTCCGAGGAGCGCTTCAGGATCGACACCCCCGAAGAGTCGACGCCGGAGAATGTCGCGGAGGTGGTGGGCCAGATCGTGGACCACTTCGCGAAGACCATCGGTGACGGCCCGGTGGGCATCACCATCCCGGCGCCGGTGCGCCACGGCGTGGTGCCGATGATCGCCAACCTGCACGAGAGCTGGAAGGGCCTGGAGGCCGAGAAGTTCTTCACCAAGAAGCTGGGCCGCCCCATCACCCTGGTCAACGACGCGGATGCCGCGGGTGTGGCCGAGGTGCAGTACGGCGCCGCCAAGGGCACCGAGGGCGTCGTGATCCTCACCACCCTGGGCACCGGCATCGGCACCGCGGTGATCAACGACGGCATCCTGCTGCCCAATACCGAGCTGGGCCACATCGAGGTGGACGGCAAGGACGCGGAGACCCGCGCGGCGCACTCGGTCAAGGAGCGCAAGGACCTCAGCTACAAGGAGTGGGCCGAGCGCCTGCAGCGCTACTACGAGACCATGGAGATGCTCTTCTGGCCCGACCTGTTCGTGGTGGGCGGCGGCGTCAGCAAGAAGTCGGAGAAGTTCCTCCCGCTGCTCGAGCTGAACACCCCCATCGTCCCGGCCAAGCTGCTCAACAGCGCCGGCATCGTGGGCGCGGCCTGGCTGGCCGACCAGCGCAAGCACTGAACCACCCGCACCTGGCATCGACGGCGGCGCTCCCCACCGGGAGCGCCGCCGTCGTCGTGCCGAAGGTGTGCCCGAGCTGAGAAGCTGGGCCTCCGCCAGCAGGACCGGGCCGCCGGTCGAGGAGTAGATTGTCCAGCCGGGCAGGGAATGCGGTCGCACGGCGCGGCCGGGGAGGTGCCCTTCAGCAGGACGACGGGGGCAGCACCATTTCCAGCACAGACCAGCAGGCCGGCCAGCCGCGCCGGGACGACGGCGCAGCAGCCCAGCCGGACGCACCGGCGGTGAAGAAGCAGCGCAGCATCTGGGTGACCATCGGCTCCACCGCGGGCCTCAAGGTGATCGTGATGGGCATCGGCGGCGTGCTGGGCATGATCAACACCAAGCTGATCCTGGCCCACTTCGGCAAGCCCGCCTACGCGCAGTACGGCCTGCTGGCCTCGCTGCCCTCGCTGCTGCCCTTCGCCAGCCTCGGCATGGCCGCCGTGGTGATCAATGCCGTCAGCCAGGCCGAGGACCCGCGCGAGGACCGCGAGATGGCGCGCACGCTGACCACCGCCCTGCGCTACCTGGTGGTCTCGGCCGGCGTGATCATCCTGGTGGGACTGCTGCCCACCCTGCTGGGTGCCTGGCCCGCCATCCTGGGCAAGGGCCTGCTGCCCGGCGGCGGGGTCACCACCTTCTGGTGCCTGGTCATCTTCGCCGTCACCCTGCCGATGACCATCTTCCCGCGGATGGTGATCGCGCTGGGACGCCCGCAGGCGCAGGTGCTCAGCGGCCTGGTGGTGGCCCCCTTCATGCTGGCCAGCATCGTGCTGCTGGCCTGGACCGGCTGGCCGGCCGGCAATGCCATCGCGGTGCTCACCTATGTGGCCAATGCGCTGGCCGCCGCCATCTGCCTGCTGCTGGCCTGGCGCTCGCTGGGCCCGAACTTCCGCCGCATGGTGCGCGACGTGCCCCGCACCCGCGCCGTGCCCAATGCCGACATCATGGGCCTGGCCTGGCCGCAGCTGGCGCAGATGATGGCCCTGCCGATCGCCATGCAGACCGACCGGCTGCTGCTCAGCCACCTGGCCGACGACGACGCGCTGGCGCAGTACAACATGTCCAGCCAGTTCTTCCAGATGCTGGTGCAGACCATCACCGCCGCCGGTGTGGCGCTGTGGCCGATGTACGCCAAGGCCCGCGCCGAGGGCCGCGTCGTGACCCCCTGGCGCACCACCTGGATCTTCAGTGGCATCGGGCTGGCCTCCGGCCTGGCGCTGGCCGGAGTGATCCCGTGGATCTCGCACTGGCTCAGCGACGGCAAGATCGTGCTGAGCTGGTGGCTGATCGGCGGCTTCGCCTTCTTCGTCGTGACCCAGGCGGCCAACTACCCGCTGGGCATGTACATGACCGACGAGAAGGGCCTGAAGTTCCAGGTGCTGCCGATCGTCATCATGGTGCCGGTGAACCTGGCCATCAGCTTCTGGCTCACCACCCGGATCGGCGCCGGTGGCCCGATCATCGGCTCCTCCATCGCGGTGGTGCTCTGCCAGGTGCTGCCCAACCTGTTCTACGTCCGCCGCGACATCGCCGAGCGACGAGCCCTGGCGCAGGCGCCGGGCCGCGGTGCTGATGAGAAGGGCGACGGCCCCTTCGACCAGCAACCCGGCGAGGAGATCGCGGAGCAGGAACTGCTCGAGGGCCCGCGCCAGCCCTGAGGCCCGGGGCAGCTGCCCGGCCCGGGTCAGACGTAGTCGACCAGGCCCTCGTCGGGTGACTCGCGGCGCAGCTGCGGCAGGGTGGAGGGCCGTCTGGGCAGGCCGGCGGCCAGCACCAGCACCATGATCGGCACCGAGGCCAACCAAGGGCTGAAGGGCAGGTTCCACAGCGTCAGCAGCGCCACGAAGACCACCGCCGCGCCGGAGACCGGCGAGTGGTTCAGCTGGTGGCCCAGGATCACCAGCACGTTGATCGCCACCAGCAGGGCGAAGACCAGGCCGGCGATGCCGCACCAGCTCCACAGGTCGAACAGGACCGAGTGCAGCTCGGTGCCGCGGCCGAACATGAAGCGCTCGACGTAGCCGTTGTTGGGGTCATAGCCCAGGGTGGCCATGCCGTTCTTCGCGGCGGTGAGGTCGATCGAGTTCAGGAAGGTGCCGCCCCCGAAGCCCATCGGCCGGTGCTGGAACAGGGCCGTCGAGGCACCCAGCTCGGGGCGCCCGCCCAGCAGCAGGCTGCCGGAGGTGCGCAGCTGCTCCTCGGAGCGGGCACGGGTCTCCTCGCCCAGCACACCGTCCAGGATGGCGGCCTGCAGTCCGTAGTAGGCGGCGGCCGCCACGGCCGCCAGCGCGGACAGGGTGCCCAGCACGGTGCTGCGCCGGGAGCGCACGCCGGGCATCAGCCGCCACCCGATCAGCACGATGGTCAGCAGCAGCACCGACAGGTTGGAGCGGGCGTCGGTGAGCACGCAGAGCAGGCCGAAGAAGGCCAGCGCCCCGAGCGTGGCCCGAGGCCGCTTCTGGCTGCCCACCAGGCCCACCACGATGATGGTCACCGGGATGGAGAAGCCGAACTTCCACGGGTTCTGCGCGAACAGCTTGGCGCTCGAGGGCCCGGCGATCAGCAGGCCGATCCCGAACAGGGCCAGCAGGTGCGGCATCCGCACGTGCTCGCGGGCCCAGAGCAGCAGCCCGGTGCCGGTGAGCATGGAGGCGATGACCTTGATGATCTGGGAGTTGAGCTTCATGCTCACGTGGTGGTCCACCGAGGCGTAGCGGGTGAGCACCCAGCTGGCGCAGCAGGCCACCAGGCCCACCACCAGCAGGGTGCGGGCCCCGCGATAGCGCCGCAGCACCGGCAGCCAGAGCGGCGCCAGCAGCCAGGCCAGCGGGTCGGCGACCACCAGGCCACCACCGAGCCGGATCCGGGCGGCCACCATCACGATGCAGAAGGCGGCCAGCAGCCACTCGGCGGTGCGCCAGCCGTCGAGCCCGCGTCGCAGGCGGCTGGGCGCCGGCCGGGCACCCGGCAGGACGGAGGTGGACATGCTCAGCCGCGCCGCGCGGCGGTCCTGCCCGCGGTGCGGGCGCGGTTCATCACGACGCCCAGGATGCGGGCGCGGATCGGTTCCAGCGCGGAGCGGGCGGCCTGCAGCTGGGCGGTGGTGGTGCGACCGCTGCGCGCCACCAGCACGACGCCGTCCGCGGCGGCGGCCAGCACGGAGGCATCGGCCACCGGCAGCAGGGCCGGGGCGTCCACCACGACCCGGTCGTAGCGAGAGCGCAGCTCGGCCAGGGTGGCCTCCAGGCGCGGCGAGGCCAGCAGCTCGGCGGCATTGGGGGGCACCTGTCCAGCGCCCAGCAGGTCCAGGCTGGTGTTCTCGCTGCGCCAGGTGCGCAGCACGGCGCCCAGCTCGGCGCGGCCGGCCAGCACGGCCGACAGGCCGTCACCGGTCAGCGCCTCGGGGTCCAGGCCGTTGCCGAAGCGGGCGAAGGCGGCCAGCGCACCGGGGCTGCGCAGGTCTCCCTCCACCAGGCAGACCCGCTCGCCTGCCTCGGCGAAGGCGAGGGCGGTGTTCGCGGCCACCGTGGAGGTGCCGTCGGCGCCGGCGGGCGAGGTGAAGACCATCACCTTGGCGCTGCGGGCGCTGTCCAGGAAGGCCAGGTTGGTGCGCAGCTGGCGGTGGGCCTCGGCGCGCGCGGTGGTGCGGTCGGATCCCACCAGCAGCTGGCGGTCGTCGCTGGCCTTGTCGGCCGGGATGGTGCCGATCACCGGGGCGCCCACCACCTCGCGGGCCTGCTCGGGGCTCTTCACCGACTGGTCCAGCAGCTCGCGGACCACGGCGAAGGCGAGCGAGAGGCCCAGACCCAGCGCCAGGCCGAGCAGCAGGTTCATCTTGGGCTTGGGGGCCACCGGGTTGGGGTTCACCTTGGGCGCGGAGACGGTGTTGATCTGCACGATCGGCACCGTGCGACCGGTGTTGTCCAGCTTGTCCACCATCGGGCCGAAGACCTTGTCGATGCCCTGGGCGATGGCCAGGGCACGCTGCGGGTCGGTGTCGGTCACGGTGGCCTTGAGCAGCACCGAGTCCACCGAGCTGGTGGCGGTGATCTTCTTGGCCACCTGCAGCCCACTGAGGTCGGTCAGGCCGGCGGCCTTGACCACGCGCTCACCGAGCTCCTGGCTGCTGAGCAGCTCCCCGTAGGAGGTCATCCGGCCGGTGGCGAACTGGCCGCCGGACTGGGCGCTGGTGCCGTCCGGCACCGGCGTCGAGACGTAGAACTGCACGTCGGCGGCATAGCTCTTGGGGGTCGCGGCGTACAGGCCGAAGCCGCCCAGCAGACCCAGCAGGGAGGCCGCCAGGATCAGGGGCAGGTACTTGCGGATCAGGGTCAGGTAGCCGCGCAGGTCCATGCAGATGTCGCCTTCCAGGATGACGTGCGACGGGACCGTTCAGGCGCCCCCGCACCAGTTGCCCCAGTATGCCGGTCTCCAACTGGCAAAGGGCTGTGACGGTGGTGGTGGCGCTCAGCCCGGGTGCACCTCGGCGCGCACCAGGTGACGGCCGTCGCGGGCGTACTCGCTCCAGGCCAGACCCGCGCCGCCCAGGGCCATCCCGACGCCCCGCAGGGCGGTGCGCAGGCCCTGCGCCTGGCCGAAGGTGTCACGACGGACGGTCCCGAGCCCGGCGCGCAGCAGGCCGCCGCCGGTGCGGGCCAGGCCGCCGGCCACCAGCCGGACCCGTACCGCCGGGGCGTCGTGCTCGGTGCGACGCACCAGGGCCGCGGAGTTGCCGTAGCTGAGCGCCCGCTGCAGCACCCAACGACGGGTGGCTCGCTGCGCGGGCACCGGTTCGCTCACCTCGGCCTCCGGGCACCAGACCAGCCGGCCGCCATTGCGGACCAGGCCCCGGGTGAACATCGAGTCCTCGCCGCCGGTCAGCCCCAGGGTGGTGAGGAAGGTGAGCTGGTGGGTACGCACGAAGTCCATGTCCACCAGCAGGTTGTTGGTGGCGGCCTCGTCCAGCTCGGCACCGCGCTGCAGGCCCCAGCGGTGGCGACGGTCGAAGAAGCCTCCCTCGGCGATCCACGGATCGGCCCCCTCGGGCAGCACGGAGCGCACCGGACCGGCCACCCCGACGGCCTGGTGGTCGCGGGCGGTCTGCAGCAGGTCCACCAGCCAGTTCTCACCGGGACGCTCGTCGTCATCGATGAAGGCCAGCCAGCCGTCCTCGGCGGCCTCGACCAGGGCACGGGCCCGGGCGGCGGCGATGCCGGGCACGGTCTCGTTGGCATAGTCCACCGCCACCGGCTGCTCCGCACGGAAGGACTCGACGGCCTGCCGGGCGCTGCCGGCCGGGTCGTTGTCCACCACCAGCACGCGGCCGGTCATGCCCAGCCGGCCGGCCGAGGCGGCCTGCCGCACCAGCACCGGCAGCAGTTCGACCAGGTCCTGGGGGCGCTTGTAGGTGAGCACCGCCACCACCACGCGCTGCCCGCTCATGCCACGTCCCCGGTGAAGCTGGCCACCTTGAGGGCGGGGTCGACGGTCACCTGGACGGTGACCGGGCGGCGCTTGTTCCTGGCGACGCGGAAGGCGTAGTCGGCGCTGGCGGTGGCACCGGGCGCCACGACGCCGCTGAACATCTCGGTTGGCTCGCCCAGGTTCATCACGGCGGGGCTCTGGTCCGAGGCGGTGAGGGTGACCACGGCATTGCTGGCGTCCAGCGGCTGCTCGGACCGGTTCTCGACGGTGACGGTGACCAGGACGCCGGGCCCGGCCACGTCCCCGGGCACCTTGGCACTGGTGGTGACGGCCTTCGTCGCGCTGACCCGCACCACCACGTCGTCGGAGACATGGCTGTCCTGGCCGAAGGCCACCGTCGCGGCGCTCGCCACCGGCGACGGGGCCACGGTCTGCTTGATGTTGCCGCGGCGGGGCGGCTCCACCGGCGTGGAGACCACCGGGCTGGGCCGGGCAGCGGGGCGCTGCGGCTCGCCGGCATGGCCGGCCGCCGGGGTCGTCCCGGCCTTCGCCCTCGCCTCGGCCCGGGACTTCGCGGCGACGGAGGCCGGGGCCGCGCTGGCCGTGCCCGTGGCGGTGTCGGCCGCCGGGCTGGCGCTGGTGGCAGCCGGCTGCTCGCCGTCGCAACCAGCGGCGCCGAGCAGCAGCAGACCGGCGGTGGCGGCGGCCAGGCCCCGACGGAGGGGGATGGAAGGGGTCATGGCAGGTCCTTCGTGACGAGCAGGTTGTCGAGGGTGAGCAGCACGGGGCCGTTGGTGGCCGAGCCGGACAGGTAGGCGTTCACGCCGGGGCTTCCAGCCCGCTGCAGGGCTGCGGTGGCGTCGGTGAGCGTGACCTGGGGCGCGGCCGGCCTGGGCTGGCCGTCGACCCAGATCATCCCACGCAGCGTGGTGGTCGGCTGCCCGGAGACCTGGAAGCTGGCATGCACCACACTGCCCGGCTTGTAGAGGGCCCCGGCCACCGGGGTGTCCTTGAGCACCACGGCCTGGCCGTTGACGCTGCGGTACATGACGATGCTCATGGCGCCGCTGGAGGTCAGCCGCACCCCCATCATGTAGTTGGACGAATCCTTCTCCCGGGCCACCAGCGAGGCGTAGAGCCCGCCCCCGGTGGTCATCCGGTCCACCGACAGGTCGGCGGTGGTGGTGCTGTCCAGCACGACGGCCGAGGGCAGCAGCGCCTTGGCGGTGCCCCCGGCGCCCACGCTGATCCGGCCCTGGCCGTCGGCGGTGGAGAAGCTGGACGGCGAGACCGGGTAGCTCCAGGCGCCGCCGGTGGTGGCGCTGCCCCAGCGGGTGCGGCTGGTGGCGAAGTCGTCGGCGGCCACCGGCTGCACCACCGGTGCCGGGGCGCTGACCTCGACCGTGTGGCTGGTGCGGTGCGTGGCACCCGCGTCGTCGGTGACCACCAGGGTGACGGTGTAGCTGCCCGGGGCGGCATAGGCGTGCCGAGCGGTGGATCCGCTGCCGGTGGTGCCGTCGCCGAAGTCCCAGGCGTAGCCCGTGATGGTGCCGTCCGGGTCGCTGGAGGCGGAGGCGTCGAAGGCCGCGGTCAGGTCCGTCACCGTCTGGGTGAAGGAGGCGGCAGGCGCCTGGTTGGCGCGCGGCGCGATGGTGATCGCCTGCTTGGTGCTGGCGCTCTCGCCCTGGTCGTCGGTCACCGTGACGGTCACGGTGTAGCTGCCGGCGGTCGGGTAGTCGTGGCTCTGCCGCACCCCCTCCCCGGTGGTGCCGTCACCGAAGTCCCAGGCCACCGACGCGATGCTCCCGTCGGGGTCGGTGGACCCGGATGCGTCCAGCGCCACCGTGCTGCCGTCCACGGCCACGGTGAAGCGGGCGGTGGGCGGCTGGTTGGCCGGCTCGGTGACGTTCACCTGGGCGGTGCGCTGCGAGCTGGCGCCGGCATCGTCGGTGACGGTGAGCGTGACCGTGTAGCGGCCCGGCTTCGTGTAGGTGTGCCGGGCGGTGGCGCCGGTGGCGGTGCTGCCGTCGCCGAAGTCCCAGGCCCAGCCGGTGATGGTGCCGTCGGGATCGGTGGAGGCGGAGCCGTCGACGGCCACCGCGAGGTCGTCCACGGCGCTGGTGAAGCTCGCCACCGGCAGCGCATTGCCGTGGCCCACCGTCACGGTGCGCGTGGTGCGGTGCGTGGCGCCGGCGTCGTCGGTGACCGTGAGCGCCACCGTGTAGCTGCCCGGGGCGGCATAGCTGTGCCGCGGGGCCGCCTCGGTGGAGCTGGTGCCGTCGCCGAAGTCCCAGGCCACGGCGGCGATGGTGCCGTCGGGATCGGTGCTGTCGCCGGAGTCGAAGCTGCACGCCAGCTCGGTGCAGCTGGCCTGGATCGCGGCCACCGGGGCCTTGTTGGGCACCGCGACGTCCACCTGGCGGGTGGTGCTGGCGCTGAGCTCCTGGTCGTCGGTGGCGGTGAGCACCGCGTCGTAGCGCCCGCTCCTGGGATAGGTGCGGGTGACCTTGGCGCCGGTGGCCTTGGTGCCGTCGCCGAAGTCCCAGGTGAGCGAGTTCACCAGGCCGTCGGGATCGCTGCTGGCGCTGGCGTCGAAGGTGCACCTCTCGCCCTCGCAGCTGACCGTGAAGCTGGGCCTGGGCGCCTGGTTCGCATCAGCGCCGGAGGCCCGGTAGTGGGCGCGGACCTGGGCCTGGCTGAGCGCCTGGCCGTAGACGGCGGCCTCGTCGATGCTGCCGTCGAACCACTCGTCGCCGCTCCAGGAGCGGTCGCCGCCGACGCGCCAGTAGCCGATGTAGTCGTCCGCGCCGGTGTTCGGGTTGGTGCCCTGCAGCACCCCGTCCACCCAGAAGGACATCCCCTGGCTGCCCAGGGTGGCCACCAGGTGGTGCCAGCGCCCGTCGTTGAGCGGGGCGTCGGAGTCGATGCTCACCGCGCTGCCGTTGTGGACGCCGAAGTGGGCGTGTCCGGTCTGGTCCAGCCAGACGTGGCGGTCGTAGGCCCAGGACAGGTCGTTGCGCTGGTTGCCGAAGCCCATCACCTTGCCGCCGGTGGTGCTGGTGGTGTTGATCCAGGCCTCCGTGCTGAAGACCTTGGGCGCCGTGAAGGAGACTTCGGAGCCGATCTGGGCGCCCTGCCCGTCGAAGCCCATGGCGGTGCCCTGCGCCCCGGTGACGGTGCTGGGCACGTCGTAGGCGGGCCGGCCGGCGATCACCCCGTCGAAGAGGTTGTCGGTGGCGTCATGGGCCACCGTGCCGCCGTCCTCGTCCAGCCGCCAGTGCAGCACCGGGTTGTCCGCCTCGACGGCCTTGCCGTAGTCGTCGGCCGGTGCTGCGGGCAGGCCCAGCTCGCGTCCGGACAGCGTGTAGTGGTTGCGGATCTGGTCACGGGTCAGGGCGGTCGGGTAGACCGCCACCTCGTCCAGGTCCCCGGCGAAGTCGTTGCCGGTGCCCTCGCTGCCGGGCCAGCCCGCGACGGCGTCGCCGCCCACGCGCCAGTGGCCGCGGTAGTCCATCTCGGCCGCGGTGGAGCCGGCATCGCCGCCCACCAGCCGGCCGTCCACCCACAGCTGCTGGCCGGCCGACGAGAGGCTGGCCACCATGTGGTGCCACTCACCGTCGTTGTAGGGACGCGAGGAGCTGACCACCTTCGCGCTGCCCGGGTAGACCCCGAAGTGCAGCCGGCCGGCGGTGTCCATGTAGACATGGCGGTCGTAGGAGCCGCTGTAGCCGGTGGCGCGATCGCCGAAACCGATCAGCTTGCCCCCGGTCGTGGTGGTGGTGCGGAACCACAGCTCGGTGCTGAAGACCGCCGGGGCCGCCTCGGGATTGCCGGAGGCGCCGTGGCCATTGGCCGTGCCGTCGAAGCGGGCCGCGCCGTCACCGGCCACCGCCCCGTCGCGGCCCAGCTGCACCCCCGGGGCCAACGCCATGTCCGCCTGGGAGCGCCAGTCGATGCTGGTGGGCGAACCGGCCGGCTCCAGCAGCCGCCAGTAGTGGGAGGCGCCGTCAGTGCTGACCGCCTCCGAGTAGGGGGTGGTGGGGGTGGCCGTGGTGCCGGCCGTGGCCTTCACCCGGACGCTGGAGGCCACGTTGCCGTCGGGATCGGTGGCGGTGACCCAGTAGGTGTAGGTGCGCCCCGGTTGCAGGCCGGTGTCCAGGTGTCCCATCGCCGGGCGGGTCCACCAGCGCGAGTCGCCGCTCAGCGTGGCCAGCGGGGTGGCGGGCCGGTCGTCGCGGTAGACACGGTAGGTGAGCCGCATGTTGTCCGGGTCGACATTGGAGGGCCAGCCCAGCTTCACGCTGGTGCCCACCACGGTGGTGGTGGGGGTCCAGTCCCAGGTGAAGGAGGGTCCGGTCTTCGACGGGGCGGTGCCGGGCACGGCGAAGCGCACCAGGCCCTGCTGGCCCACCCGGTTCACCTTGGGGAACTCGCCGCCCAGCACCAGGTAGGTGTCATTGCTCTCCGCGGTCCAGGCGGCCTGCCAGGCGCCGGAGACGTTGCCGGCGGCCAGCTCCGGGTTCCAGGCCATCTGGGTGGGGGCGGGCTGGCCGTAGAAGTCGTGGTAGTTCGCGGTGTCGTGGCGCACGGTGGTGGTGGCCTTGTCGGTGAAGGCCTGCGCGCGCTCGAAGTACTGCGGGGTCTGCTCGGGGAAGCTGCCGATGTTGCTGCAGAAGTGGTGGTGGCTGACCGAATAGGTGACGTCGGACATGGTGGTGGCGTCGTAGGAGTCGCCGTGGCAGTCGGCCATCCAGCGGATCGAGCCGTCGGTGGGGCTGGCGGACAGCACGCCCTCGAAGTTGCCCACGCCCCCGAACCACCAGCCGGTGGCCAGCAGGTTCTTGCCGTCGCTCTTGAGCGAGTAGATGCCCGAGCTGGTGCCGTGGTTCTGCACCACCTGGTTGGCGGCGAAGGGGTGGAGCACGCCGGTGGCAGGGTCGAGGAAGGCCAGGCCGGGGCTGTCGGTGCCATTGATGGTGTTGAAGGTGCCGCCCACGGCCAGCTTCGAGCCGTCCGGGGTGAGTGTCATGCCGCTCACGTACAGGTCTGCGGTGGGCGCCCAGCCGGTGAGCTGCCCGCCGGTGGTGGCGGCCGCCAGCCGGCCGCGGGGCTGGCCGTCGACAGTGGAGAAGGTGCCGCCGAACCAGACCGTCTCGGTGCCCACGTGGATGGCGTCGACCGAGTTGTTGGCCGAGGGGGCGAAGGCCTTGTCCAGGCTGCCGTCGGCCAGATTGATGGCCGCGATCCGGTTGCGGGGCTGGCCGTTGACGGTGGTGAAGGAGCCGCCGATGTAGAGCTTGCGGCCGTCGGGCGAGGCGGTCAGGGTCTTGACCTTGCCGTTCACGACGGGGGCGAAGCCGGGCTTGAGCACGCCGGTGGTGATGTCATAGGCGAGCAGGTTGGAACGCGGTACCAGGTTGGTGCCGGGCGCGGCACCGGCCGGGCGGGCGTTGGCGAACTCGCCACCCACGTAGACGGTGTTGCCGACGATCACCTGGTCCCAGGCGATGCCGTCGATCTGGGTGGTGGGCAGGGCGTCGGCGGTCACCATCGAGGGGGTGCGCTCGGTGACATTCCAGGCATTCTCGGCCGCAGCGGCGACCAGCGGGGAGATCCCCGTCACGGCCAGGGCGGCCAGGGTGACGGGGACGAGGAGACGGCTCTTGCGGGGGAGGTTCACAGTTGCTTCCAGGGGGTCTGGTGGGTCTCTGGCTCGGGGGTGCAGAGACGGTCTCGGGGGGTGGGGTGCCGGTGAGCAGGCGGTGCGACGAGGGGTGCTGTGAGGACGCGGCGCCCCAGGACCGGCTGTGAACTGATCCTAGGGCGCCACGTCAAGTCACCGGTCACGCCTTCTTGACCACCGTCAGGTTGTCGATGGCCAGGGTGAACGGCGCCGTGGTGGCGCTGCCGGAGGCATAGCCCACCACGCCCACCGAGCCGGCCGACTGCAGCTCCGGGCTGGCGTCGGTGGCGCTGGCCCCGGTGGCGGGCATGGTCTCGCCGCTCCACGCCCTGGCCAGCACCGTGGTGGTGCCGGCCCCGGTCAGCTCGAGGCTGAGGTGCAGCGGCCGGCCCGCCTGGTAGCCGCCGGCCACCACGGCCTCCTTGAGCACGGTCTCGGTGCCGTTCACCACCCGCACGGCGGCGATCCGCGCGGTGCCGTCGGACAGCAGGCGCAGCTTGGCGCGGTACTCGCTGCTGCCGGTGCGGCGCCCGGCCAGCATCAGGTTCACCCCGCCGCCGGTGGTCACCTTGTCGATGGTGACGTCGGCGGTGGCGGTCAGGTCGGTGGCGCTCACCCCGGCCAGGGCGGCGGTGGCGCCGGCCCCGGCGTTCAGCGTCACCAGACCGGCACTGCCGTCGGTGCGGAACAGGCTGCCGCCGGCCGGGTAGGTCCAGGCACCGCCCACGTCCGCGGTCCCCCACCGGGTCTCCGCCTGCGAGAAGGAGTCGGCGGCCACCACGCCACCGGCGGCGAGCACGATCACCTGGCGGCTGGTGGTGGTACGCAGGCCGGCATCGTCGGCCACGGTGAGCCGGATGGTGTACGTCCCCGGGGCGGCGTAGTCGTGCCGGGCGGTGGCGCCGGTGGCCGTGGCACCGTCACCGAAGTCCCAGGCCCAGGCCTCGACGGTGCCGTCGTCGGTGGAGGCGCTGCCGTCGACGGCCACCGCCAGGCCCTCGGTGGTGGTGGTGAAGGCGGCCACCGGGGCCTTGTTGGCCACCACCATGTCCACGGTGCGCGAGATGGTGGTACGCGCCCCCATGTCGTCGGTGACGGTGAGGTTGACCGGGTAGCTGCCGGAGTTCAGCCAGGTGTGGCGCACGGTCGCCGTGCTGGCCGTGGTGCCGTCGCCGAAGGTCCACTCCCAGGACGTCACCTCGCCCTCTGCATCGCTCGAGCCGGTGGCGTCGAAGCTGCAGCTGTCGCCGGTGCAGCTGCTGGTGAAGGCGGCCACGGGGGCGGTGTTGGCCACCGGCGCGCCGCCGGTGCGGGCGTGCTCGCGGATGGTCTCGGCGGACAGCTCCGTGGGGTGGACCGCCACCTCGTCGATGCTGCCCTTGAAGAACCTGCTGGCGGGGGCGGAGGCCATCCCGGTGACGCTGTCACCCCCCAGCCGCCAGTAGCCGGTGAAGGCCCGTGCGCTGGTGACGCCGGCATCGCTCGCCACCAGCGAGCCGTCGACGTAGAGCTTCATGCCGGAGCCGGACAGGCTGGTGGCGACGTGGTGCCAGCCGCCGTCGTTGTGGCTGGTGGTGGAGACCACGGCGCGACGCACGCCCCCGGACAGGACGTCCATGGCCAGCCGGCCGTCGCTGGTCATGGACAGCGTGCGGTCCCACAGGGTGCTGGTGCCCGAGCTGCGGTTGCCGAAGTCCAGGATCATGCCGCCGCTGGTGCTGGTGGTGCGGATCCAGACCTCCGAGGTGTAGCTGGCCGGTGCGGCCTCGGCGATGGTGGCCGCCGCATAGCCGGAGGTGCCGCCGCCGAACAGGGCGGCCGCGTCACCCGCCAGGATCCCGGGCTGGCCACGGGTGATGCCGCTGTAGGCGGTCAGCGGTGTGGCGCCGGCGGTGTCGCTGAAGGAGCCGCTGGTCTCCGACAGGCGCCAGTAGTGGCTCGGGGAGGCGGCCATCGCCACGCCGTAGTAGAGGTCGGCGGGCACCGGCTCGCCGGCGGTGACGGTGACATTGTTGCCGCGCACCCGGTTGCCGTCGCCGTCCACCGCCCAGATCCAGTAGGTGTAGGTCTTGCCCGGCACCATGGTGGTGTCGACATAGCCCATGGTGGGGCGGTCCCACCACAGCGAGTCGCCCTTCACGGTGGCCAGCGGGGTGGCCAGCCGGTCGTCGCGGTAGATCTGGTAGCTGAGCGCCATGTTGTCGCGGTCCCAGCTGGACTTCCAGGTCAGCGCCGCGGTGGTGCCCTTGGCGTTGATGGTGGGCACCAGGCTGGAGCCGCCCACCACGGGGCCGTCCTTGCTGGGTGCGGTGCCGGGCACGGCGAAGCGCACCAGCCCCTGCTGCCCCGCGCCGTTCACCTTGGGGAACTCGCCGCCCAGCACCAGGTAGGTGCCGTCGTTCTCGCTGGTCCAGGCCGCCTGGCTCTGGCCGGTGTAGCTGCCCGCGGCCAGGTCCGGGTACCAGTCCACCTGGCTCGGGGCGCCCTGGCCGGCGAAGTTGGAGTAACCGGACTGGCTGTTGGTGCGCACCGTGCCGGTGGCCTCGTAGGTCCAGGCGTCGGCGCGCTTGTAGACGTCGGGCGTGAACTGCGGGAAGGAGCCCACATTGGAGCAGTTGTGGTGGTGGCTCACCGAGTAGACCTGGCCGCCCATGGCGGTGGCGTCGTAGGAGTCGCCGTGGCAGTCGGCCAGCCAGCGGATGGCGCCGGAGACCGGCTCCACCATGAAGACGCCCTCGTAGAGGCCCTCGCCGTAGTTGAAGGCGGTGCCGATGATGTTCGTGCCGTCCTGGGTGAGGCTGTAGACACCGGTGTTGGCGGTGCCGTTGCGCACCACCTGGTTGAGGGCGAAGGGGTACAGCGTGCCGGTCACCGCGTCGATCGAGGCGGTGCCGGGCGAGGCGGCACCGTTGACGGTGGAGAACTGCCCGCCCACCACGACGCGGCTGCCGTCGGGGGTGATGGTCATGGCCTTGACATTGCGGTTGGCGGTGGGGGCCCAGCCGAGCAGCGCTCCGTCGGTGGGGCTGAAGGCGGCCAGCCGGGTGCGGCCGACGCCGTTCGCGGTGCTGAAGACGCCGCCCACGTAGACCGCCTGGTCGGTGACCACGATCGCGTTCACCGAGGCGTCCAGTCTGGGCGCGAAGTCCGCCACCAGGCTGCCGTCGGCGGTGTTGATGGCGGCGATCCGGTAGCGCTTCTGGCCGGCGAGGCTGGTGAAGGCGCCACCGACGTAGAGCCGGGTGCTGTCCGGCGAGAGCGCCAGCACGTTGACCGCGGCGTCGGTGTCGGCCCGGAAGGCCTCGTCGAGCACGCCGGTGCTGATGTCATAGGCCAGCAGGTTCGCGCGTGGACTCAGGCTGGTCCCGGGCGCCGCGCCGGCCGGGCGGGCCGTGGCGAACTCGCCGCCCACGAAGACCCGGCCGCCGGCGATCTTCTGGTCCCAGGCGACGCCGTCGATCTGCGTGGTGGGCAGGGCGTCGGAGGTGACTCCGGTGCTGCGACGCTCGATCACCTCGTAGTCGGAGGGAACCGCCTGGGCGGGCACTGCCGCCAGCAGTGCTCCCAGGGCCATGGCCCCCGTGACGGCCAGCCCGGCGGCGCCACGCAGCCGGCGGCGAATGGTGGTCGGTGACATCTGGTCCAACTTTCCCCGAGTTCTCGTCGCCGCCGGGGTCCCCCGACCCCTGCATGGCGGCGCGCCAGCGGCCCACGGCCGCGGAATAGGAAGACTCTATGACTGGAACATTGGGACGTTCACAGGTTTTCACTCGTCCTCAGCCCGGCCACAGCCAGCCCACCCGATGTCACCGCAATGTCCCTGCTGACAAGCAGAAGCGCCAGGATCAACCGGAATACTCGCGGGCTGGCAAGTCGCCCCGACCGGCCGGCTTCAGCTCGTCTTCAGCTTCAGCGCAGCAGGGAGCCGACGGCTCGCCGCAGGCCCTCGCGGTAGCGCTGCGGGGAGAAGCGGGCGGCCCCCTCCCGATCGGCCAGCGCCGCGAGCGCAGCGGCCGGGTGGTCGGCCAGCAGCTCACGCACCGCGCCGGCCAGGGCAGTCGGGTCACCGGCCGGCACCCGTCGTACCGCCTGGAAGCCCTCGGTGGCCTCGGCCAGCCCGGAGTGGTCGCTGACCACCAGCGGCCGGGCCGCCAGCAGCGCCTCCACCGCGGTGTTGCCGAAGGACTCCTCCAGCACCGAGGGCACCAGCGCCACGTGGCACTCGGCCAGGGCGGGCCAGACCTCGTCGGCAAAACCCAGGAAGTGCACCCGGTCGCCCAGCCCGAGGCTGTCCACCAGCTCGCGCAGCTCGGTCTCGAACCACTCGTAGCCCGGGAAGACCGCGCCCAGCAGGGCCAGCTCCGCGTCGACGCCACCCCGCACCAGGTCGGCCAGGGCCCGCACCGCCACGTCGGGTCCCTTGCGGGGCGAGAGCCGTCCGACGAAGAGCAGCCGCGCGCGACCGGCACCCAGCTCGGCCAGCTGCACCCCGGCGGGCCCGACGACGCCGTTGTGCACCACGGTGGTGCGACGGGCCAGCAGCGGGTAGCTGGCGGCCACCACGTCGGCGGTGTGGCGCGAGTTGGCCACCACCCGGGTGGCCAGCAGCAGCGAGCCGTAGAGAACGGCGTTCACGGCGCGGGAGGCCTGGGCCTCCGCCTCGTGCACGTGCACTGCGACGGGACGGCGGGCCAGCCGGGCCACCAGGGACCACATCGGGATCGTGACGGTGTTGACCAGTACGGCCTCGGCACCGCTGGCGCGCACCAGCCGCAGCTGGGGCGGCAGGCTGCGCGCGGCGGTGGCGGCCAGCGCCATCAGCCCGGTGGGCGAGAGCGCGCTCTTGCGCAGCACCGGCATCTCCACCAGCTCCACCCGGGCGCCGCGGCGCTCCAGCTCGGGCACCAGCGGGCCGTCGGCGGGCAGCGCCACGACGACGCGGGTGCCCGCCTCGGTGAAGGCGCTCACCGACTCCAGCATCACGCGGTCCGAGCCGTAGAGGTCCGGGCTGGGGTGGGCCAGCAGCACCGCCGAGGGCGGCCGCTCCCCCGCCGGGCGCCGCGGTCCACGCACCAGGCCGGGGAGCGCCAGGCCGAGCCCGGCCAGGCTGCCCCGCACGGTGGCGAGCAGCGGCCGGGGGCTGGTGAGCAGCTGGCGACGCCCGCCCCGCAGCAGGATCTGGCGGCTCTCGGCCGGGGTGCGCACGATCCAGCGGGCCAGGTCGGCCCGGCCCAGGTGGTCGGCGGCGAAGCGCAGCCGGTTGCGGCTGTTCCAGTAGTAGTAGGTGCTGCTCAGCGCACGGTCGTTGGTGCGTGCCTGGGTGCCGCCCTCGTCGTGGGTGGCCACCAGGTCCTCGCGCAGCACCAGGCGCATCCCGGCCTCGGCCGCACGACGGGTCAGGTCGACGTCCTCCCAGTAGAGGAAGTAGTCGCCGGCGAAGCCGCCCAGCTCGGTGAAGGCCTCGTCGTGCAGCGCCAGGCAGGCGCCGGTCAGCCAGGGCCGCCAGCTGTCCTGGTCGGGGCCCCAGAAGCCCTTGGTGCGGCCGCTGCGGTAGTCCACCATCGAGCCGTGGAAGTACTTGCGGCCGTCGGAACGGTCCATCCGGGGTGCCACCAGGGCGCGGTGGTCGGCCTCGACGGCGGCGTGCAGCGCCTGCAGCACCTCGATGGAGACCCGGGCGTCGGGGTTGAGCGCGACGAAGGCCTCGCAGCCCAGCTCGCGGGCCCGGGCGACACCGGCATTGACGCCGTGGCCGAAGCCCTGGTTGGTGGCCAGTGCCACCACCTCCCAGCCCCGCTGCTCGGCCAGCGCCCGCAGCGCGGCGAGCTCCTGCTCACTGGTGAAGTTGTCGGTCACCACCACCTGGATCCCGGCCTCGGCCAGGCGAGGGTCGAGGTTGTCGGCCAGCAGCGCGTGCGAGCCGTAGTTGACCAGCACGACCCCCAGGCGTCCCATCAGATGCTCCAGCGGCTGGGGTGGCGCTTGCCGTTGGGCCGGCGACGCGGGTAGCGGCGAGCGGCCAGGTCGGTGTACAGCGTCTCGTAGTCGTCGGCCACCGCGTCCCAGTCGTAGCGGTCCATCGAGGCCTGCAGCTCGAGACCGCGCTGGCGGGTGCGCTCCGGCTCGGTCTCCACCTGCTCCAGGATCCGGGCCAGGCCGGCCGGGGTGGAGAAGTACTCACCGGTGTGCTGCACGACCTCCTTGTTGAAGTCGACGTCCCAGGCCACCACGAAGGCGCCGGCGCCACCGGCCCGCAGCAGCGAGGGATTGGTGCCACCCACGGAGTGGCCGTGCAGGTAGGTCAGCGAGTGGCCGTAGAGCTGGTCCAGCTGGTCCTGGTCCCACAGGCCGCCCAGCAGCTGGACGCGCTCGTCGGCGGCCTCGCGGATCTGGGCGGTGTACTCGTCGGAATAGGGCGCCGAGCCCACCACCACCAGCGGGTGGGTGGCCTTGGAGGCCACATAGCCCTTGACGATCTCCAGGACGTGGTTCTCCGGCTCGAAGCGGGCCACCACCAGGTGGAAGCGGTTGGACTGCAGGCCCAGCGGCTCCAGCTTGTCGGTGCCCAGCCCGTGCAGGATCGGGGCGCCGTAGGCGATCAGCCGGGTGGGAGCGTGGAATTCCTCGGTGTAGTAGTCCGCGATGCCCTGGGCGTCGGCGATCAGCGCATCGGACCAGCGCACCGACAGGCTCTCGGCCATCCGGTAGTACTGCTGGCCGGTGCCGCTCCACTTGCCGCGTCGCCATTCCAGGCCGTCGACGTGGGTGGCCACCGGGATCCGGCGGGCCCGCACCACCGGCAGCAGCGGGGCATTGGCGGCATTGAAGACCACGGCGCAGTCGACCCCGCGCAGGTGGCGGTCCAGCACGCTCAGCGCGGTGTGGGAAAGGGTCTCCAGCGAGCGCTTCTTCAGCGCGGGCAGGTGCACCAGGTCCATGCCCTTGTAGCTCTCCAGGTGCTCGACGTCCTCGGGCGTGCGGCAGAAGACCACCACCTGGTGGCCCTTGTCGGCCAGCCGGGAGCCGATCTCCTCGATGGCGGTCTCGAAGCCGCCGTAGCGTGCCGGGACCCCACGGGTTCCGATGAGCGCGATGCGCATGGGTTGGTTTCCTTCGTTCATGTGGGAGATCAGCGATCGGCGATGATCGCACGCAGTGCGGTGCTGGAGGTGTGGGCGGTGTAGGGGAAGTAGTGCACCCGCACGCCCACGGTGGCCATGTCGGCCTCGAGCTTGTCGCCCTTGGGGGTTCCCAGCCAGTCGTCGCCCTTGAACAGGACGTCGAAGGGGTGGCGCTGCCAGACGTCGAGCTTGGAGCCCTCGTCGATCACCACCTGGTCGACGATGCCGATCGACTGCACGATCTCGATCCGCTCGGCCAGGTTGACGATGGGCAGCTTGCCCTTGGTGCGCAGCAGGCCCTCGTCGCTGACCACGCCCACGATCAGGTGGTCGCAGTGCGGGCGGGCGCGACGCAGGATGTTCAGGTGGCCGATGTGGAACATGTCCCAGGCTCCCGGCACGTAGCCGATGACACCCTTGGCCGGGTCCACCAGCTCACGCGGCAGCTCGACGGGGGCCGTGCGATCGGAGGTGGTGGGCCCTGCTGCCGACTCGTCGGTGCTCATCGGCCGGCACCGGACGCGGCCGCGCGGTCCGCCGCGTCGAGGGCCGCGATGCTGCGGGCCCAGCGGAACAGGACCATCAGGGTGTAGGCAGCGGTGCAGACGAACATGACGGTGTAGAGCCAGCGGAAGACCACCGGGGCCCCCAGGGTGAAGAAGATCAGCGCCAGGAAGCCGTAGTCGGTGGGCAGCTTGGCCACCGACATCAGGGTGGAGGGGATGCCCTTCTTCGGGGCCGGCTGGCCCAGCTTGGCGTGGTGCACCCGGGTCAGCAGATCGGTCAGCAGCATGCCGAAGAAGTGGATCACGTAGACCGCGGCGAAACCCAGCGGCACCAGCATCCAGCGCTCGGAGTCGAAGTGGCGGTAGGCCATCACCAGCACGGCCAGGTGCAGGGTGGCGATCTTGAAGGAGTCGATGACGTGGTCCAGCCACTCACCGAGCAGGCTCCCCCCGCCGCGCAGCCGGGCCAGCTGGCCGTCAGCCGCGTCCAGGGCGTAGCCGATCACCAGGCACAGGCCCACCAGGACGGCCATCAGCCAGCCGGGGGCCATGGTGGCCACCAGGATGATGCCGGTGAAGGTGAAGACGGCGCTGATGGCGGTGATGCCGTTGGGCGTGAGGCCCACCTGGTGGCCCATGGCCGCGAAGACCCGGCCCAGGGGGCGGTTCACCAGCACGGAGTAGAGCGGCGCGCCGGCATTGGACTTCTGGGCGTTCTTGAGCCGGGCCAGCGAGTCGCGGAAGCCCTTCGGTGCGGTGGGGGCGCTCATGCCGAGACCTCCTGGGTGACGACGTGGCCGTGGTCCAGCGCATTGCGCAGCTCGGCGCTGGCGCTGCGGCGGGCCGGGGTCAGCAGCACATCGGCGCGGTCGACCAGCAGTTCCTCGTCGGTGTAGACGGTGACCTCACCCCCGCTGGGGATGTCGTCGATGCTGTGGCACAGCACCACCTGGCCGAGGTTGCGCAGCGCGCCCACCAGTCCGAGGCGTTCGGACTCGGGCACCACCGGCGGCCTGCCGTGGAGCCGGGTGGCCTCCGCATCCCCCAGGACCGCCACCACCATCTCGTCGCTGCGCTCCCTCACCTGCGCGAGCAGGTCCAGGTCAGCGATGTTCACCATGTCGAACGTCGACACCACGTATGCCTTGCGCAAAAAACTACTCATTTCCCGATCTGCGGACCGATCCCCTACCAGCCCAAGGGGCCAACCAGCGGTGCTGGTGGCCAGTCACCCAACAATAGCTATAAAGTTTATGGTCGAACTACTTCGCTGAGAATTGACCTAGTGACCGCCTTTCCTTGCCTCACACGAAAAGAACTGAGGCCAGACAAGGGCTCCATGGGTTTCAACCAGCTGGTCGGGTGGGGCTATCGTTCCTTTTGCTGAGAGAAATTGACCAAACACTCAGCTTCATCTCACCCCCAGCGAAAGCGACACACCCATGACGGCTGCCCGCCCCCCTCGCCTGCGCGCCCTGACGGCCTGTCTGGCCCTGGCCGTGCCCCTGCTCTGCTCGCCGACCGCCCCGGCCCGGGCCGCCTCCGAGGCCGTGCTGGCCGAGGACGGGTTCGACCGCACCGTGGCCCAGGGCCTGGGCTCCGCCCCCGCCGGAGGCACCTGGACCATCCCCACCGGGGCCTCCACCGTGCAGGTGGGCGGCAGCGTCGCCCGCTTCGCCGGCCGTCCCGGCCAGGTGCTCGACGCCCGCCTGTCCCAGGGCCGGGCGCGCGACGTCTCGGTGCTGGAGACCCTGGTGCTGCCCGAGCTGGGCGCCGGCGGCCACACCATGGCGGGGCTGAATGCCCGCATCGATGCCGCCACCGGAACCGGCTACCGACTGTGGGCCAACCTGTCGGCTGACGGCAGCGTGGTCCTGCACGCCAACCGGGTCTCGCCGACCGGCGACTCCGTGCTGGGCACCGGGGTGCGGATCGACGGCCTGGTGGCGCAAGGACGCCGGATCAAGCTTCGCCTGCAGGTCAGCGGCACCGAGACGGTGACCCTGCGCGGCACCGTGTGGGCCGACGGGAGCGCCGAGCCGGCGCCCCAGTTCAGCGCCGCCGACAGCTCGACCGCGCGGCTGACCGACGCCGGCCAGGTGGGCCTCGCCCTGGTGGCCGGCAGCACCACCACGCCGGTGACCGTCACACACTTCACCGCGCTGACCACGTCACCCCAGGCGCCCGCCCCCACCAGCCCGCCGGAGGCACCCGCCCCCACGACCCCGCAGGAGCCGGCTCCTGACCAGGGCCAGCCGGCACCCCAGGCCGCCGTCGCCGCGCGAGGCTCGCTGCCGGTGGGCCAGGCCAGCTATCCGGTTCCCAGCGGTGCGGTCTTCATGGCGACCAACGGCAACGACGCCAACCCCGGCAGCCAGGCCGCCCCGGTGCGCAGCCTGGCCCGGGCCGTGGAACTGGCCCCCAGCGGCGGCACCGTGGTGGTGCGTGGCGGCAGCTACCACCAGGGCGAGGTGGGCATCTTCAAGCCGCTCACCGTCCAGGCCCACCCGGGCGAGGCGGTCTGGTTCGACGGCTCCACCCGGATCACGCAGTGGACCCGCTCCGGTGACACCTGGAGCGCTCCCTGGACGGCGCGCTTCGACCACTCCACCAGCTACACCGTGGGCGGGCGCGACGACTCCTTCCTGGACCCGAAGTACCCGCTGGCGGCCTGGCCGGACCAGCTCTTCGTGGACGGCCAGCAGCTGCAGCAGGTGGCTCCGGGCAGCGTCGGCGCCGGGCAGTTCGCCGTCGACTACGCCAACCAGCGCATCATCATGGGCACCGACCCCAGTGGCCGTGAGGTGCGCGGCAGCGACCTGGACCGGGTCTTCACCGTCGGCTCGCCCGACGTGACGCTGCGCGGCTTCGGGATCCGCCGCTATGCCAATGCCATCCCGCGGATGGGCGTGATCTTCATGGCCCGCCAGCGCAACCTGGTGGAGAACGTGGTGATCCACGACGTGGCCAGCACCGGCATCTCGATGACCTCCGACGGCCGCAACGGGGCCGGCACCGTGAACCGGGTGACCATCGAGCGCTCCGGCCTGATGGGCATCGGCGGCGCCAACTTCGACGGGGGCAAGGTCACCAACAGCGTGATCCGGAACAACAACACCCAGCGCTTCACCCCGCTGCCGGCCACCGCGGGCGTCAAGGTGACCGCCAGCAGGAATGTCACCTTCGACAACAACCTGCTGGAGGACAACTACAACACCAACGGGCTGTGGACCGACGAGTCGGTGATCGGCGTGACCGTCACCCGCAACCGGATCACCAATGCCGCCCAGGACGGCTTCGCCGGCATCCAGCTGGAGCTGACCAGCAGCGCCGTCGTCGCCGACAACGTGGTCTCCGGCCAGGTGCGCGGGCTCTACCTGTTCGACTCCGAGCACCTGCGGGTCAGCAACAACACCATCTGGAACTCCCGGATCGCCGACATCTCGGTGGACCAGGACTTCCGCCGCCAGTCCAATCCGGCGCACAACGGCCACGACCCACGCAATCCCGTCCCGGACGCCAGCAACACCTGGGTGAGTCGTGACATCGCGGTGCGCAACAACCTGTTCGGCACCGACGCCAACTTCTCCAACTTCCAGTTCTACGTGCTGGACAAGGACAAGGCGCTGACGGCCGGCAGCATGGTGGCCACCGCCACCGGCAACGCCTTCGAGGCCAAGGATGCGAACTCCCCCACGCTGATCGGCTGGGGCCGTAACGACGGTCGGGTGGACATGTACAACGACCTGTCCGCCTGGTCCGGTGCCGTCGGCCGGGGCTGGGTCAATCGGACCTACCCAGCGGGCGCCTCGGTGCAGCAGGCCCAGCAGGCGGCCTCCGCGATGACCCACGGCAGCCCGTTGGAGGCCGACATCGCCCAGAAGATCGGCCAGGCGGCCGGGAGCACCCACATCGGAGCCTTCCAGCAGGTCTG
The DNA here is from genome assembly GCF_039526385.1 of Luteococcus peritonei. NCBI lineage: Bacteria > Bacillati > Actinomycetota > Actinomycetes > Propionibacteriales > Propionibacteriaceae > Luteococcus > Luteococcus peritonei. The sequence continues at coordinate 39,544 of NZ_BAAAIX010000007.1, read as the reverse complement.
AGGAGGCGACGCGCCGGTCCTGGTGATGCCGTCGAGCTCGTCGACGTGCTGGTCCACCGGCGCGAGCCCCCGCGCAGGCCGCTCCGGTGGCTTGCGCCCCGACCCGCTTCTCGACGCCTCGACCCCGCTTCCGCCGCCTCGACCCCGCTCCCGCCGCCTCGACCCCTCAACAACCGGGTCGGAGCGCAGCGAGCGGGGTCGGAGCGCACGGTGCAGGGTCGAGCTGCACCCAGCGGGCTCGGAGTGCGCCCAGCGGCGTCGGAGTGCACCGTCGGCGGGTCACCGACTGGCTGACGTACGACGCGCACGAGCCTCGTCCCCGCTTCTCGCGCCCGACCCCCTTTCACGACGACCGACCCCGTTCCTGACGCTTCGACCCTGTTCCTTACACCTCGACCCCGTTCCTGGCAGCTCGACCCCTCAACAATGGGGTCGAAGCGCATAGAGCGGGGGTCGAACTGCATCCCGTGGGGTCGAAGCGCATAGAGCGGGGGTCGAACTGCATCCCGGGGGGTCGAAGCGCACAGAGCCGGGGCCGAACTGCATCCAGCGGCTCGTGGCGGTGATGCCCTGGGCGGCGAGCCGCTCGGTGAGCTCGGAAGCATGGCGCGGCGCCACGTCGCGCCGTGGCTGCGGGCTGAAGGTGGCCCGCACCATGGAGGGTGGTTCACCACGCGACTGAAGGACGACGGGTACGAGCCTCGGCCAGCGCCTGTCGCACCCTGGCAACCACCACCTCCGGCTGGTGCAGAAGCTCGTCCCAGGTCCAGCGCACGACCACCAGGCCTAGGCGACGCAGCCGGTCCTCGCGCAGTTTCTCCTGCCACAGCACCTCTTCGGGGCTGACGCCGGGGCGGGCCGAGGCGCGGTACTTGAGCCGACCGTCGAACTCACCGACGACCCCCTCCTCCCACCAGAAGTCCACCCGGTCCACGCCTGCCTCGTGCGGGAACTCCTGCTGCAGCTGCGCGGGTGCGAGCCCGGCCCGGACCAGCAGGTGACGACTCAGGGACTCCCCCACCGACTCCGAGCGCGGATCCGCCAGCGCGGCAGCTCGCTGGGCACCCCGCACGCCGGGGCGGCCGGCGGCGGACGTCACGCTGCGCTGCAGGTGTTCGGCGCTGCACAGGCCACGACGCAGCGCGTCGTCCATGGCGGCGAGCGTCCAGCCTTCGGGCTCCGTGCACCCAAGGTCGACCAGGCTCCGCGGCACCGTGGTGACGGCCAGGGCGTCGACGACCATGCATTCTGACGGGTCCAGCTGGCTGCAGTGGGTGACCACCTGGTTGCGTCGACGTCCTCCCCCGCGATCCGGTCGGGTGACATGGACCCAGTCCAGGGCGGCGCGCCGCACCGGGATCCGGTGCAGCGCCGCAGCGGAGCCGTGACTGAGGACCGCCCGCGGCTGTGCGAGCAGCACGGCGCGCGCCTGGATGAGGTGCTGCTCGATGTCGCCCCGGCTGTCGCCCCAGGCGTAGACGCCACGACGAGTGCGATGCAGGCGCCCGTCGCGCAGCATTCGGGCGATCTCCCGGTGGTCGAAACCAACCGCTTCCAGTTCGCTGCGCCGGCACAGCGAATGGAGCGCGGCGAGCTGGACGGGGCTGGGATCGGGGGCGGAAGGATTCATGCAGCCAGAGAACCCCGCGTGGGGGCCGACGTCCAGCGAGACGTCACCGGCTGTGGACAACTCTCCCGGGTGGTCACGGGCTGTGGACAAGTCCCCGCAGGGGCCACGGGCATTGGACAAGTCCCGCGGGGCGTCGTGCCTGTGGAGACCACCCTCCAGCGGCGCGCCCTTGGGCACGGATGCACTCCGCCCGCGCCAGCTCCGACCCCCAGACGCACACTCCGCCCCCGCAACCCACGCTCTGACCCCGCAATTGAGGGGTCGAAGCGCCGAGCGCGGGGTCGAAGCGCCGAGCGCGGGGTCGAAGCGCCGAGAGCGGGGTCGAAGCGCCGAGCGCGGGGCCAAAGCGCCGAGAGCGGGGCAAAAGCACCGCCAAACGGGACGGGCCGGGCGACCAGGGCCAAAGCGCCGAGAGCGGGGTCGGAGCACGGCCAAACGGGACGGGCCCAGGCGACGAGGGCCCAAGCGCAGGTACCAGGGCCCACGCGCAGGCACCGGGGCCAAAGCGCCGAGAGCAGGGTCGGAACATGGCCAAACGGGTCGAGCCCTGGGCAACGAGAGCCCCCGCGCAGACAACGGGGCCAAAGTACGGCCAAACGGGACGGGACCAGACGACGAGAGCCGAAGCGCAGTCAGCGGGTCGGAGCAGCGCCGCCTGCGGGTCACATCCGCTCGGGCGCGTCGATGCCCAGCAGGTACAGGCCCTTGGCCAGCACCTTGCGGGTGGCCTGGCACAGCGCCAGGCGGGAGGCGCGCACCTCGCCCTCGGACTTCATCACCGGGCACTGCTCGTAGAAGGAGGAGTAGGCGCCGGCCAGCTCGTAGAGGTAGCCGCACAGCTTGTGGGGCTGCAGGCTCTCGCCAACCTCGGCCACCACCTCGCCGAAGCGGCTCAGCAGCAGGGCGAGCTGCTGCTCGGCCGGCTCCTCCAGCACGGTGATCGCCTGGGGAACCTCCACCTGCTCGGCCTCGGCCTTGCGCATGATCTGGCTGATCCGGGCGTGCGCGTACTGCAGGTAGGGGCCGGTGTCGCCGGTGGTGGCGGTCATCCGCTCGGCGTCGAAGGTGTAGTCCTTCTGCAACCCGGAGCTGAGGTCCGCGTACTTGATGGCGGCCAGCGCGATGTTCGGCGCGGCGTGCTGGTCGGCCTCGTCGAGCAGGTCGTCGAGGTGGACGGCGGTGCCCTCGCGGGTGGAGAACTTCTTGCCGTCGGTGCCCAGCACCATGCCGTAGCCCACGTGCTGGGCGCGCACCTGCTCGGGCAGGTAGCCGGCCTTGCGGCAGACGCCGAAGATCAGGTTGAAGTGGTGGGTCTGCTCCGAGCCCACCACGTAGACCAGCCGGTCGGCGTCCAGCTCGCCCACCCGGTAGCGCAGCGCGGCCACGTCGGTGACGTCGTAGCCGTAGCCGCCCTGGCGGTTGCGCATGATGGCGGGCGCCTCGTAGCCGTCCACGAAGACCACCAGGGCACCGTCGTCCACCTTGGCGATGCCGCGGGCCTCCAGGTCGTCGCAGACCTTGGGCAGCATGGCGTTGTACATGCTCTCGCCGGCATAGTCGGCGGGCTTGAGCAGGACATTCATCCGCTCGTAGGTGCGCTCGAAGCCGGCCTTGGAGATCTCGATCAGCTTCTCCCAGATGGCGAGCGTCTCGGGATCGCCGGCCTGCAGCTTGACCACCCGCTCGCGGGAGCGGTCGGCGAAGGCCTCGTCCGACTTGAGGTGGGCATTGGCGCGCATGTAGAGCCGCTCGGCGCCGGCCAGGTCGAGCTCGGCCGGGTCCAGTCCCTCGTCCAGGGTCTGCTCCACCAGCATGCCGAACTGCCGGCCCCAGTCACCGATGTGGTTCTGGGCGATCACGGTGTGGCCCTGGGCGCTGAGCACCCGGTTGAAGCAGTCACCGATGATGGTGCTGCGCAGGTGGCCCACGTGCATCTGCTTGGCGGCATTCGGGGCGGAGTAGTCGATCACGACGCGCTGGGGCTCGCCGGCCTGCACCACCCCGTCGTGCTCGTCGCCGAGCAGCTCCGAGGCGGTGGCGGCCAGCACGTCGGCCTTGATCCGGAAGTTGATGAAGCCGGGACCGGCGATCTCCAGCGGCTCACACAGGTCGTCCACCTGCAGCTGCTCGACGATGGCGGCTGCAACCTCGCGCGGCGGCTTGCCCTCGGTCTTGGCCAGGCGCAGGGCCACGTTCGACTGGAAGTGGCCGAACTGGGGCTTGGTGGCGGGCCGCATCTCCGGGTCGATGCCGGTGAGGGCCTGGACCCGCTCGGTGAGCTGTGAGGGCAAAGAGGACATGGCGCTCATTCTTCCACGAGGCGTGGCCCTGTCCGGACGGCCAGTCTCGGGGCCAGCAGTGGCCTTTCCACCCCTTCAGGGGGAATTTCTGTCGGTGGGGACAGGTTGGATGGTGAACAGGCCACCACACGGGTGCCCAGGGCAGGACCGTCAGCACGGCAGCCACGAAGGGAAACGGATGGGGATCGAGTTCGAGCAGGTCGCTAAGCGCTACCCGGACGGGACCATGGCCGTCGACGACTTCAGCCTGGTGGTTCCCACCGGCCGCACCACGGTACTGGTGGGCTCCTCGGGCTGCGGCAAGACCACCCTGCTGCGGATGGTGAACCGGATGGTGGCCCCCACCAGCGGTCGGGTGCTGATCGACGACGAGGACATCGCCGGCACCGACCCGGTCAAGCTGCGCCGCCGGATCGGCTACGTGATGCAGAACTCCGGCCTGCTGCCCCACCGGCGGGTGCTGGACAACATCGCCACGGTGCCGCGGCTGAACGGTGTCTCGCGCGCCGAGGCGCACGAGCAGGCGCTGGGCCTGATGGACCTCGTCGGCCTGGACCGCTCCATGGCGAAGCGCTGGCCTGCCCAGCTCTCCGGCGGCCAGCAGCAGCGCGTGGGCGTGGCCCGCGCCCTGGCGAGCGACCCGAACATCCTGTTGATGGACGAGCCCTTCGGCGCCGTCGACCCGCTGGTGCGCGCCGAGCTGCAGGCCTGGATGGGCCGGATCCAGGCCGAGCTGCACAAGACCGTGCTCTTCGTCACCCATGACATCGCCGAGGCGCTCACCCTGGGCGACCAGATCGTGCTGCTGAAGAAGGGCGGCGAGGTGGCCCAGGTGGGCACCCCCGCCGAGCTGGTGGCCAACCCGGCCGACGACTTCGTGGCCAGCTTCCTGGGCCTGGACCGCGGCGAGCTGGACCTGCACCTGGTGGAGGGCCCGCACGGGACGCTGGTGATGGACGCCCATGGCCGTCCCGCCGGACGGATCAGCCCCTCCCCCGGCACCGGGAGGCCCGCGTGAGGTGGGTCCAGGACAACCTGGCCATGATCGGCCAGCAGGCCTGGAGCCACCTGCTGATGACACTGCCGGCCGTGGCGCTGAGCTTCCTGCTCGCCCTGCCGGTGGCCTGGCTGGCCAACCGCTGGCGTCCTGGCCGCGCCGCCCTCGTGGCGCTCTCCGGCCTGTTCTACGCCATCCCCTCGCTGCCGCTGTTCGTGGTGATGCCCATGCTGATCGGCACCACGGTGCGCGAGCGCTGGAACGTGGTGGCGGCCATGACCCTGTACGGCTTCGCGCTGATGGTGCGCTCCGCCACCGACGGGCTGGCCGCCGTCGGTGAGGGCCCCCGGCTGTCGGCCACCGCCCTGGGCTACGGCGGCCTGCGGCGCTTCTTCTCCGTGGAACTGCCGCTGGCAGGCCCGAGCCTGCTGGCCGGCCTGCGCGTGGTGGCGGTGAGCACGGTGAGCCTGGTGACGGTCTCGGCGCTGCTGGGCGTGCCCAGCCTGGGCCAGCTGTTCACCGACGGCTTCCAGCGCGGCATCCTCGCGGAGGTGCTCACCGGCATCGTGGTGACCGTGGCGCTGGCCTGGCTGCTGGACGCTGTCCTGGTGGCCCTGGGCTGGCTGGTCATGCCCTGGACCCGCACGACGCGGGGGAGCCGGACATGAACTTCTTCGTCGAGGCCTGGCACTGGCTGCTGGATCCCGCCAACCGGCAGGGGTCCGAGGGCTGGCCCGCCCACCTGCTGCAGCACCTGGGTTACACCGTGCTCGCGGTGGGCCTGGCCGCCGCCATCGGCATCCCGCTGGGCTACCTGGTGGGCCACACCCGCCGCTTCCGCGACCTGGCCGTGGGCAGTTCCGGCGCCGCCCGTGCCCTGCCGAGCCTTGGTCTGGTCACCCTGCTGGGGCTCTGGCTCGGCGTCGGGCTCAAGGCCCCGATGATCGCCCTGGTGCTGCTCGCGGTGCCCTCCGTGCTGGCCGGCGCCTATGCCGGCATCGAGGCGGTGAACCCCGTCACGGTGGACGCCGCCCGGGCCCAGGGCATGACTGAGTGGCAGGTGCTGAGCCGGGTGGAGGCCCCGCTGGGCCTGCCCTTGCTGCTGGGCGGGCTGCGCTCGGCCACGCTGCAGGTGGTCTCCACCGCCACGCTGGCGGCCTATGTCGGTGCCGGCGGGCTGGGCCGCGACCTCTTCCTGGGTCTCAAGACCCAGGACTATCCGCAGATGCTGGCCGCCTCGGCCCTGGTGGTGCTGCTGGCCATCGCCCTCGAACTGCTCTTCGAGCTGGCCACCCGCCTGCTGCACCACCGCAATCCCACCCCGGAGGAGAACCGATGAGACGCCTGCTCGCACCCCTGATCGCCCTGGTGCTGGTGCTCACCGGCTGCGCCAGCTCAGACCCGCTCGGCACCCAGCAGGGCGTCGCGGGCGGGCAGGCCTCCAAGGAGCTGGTGATCGGCTCGCAGCAGTACTACTCGAACGAGATCGTGGCCGAGCTGTACGCGCAGGCGCTGGAGAGCCGCGGCTGGAAGATCACCCGCAGCTACCAGATCGGCCAGCGCGAGATCTACCTGCCGGAGCTGGCCGCCGGGCGGATCGACGTGGTCCCCGAGTACCTGGGCAACCTGCTGCAGTACTACGACAAGCAGGCCACCGCCCGCACCGCGCAGGAGATCACCGCGGCGCTGCGCGAGAAGGTGCCCAGCGGCCTGATGGTGCTGGAGCCGGCCGCCGCCAGCGACCAGGACTCCTACAACGTGACCGCCGCCACCGCCAAGAAGTACGACCTGAAGACCATCGCCGACCTCAGCAGGCTGGGCAGCGTGAAGGTGGCCGGCAACTCCGAGCTCACCAAGCGTCCCTACGGCCCCAGCGGCCTGAAGAGCACCTACGGCGTCGATGCCACCGTGCTGCCGGTGGAGGACTCGGGCGGCCCACTGACCGTCAAGGCCCTGGTGGACGGCAAGGTGCAGGTGGCCGACATCTACTCCGCCGACCCCTCGATCAAGGCCAAGGGCCTGGTCACCCTCTCGGACCCGAAGAACCTGGTGCTGCCGCAGAACGTGGTGCCGGTGGTCGGCCCGAAGGTGGGCGCGGACGCGGGCAGCATCATGGAGCTGGTGAACTCCCGGCTCACCACCGATGAACTGGTCCAGCTCAACGCCCAGAGCGTGACCGAGCAGAAGAGCTCGGCAGTCATCGCCAAGGCCTGGCTGGCCAAGGAAGGAATCGTGAAGTGAACGGCACCAAGATCCTCGGCGACGGCTTCGCACGCATCGCGGAGTCCCTGCCCGGGCTGCTCGACGGCCTGGACCGCGACCAGCTCGCCTGGCGCGCCGACGCGCAGGCCAACCCGGTCGGCTGGCTGGTCTGGCACCTGGCCCGCGTCGAGGACGACCACACCAGCGGTGTGGCCGCCGCGCTCGGCCTGGACGGCGCCCAGCAGGTGTGGGACCAGGGCTGGCGGGAACGCTTCGCACTGCCCTATCCCGACGAGGCCATCGGCTACGGCCAGGAGAGCGCGGACGTGGCGGCCTTCCAGGCCGATGCCCAGCTGCTGGCCGACTACTACGCTGAGGTGCACCGGGCCACCGCAGCCCTGCTGGAGCAGCTCGACGACCAGGCCCTGGACGCCGTCGTCGACGACCAGTGGGACCCGCCGGTCACGGCCGGGGTGCGGCTGGTGAGCGTCGTGAACGACATCACCCAGCACCTGGGCCAGGCGGCCTACCTCAAGGGCCTGCTGGAGCGCCGCGCCTGAGAGCCCGCTCCGGGCCCCGCAACCACCCGAACCCACGAGAAGTACCGACACCACGAGGAGAACCATGACCACCGTGCCGCAGATCACCTTCAACGACGGCAAGAAGATCCCCCAGCTCGGCTTCGGCGTCTGGCAGGTCGAGAACGACAAGGCCACCCCGGCCGTGACCAAGGCGCTCGAGGTGGGCTACCGCCACATCGACACCGCCGCCATCTACGGCAACGAGGAGGGCGTCGGCAAGGCGCTGGCCGAGTCCGGCATCGCCCGCGAGGACCTGTTCATCACCACCAAGCTGTGGAACGACTCGCACGCCGCCGGTGACGCCCGCACGGCGATCGAGACCAGCCTCACCAAGCTCGGCCTGGACCACGTCGACCTCTACCTGATCCACTGGCCGGCCACCGTCAAGTACGGAGAGAGCTACATCGAGGCCTGGGACGCGATGCAGGAGTTCAAGGCCGAGGGCCTGGTCACCAGCATCGGCGTCAGCAACTTCCACGAGGTGCACCTGGCCAAGCTGAACGGCGAGACCCCGGTGATCGACCAGGTGGAGCTGCATCCCACCTTCGCGCAGGCCGAGCTGCGCCGCGTCCTCGACGACCGCGACATCGTCACCGAGGCGTGGAGCCCGCTGGGCCAGAGCAAGGACCTGGACAACGAGACCATCGGCGCCATCGCCCAGGAGCTGGGCGTCAGCCCGGCGCAGGTCATCATCCGCTGGCACCTGCAGGAGGGCCGCGTGGTGATCCCCAAGTCCGTCACCCCGGAGCGCATCGCCAGCAACTTCGACGTCTTCGGCTTCGAGCTGAGCGGCGAGCAGATGGACCAGATCACGGGGCTCGACGAGGGCAACCGCCTGGGCGGCAACCCGGAGACCGCCGACTTCTGATCCACCCCGACGGGGCGTCCTGCACGGCAGGGCGCCCCGTCGTCGCGTCCCCGGGTGGCCCGTGGACGACGGCTGCGTGAAATCCCGGTGCTTCCCGCAGAGGGCCACCCCACCTCGTCACGTGGCCGTGGCTAGGGTGTCACCATGCGCTTGTCGACGATTGGTTGCGGATACCTGGGCGCCGTGCACGCCGCCTGCATGGCCGAGCTGGGCCACGAGATGGTCGGCCTCGACGTGGACGAGAAGAAGGTGGCCAAGCTGGCCGCCGGCGAGAGCCCCTTCCACGAACCCGGCTTCCCCGAGGTGCTGCAGCGCAACGTGGCCTCCGGGCGGTTGCGTTTCACCACCGACCCGCGCGAGATCGCCGATGCCGAGATCCACTTCATCGGGGTGGGCACCCCCCAGATGCAGGGCCGCTATGCCGCGGACATGCGCTACGTGAACGCCGCGGTGGACACGATCCTGGAGCATGCGCAGCCCTCCGGCGACCGCCCGGTCCTGATCGCCGGCAAGTCGACGGTCCCTGTCGGCACCGCCGCCCAACTGGCCGAGCGGGCCCAGGCCAGCGGCAAGGACATCGACGTCATCTGGAATCCGGAATTCCTGCGCGAGGGCTTCGCGGTGCAGGACACCCTGCACCCGGACCGGATCGTCTACGGCCTGCCCGACGAGCACGAGCGCGGCGAACAACTCGTCGCCATCCTCGACGAGTGCTATGCCCAGCTGCTGGCCGAGGAGATCCCGCGCCTGCTCACCAACTACCCCACCGCCGAACTGGTGAAGGTGGCCGCCAACTCCTTCCTGGCCACGAAGATCAGCTTCATCAACGCGATGGCCGAGCTGTGCGACGCCACCGGCGCCGACGTCACCCGGTTGGCCGAGGCGATCGGTCATGACGACCGGATCGGACCCAAGTTCCTGCGCGCCGGCATCGGTTTCGGCGGCGGCTGCCTGCCCAAGGACATCCGGGCCTTCATGGCCCGCGCCGGCGAGCTGGGCGTCGACCAGGCCCTCACCTTCCTGCGCGAGGTGGACGCCATCAACCTGCGCCGACGCGAGACCGCCGTCGAGATGGCCGCGGACCTGTTCGGCGGCCGCCTGGTGGGCCGCAAGATCGCCGTGCTGGGCGCCGCCTTCAAGCCGGACAGCGACGACCTGCGCGACTCCCCCGCCCTGGACATCGCCACCCGGCTGTGGGCCCGGGGCGCCGACGTGGTGATCACCGATCCCGCGGCCGGTCAGGCACTGCGTCAGGCGCGGCCCGACCTGCACGTGGTCGACAGCGTGGAGCAGGCGGTGCGCAATGCCGACCTGGTGATGGTGCTCACCGAGTGGAAGGAGTTCACGCAGCTCGACCCGGCGGAGCTGATCGGGCGGGTCCGTGCGGCCAATATCATCGACGGCCGCAACGTGCTGGATCCGCACCGTTGGCACCGGGCCGGCTGGAACTACCAGGGCATGGGACGCGGCGTCGCCGCCTGGTGAGGCATGCCAACGGTTCCTTCCGGGCAGACGAATGGGCAGAGCTGGGCGGGCTGGCTGTGAGAATGCTGAATGCCACGGCCCGAGCGGCCGACCACGCAAGTCCGTCGAATGCCCGTCATACAGCGCATGACAAGGCGGTGCGGCCTTCCGTCACAGTGACTGAGCGAGTTTGCGGAGGCTGACCGCGGCCTGCGGGGGGCGGGCCCAGCCGTTAGACTCACCACAGTGAACTCGGCGTTCTGCGTGAACCCGGGGCTACGACTTGGCAGGGACATCCTGTCCGGACACATTTTTTTGAACTCGGGGGAGTCAAGAGAGCCACGGTCCGACGGACCGCAGGCCTCTTGTTCGTCCACCCGTCTCCAGGGGTGGAGCAATGCTGTTGAAGAACAACGTGGGGCACAGCCGACTGCGGATTCCGCGTCGCATGACTCAACGATCACTGGTGTTCACCAAGGCCATCATGGTCCTGGCGGACGCCCTGACGATCCTGCTGGCCACGCTGATCGCGGTGGCCTTCCGCAACAACGTCCCGGGTTTCGCTGACCTGGGCTACGTCCAGTACCCGGTCTCGACCCTGTGGCCGCTGGCCGTGGTGATCTGGCTGGGCTGCCTGGCCGCCGCCGGGGCCTACTCGGACAAGAATCTGGGCGCCGGCACCGACGAGTACGCGCGCACCATGCACGCCAGCCTGCTGGCGGCCGCCTTCATCGGCATCGTCTGCTACCTGACGAAGTTCGACCTGTCGCGCGGCTTCTACATCCTGCTGTTCACCATCGGGACGCCCTTGCTGGTGCTGACCCGCTGGATGGTGCGCCGTGCCATGCACCTGCTGCGCCGCCGCAACTGGCTGACCCGTCGCGTCGTGCTGGCCGGCAACCCGCAGAACATCCAGGAGATCCTCACCGTCGCCCAGCGCGAGACCTGGCTGGGCTACTACGTGGTGGGCGCCCTGCTGCCCGACGGCGTCGCCCGCGGCAACCTCGACCTGCCGGTGCTGGGCACCGTGGACGAGGCCATCGACGTGGTGGACCAGCGCGACATCGACATCGTCATCTTCGCCGACGGCTCCTTCCCCTCCTCCCGCGGCTTCCGCCGGATGGCCTGGGCGCTGGAGTCGCACCACGCGCAGATGGTCGTGGCCCCGGCCCTGACCGACATCGCCTCCCAGCGCATCCAGGTGCGCCCGGTGGCGGGCATCCCGCTGGTGATGGTGGAGCCCCCGTCGACCCAGCAGGCCGGACGCTGGATGAAGCGCACCTTCGACATCATCGGTGCCGCCCTGGTGCTGCTGGCGGCCAGCCCGGTGCTGATCGCCACCGCCCTGGCCATCAAGCTGGACGACGGCGGCCCGATCATCTTCAAGCAGGTCCGCGTGGGCAAGGGCGGCGAGCACTTCGAGATGCTGAAGTTCCGCTCCATGGTCACCAATGCCGAAGAGGTGCTCAAGACCCTGCAGAACCAGGGCCCGAACGAGGTCATGTTCAAGATGGAGAACGACCCGCGCATCACGAAGATCGGCAACTTCATCCGCCGCTTCTCCATCGACGAGCTCCCCCAGCTGTGGAACGTGCTGCGCGGCGACATGTCGCTGATCGGCCCGCGTCCCGCGCTGCCCAAGGAGGTCGCGCTCTACGCCCCGCACGTGAACCGTCGCCTCGAGGTGCGCCCCGGCCTGACCGGCCTGTGGCAGGTCTCCGGCCGCTCGAACCTGAGCTGGGACGACACCGTGCGCCTGGACCTCTACTACGTCGACAACTGGTCCATGACCCAGGACCTGTCGATCATGGCGCAGACCGTGAAGGCCGTGCTCTTCAGCAACGGCGCCTACTGAGCCACCTCCCGGGCCGGCACCGCCGGCCCACCCCAGAACCAGCACCACCCACTGGACGTGCCGCCAGCCCTTCGGGGCTGGCGGCACGGTTTCTTTGCGCCTGGGATCAGCCCCGGGACCGCATCACTCCCGGGACCACGCCAGTTCCGGGCGGGTCAGTCCCGAGGTCGGGCGAGGGCCTGGTCCACGGAGGTCTCCCGCGGGCCGGCGGTGGCCGGGCGACGGGAGGTTATGTCGAGCAGCATCTTGACGTTCGCCAGCTGCTCACGGGCGACGTAGCGTCGCCACCGCCCCGGGACGCGGCGCACCGACTCGTCGCCGACACCCCAGGCCTCCATGCCCAGCAGCCGGCAGGTGGCCAGCGCGCGGGGCAGGTGGTAGCTCTGGCTGACCACCACCAGACGTTCCACCCCGAAGATGTCACGGGCCCGCAGGCAGGAGTCGTAGGTGTCGAAGCCGGCATGGTCAGCGACGATGTCCTCGGGCGGGATGCCCGCCTGCTCCAGGTGGCGGCGCATCCCCTCGGGCTCGTTGTAGTGCTTCTCCCCGTTGTCACCGCTGACCAGCAGGACGTCCACCAGGCCGCGTCGGTGCAGCGTGGCGGCCAGGTCCAGTCGGGCGCGCAGGTAGCGGGAGGGACGCCCGTCGGAGAGCACCTCGGCACCGAGCACCAGCGCCACGCGCGGGGGCCGTGGCAGCGCCGCCAGCGCATCGGCGTCCAGGATCCGCCCCCGCGTGAGCAGTTGCACCCCCGCGCCCAGTCCGCCCACCAGCAGGACCGTCGCGCCGGCGCCGGCCAGCAGGGTGGTGCCGAGCAGGCGGGCCGAGGAGGGGCGGGGCAAGGTCATGCCCCCAATCTAGGCGAGCACGACGGCGCCCCCGCCCGGAGGGTCCGGACGGGGGCGCTGCAGCCACGCCGCGTTCAGCGCTTGCGGTTGGCCAGGTAGTAGTCGATCAGGGACTGCGTGGAGGAGTCCTGCTCGGCCTTGGCGGCCTCGTCGCCCTGGACGGCCGGGGCGATCTTGAGGGCCAGCTGCTTGCCGAGCTCGACGCCCCACTGGTCGAAGGAGTCGATGCCCCAGACCACGCCCTCGACGAAGGTGATGTGCTCGTAGAGGGCGATCAGCTGACCCACCACGCCCGGGGTCAGGGCCGGGGCCATGATCGAGGTGGTGGGGCGGTTGCCCTCGAAGACACGGGCGGGGACCACGGCCTCCGCGGTGCCCTCGGCGCGCACCTCGTCGGCGGTCTTGCCGAAGGCCAGTGCCGCGGTCTGCGCGAAGAAGTTGGACAGGAAGAGCTCGTGGACATCGGTCTCGCCGTCCTTGAGCGGGTTGGCGGGGGTGGCCACCGCGATGAAGTCGGCCGGGATCAGCCGGGTGCCCTGGTGGATCAGCTGGTAGAAGGCGTGCTGGCCGTTGGTGCCGGGCTCGCCCCAGAAGATCTCGCCGGTGTCGGTGGTGACGGCGCTGCCGTCCCAGCGCACGGACTTGCCGTTGGACTCCATCGTGAGCTGCTGCAGGTAGGCCGGGAAGCGGTGCAGGTACTGCGCATAGGGCAGCACGGCGTGGCTGGCGGCCTGGAAGAAGTTCACGTACCAGACGTTGAGCAGGCCCATCAGCAGCGGCACGTTCTGCTCGGCCTCGGCGGTGCGGAAGTGCTCGTCGATGGCATGGAAGCCGGACAGGAACTCGGTGAAGGCCTGCTTGCCCAGCGCGACGGCCAGCACGGTGCCCACCGCGGAGTCGACGGAGTAGCGCCCGCCCACCCAGTTCCAGAAACCGAAGGCGTTGTTCGGGTCGATGCCGAAGGCCTCCACCTTGTCCAGGGCGGTGGAGACGGCCACGAAGTGCTTCTTGACGGCCTCGGTGGAGCTGGCCTCGTCGGTGACGGCGCCGGAGTCCTTGAGCCTGCCCAGCAGCCACTCGCGCGCCAGGCGGGCATTGGTGAGGGTCTCCAGGGTGGTGAAGGTCTTGGAGGCGACGATGAACAGCGTGGTCTCGGGGTCGAGGTCCTTGGTCTTCTCCGCCATGTCGGTGGGATCGATGTTGGACACGAAGCGGCACTCCAGGCCCGCCTTCACGTAGGGCTTGAGCGCCTCGTAGACCATCACGGGGCCCAGGTCCGAGCCGCCGATGCCGATATTGACCACGGTGCTGATCGGGCGGCCGGTGATGCCGGTCCAGGAGCCGCCACGCACCTGCTCGGCGAAGTCGTGGATCTTGGCCAGGGTCTGGTGCACGTCGGCGACGACGTCCTGGCCGTCCACCTCGAGCTGGGCGTCCGAGGGCAGGCGCAGCGCGGTGTGCAGCACGGCGCGGTCCTCGGTCACGTTGATGTGCTCGCCGGTGTACATGGCCTCGCGGCGCTCGGCGATCTTGACCTCGTCGGCCAGCTTCAGCAGGGCGGCGAGGATCTCGTCGTCGAGGAAGTTCTTGGACAGGTCGACGTGCAGGTCGGCCGCGTCGAAGGTGAAGCGCTGCGCGCGCTCCGGGTCGGAGGCGAAGGCTCCCTTGAGGTCAGGGGTGAAGCCCTCGTGCAGCTTCGTGAGCTCCGCCCAGGCGGAGGTGGTGGTGGGATCAACCGGTGCAGTCATGGCTCCAGCCTAGGGTGCGCCGCGAAGGCCCACCAGAGCGCGGGGCGGCTCCCGGACCATGCCGCCCCGCCCCTCCCCACCGGTCGGTCCGGTTGTTAGCGTGAGGGATCGCCGTTCCCCGTCGGGTCCGGCCGGATGAGCAGCCCAGGAGCAGTGACGTGAATTTCGATCCTCGACGACTGTCCGATCCCACCGACTTCGCGGAGAACCGGATGGCGGCCCATTCCGACCATCTGTGGTTCGCCACCCCCGAGGAGGCGAGCAGCGGGCGCAGCAGCTTCGTGGGCAGCCTCAACGGCCTGTGGAAGTTCCACCACGCCCTGAACCCGGGCGCCACGCTGCCCGGCTTCGAGCAGCCCGACCTCGACGACTCGGGCTGGCAGGACATCCGGGTGCCGGCGCACATCCAGCTGCAGGGCCACGGCCGCGCGCAGTACACCAATGTCCAGTACCCCTGGGACGGCCACGAGCAGCTGGAGCCCGGCCAGGCGCCCACGCGGCACAACCCGGTGGCCAGCTACCGCACCCGCTTCGTGCTGGACCAGCCGCTGGCGCCCGGCGAGCAGCTCTCGGTGGTCTTCCACGGTGCCGAGTCGGCTCTGGCCCTGTGGCTGAACGGTGCGTGGGTGGGCTATGCCTGCGACAGCTTCACCCCCAGCAAGTTCGACCTGACGCCCCACCTGCGCGAGGGCGAGAACGTCCTGGCCGCCCAGGTCTTCACCTGGTGCGCGGCCTCCTGGATCGAGGACCAGGACTTCTTCCGCTTCTCCGGGATCTTCCGCGATGTGGAGCTGCGCCGCCGTCCCGCCGTGCACGTCGAGGACCTGCGCGTGCGCAGCGAGCTCTCGCCCGATCTGGCCCGGGCGCGCGTCGTGCTGCAGACGCAGCTGACCGGGCGGGGCAGCATCCGCGCCCAGCTGGAGGGGGTCGGCGAACTGACCGCCCAGCCCGACGGCAGCCTGGTCATCGACGTCGAGGATCCTCGGCTGTGGAGCCCGGAGCAGCCCCACCTGTATCCGCTGCGGATCGAGGTGCTGGACGCGGACGGCACCACCACCGAGCACCTGCTGCAGCAGGTGGGCATCCGGCGCTTCGCCATCGAGGACGGCGTGCTGAGGCTGAACGGGCAGCGCGTGGTCTTCAGGGGCGTCAACCGCCACGACTTCGGCCTGCAGGGGCGCGTGATCAGCCGTGAGCAGACCGAGGCCGACATCGTGCTGATGAAGCAGAACAACATCAACGCGGTGCGCACCAGCCACTACCCCAACAACAGCTGCTTCTACGAGCTGTGCGACCGCTACGGCCTGATGGTCATCGACGAGATGAACCTGGAGGCGCACGGCCTGTGGGACCGGCTGCTGCGTGAGGGCCTGGACGACGAGCAGGCCGTGCCCGGCAGCCTGCCGCAGTGGCGCGAGGCACTGCTGGACCGCGCCGAGAGCCTGGTGCAGCGCGACAAGAACCATCCCAGCGTCGTGATCTGGTCGGTGGGCAACGAGTCCTACGGCGGCACCAACCTGCTGGCCGTCGCGGACCGCTTCCGGGAGCTGGACGACCGGCCGGTGCACTACGAGGGCGTCCACCACGACCCGCGACTGCCACAGACCACCGACATCGCCAGCCAGATGTACACCCCGGCTGCCGACGTCGAGGCCTACCTGCGCGAGCACCGCGACAAGCCCTTCATCCTGTGCGAGTACGCCCACGCCATGGGCAACTCCTTCGGTGCCGTGGACAAGTACCTGGACCTGGCCGAGCGTGAGGAACTCTTCCAGGGCGGATTCATCTGGGACTTCGCCGACCAGGCCGTCCTGCTCCCCGACGGACAGGGCGGCAGCTTCCTGGGCTATGGCGGCGACAGCGAGGAGGCGCCGCACGACGGCGACTTCTGTGGCAACGGCATCGTCTTCGCCGACCGTTCCCCCAGCCCCAAGCTGGCCGAGGTCAAGGCCCTCTACGCCGCCCTGCGCATCGACGTCGAGGCCGACGGTTTCACCGTCACCAACCGCTACCTGCAGACCCCCTCGAGCGCCTTCGACTGCCTGGTCACCACCCTGCGCGAGGGGCACGATGTGGCCAGCACCACCGTCGCCACCGACGTCGCGCCCGGCAGCACCGCACACCACCCGCTGCCGCCGCTGCCCACCGAGCCCGGTGAGTACGCGGTGACGGTCTGCTTCCGGCTGCGCGAGGCCACCGACTGGGCTCCGGCAGGCCACGAGGTGGCCTTCGGCCAGGGCGTCTTCCGCGTCGGGGAATGCCCCGCCCCGGCGGTCCTGCCCGCCCCCGAGGTGGTGCGCGGCATCCACAACATCGGCGTGCGCGGCCGCCACTTCGAGGCGCTCTTCTCCAGCCTGCACGGCGGCCTGGTCTCCTACCGCTGGAGTGGCCAGGAGATGCTGCGCGGCATGCCGCGGCCCAACTTCTGGCACGCCCCCACCTCCAACGAGCGGGGCTGGCAGATGGGCTTCGAGAATGCCGTCTGGCAGGGCGCGAGCCAGCACGCCCTGCCGCTGCCCGGCCCCGAGAACCCAGAGCTGTCCACCGACGCGGCCGGTGTCACCCTGCGCTACAGCTACCGGCTGCCCACCAGCCCGGAGAGCTCCTGCACCCTCACCTACCGGGTCACCGGGGAGGGCCGCGTCGAGGTGCTGCTGGAGTGCGCACCGGACGCCTCCCTGCCCGACATGCCCGAGTTCGGGCTGCTGCTGTGCACCCGCCCCGAGTTCTCCCGGCTGGACTGGTACGGCGAAGGGCCCGACGAGAGCCATGTGGACCGCCGCAGCGGTGTCCGGCTGGGCCTGTGGCAGGGCGACGTGGCCACCCAGCTCACGCCCTACCTGCGCCCGCAGGAGGCGGGCAACCACACCGGGGTGCGCTGGGCCAGCGTCACCGACCGCACCGGCCGCGGACTGCGCCTGGACTGCACAGCCGAGGGCGGCATGGAGTTCTCCGCACTACCCTGGACCCCCGCCGAGGTGGAGAATGCCGCCCACCACCACGAGCTGCCCCGCAGCCGACGAACCGTGCTGCGCCCGGCGCTGAGGCGCCGCGGCATCGGCGGCGACGACTCCTGGCAGGCCCGCACCCACCCGGAACACCTGCTGCCGCGGGGCGAGCGGCTGGCCTTCCGCCTCTCCTTCACCGGCATCGGCTGAGCACGCGACGAGGGGCCCGACCTGGTGGTCGGGCCCCTCGTCGGGTCGTGGGTGGGATCAGCCGGCGACGGCCGCACCCTGCTGCTGGGCGCGCTTCTCGGCGAGGAAGGCGACATTCGCGTCGACGCGCTTCTTGCTCAGCGGGTAGAAGAATTGCAGCGCCAGGGCGACACCGATCAACAGGATGCCGGGGATCAGCGTCGAGTACATCCAGATCCCGTCCAGGGTCTCCTGGCTCTGGGTGACGGTCTGGCCACCCTTGCTGGACTGGTAGCCGATCCAGGACAGGGCCCAACCGGTCAGTCCGCCGGCCAGCGCCTGGCCCATCTTGCGGGCCCAGGAGTAGACGGCGTAGATGGTGCCGTCGTTGCGCTCACCGGTGCGGACCTCCTCGGCGTCGATCACGTCGGTGATGAAGGCCCAGACCAGGAAGTTGAAGATCGAGATGCAGAACTGGGCCACCGCGTAGAGCACCACCCAGGTCATCGGGGCGCCCTGCAGGTCCAGGAAGTAGGTGCCGATCATCACCAGGCCGCCGACGATCATGGAGACCACGCCGATCTCGCGCTTGCCGAACTTCGTGCCCAGCCAGGGGGCGATCACGATCAGGCTGAAGGCCGGGATCAGGGCGGCCATCTGGGCGGTGGACTGCAGGCCCTTGTCGTTGAAGTAGTCCAGGATCAGGTAGCCCAGCATGCCGCTCACCAGGAAGTTGCTCACCAGCAGCAGCAGCGCGGCGGCGACGATGCCCATCAGGGCGCGGCTCTTGAACAGCGAGCCGAAGAGCTGGGCGAAGCTCATGTTCTCACCGGCGACGCGGGCCGGCGGCTCGATCCGCTCGGTGACCAGCAGGTAGCACAGCGCGTACCAGATCACGGCGATGACCGAGCAGATGATGGCGGCGATGGTCATCCGCGAACCGCTCAGCGTGGACTGGCCGTCCACCTTGACGTAGACGATCAGCGGGAGCACCACCGAGAGCAGCAGGATGGCCAGCTGGGCGCCGGTGGAGCGCCAGACCGAGAGCTCCGAGCGGTCCTTGGGGAAGGGCGAGATGACCGAGGCCATCGAGCCGTAGGGGATGTTGATCATGGTGTAGGTGATCGAGCCCCACAGGAAGTAGGTGATGCACATCCAGGCCAGGCGGGCACCGTAGGAGTCCCAGCCGGCGATGAAGCTCTGGTACATCAGGGCGGAGGCCAGGGCGACGGGGATGG
The DNA here is from genome assembly GCF_039526385.1 of Luteococcus peritonei. Classification (NCBI taxonomy): domain Bacteria; kingdom Bacillati; phylum Actinomycetota; class Actinomycetes; order Propionibacteriales; family Propionibacteriaceae; genus Luteococcus; species Luteococcus peritonei. Next base: position 20,676 of record NZ_BAAAIX010000007.1, on the reverse strand, counting down.
CGCCGCGAGCGATCCAGGGGCGGAACTTGCCGGCCGCGGTGGCCTTGGCGGTGTCGACGATGCGGCCCATGCCGACGTCGGTGAAGGCGTCGACGATGCGCGCGGCGAAGAAGAGGGTGCCGACGTGCGCCGGGTTGATGCCCACCACCTTGGTGTAGAAGAGCATGAAGAAGAGCATCTGCAGGATGAAGGTGAAGTCGTTGCCGAAGTCACCGAACATGTAGCCGATGCGGTCGCGCATCCCGAAGGGCCGCTTGCCCTTGATGGTCCCGCCCTCGTGCTCGAGGGCCCCTGCCTGCGTTGTCATTGCCCACACACCTCACTGTGTCGATCGGGTTCCGTTGCCGGACTGTCGCCGTCCGGCCGGATGCCGCCCACCGGGGCGGCTGATGGATCCATCACACCCCCGCGACGGACAGAAGGCGTGGTGTTTTCACCTGTTGCACCCGTGGCAACACCTGGCACAGGGCGCGCCGAGCCCACATTCGTCCGCCCCGCAAGGCCTTTCACGGCCGGAGGCCTAGTCTGGGCTCATGGATTCCCTGCAGACCTGGCAGAGCGCGCTGGACCTCTGGCACCGCGTGGCGCGTCTCGACGTCGACGAGCTGTCGGTGCACGTGGACCCCTCCGCGGCCCCGGACATGCCGGTGGTGGACTTCCGCGACGAGGGCTGGAACAGCCTGCTGCTGCAACCGTTGTCCGAGATCGCGGTCTGGGGCTTCACCGGCCCCACCCTGCTGCTGCACCACGAGCCAGAGGGGGCGACGGCCGTCGTGGCCCCGGTGGTGGACGAGGTCGAGGGCCCGTGGGCCACCGGCCCGGTCTACCGGGTGGACCTGACCGATCCCGAGGAGCCGAGGATCAGCTGGCTGGCCCCCGATGTCGCCGACTTCTACCTGCGCACCGCACAGGCGGCACTGGACGCCCTGGAGGTGCCCGACGTGGTGGAGGGCGACAGCCTGGTGCACGAGGCGCTGGCCTCGGTGATGCAGGCGGAGGGCCGTGAGCTGTCAGCGGTGCAGGCCGAGGGCCTGTGGCAGGTGGACTTCAGCGGGGCCCAGCCGGGCGACTGGACCACCCTGGCACCCCAGCTGGGCGTGACCGGTGGCGGCGAGCTGGCCGTCACCGCCCGGGGCAGCCGGCTGTTGCTCGGCTGAGCCGCTGTCCGGCGCCGGGCCGCTCCGGGCAGCACGACGGGGAGCCCCCGAAGGGACTCCCCGTCATCCACCGTCCTGCAGCGGACCAGTGGTTCGGTCAGCGGACCGAGATGTGCACGTGGTCGTAGTGGTTCGCGGTGGCCGAGCCACGGTCGCTCATCGAGCGCCAGCCCTCACCCGCGCGCTGCGTGGTCCAGATCTGCTGGGCGTAGATCACCTCGGTGATGCCCAGCCGGGAGGCGTTGGCGCGGGCCCAGTTGGCCACGGCCTGTCCCTGGCTCCCGGAGACCATCACGTCGAGCGCATGGCCCGTGCCGTGGTTGTCCGCGCTGGCACGCAGGCCGCCGAAGCTCTTGATCGACGGGAAGCTGGCACACACGGCACGGTGCACGGCGACGGCATTCGAGACCAGGCCGCGCTCCACCGCGTAGGAGGAGCAGCTGCCACCGCCGGTGGCCGAGCCGGAGCTGGCCACCGTGCGCTTCTGGCTGGTGCGCGCCGAGCTCTTCACCGTGGAGCGCGTGCTGCTGGTGGACCTGCTGGTGGACCGCTCGGAGTCCGGGGTGCTCTCGCTGCTGGCCTTGCGGACCACCGGGCGCTCGCTGGTCAGGTAGGCGGAACGGATCCATCCCGCGCGGCCGTCGAGCTTGATCTGGCGCCAGCCGTCGCGGCGCACCGAGGTGGCCTTCACGCTCTCACCGGGGGCCAGCGAGGTGGCCTTGTCGGCGGAGGTGCTGGGGGCGGTGCGGACGTTCACGCCCGTGGTGGTGTAGAGCGTGGCGGTCACCTCGCCCAGGGCGGGGACGGCCTGGCGCTGGGTGGCCGCGGCCTTCACGCGGGTGGGCTTCGGCGCGGCGGTGGCCTTGCGGGCCGGCTTGGGAGCGGCGGTGGCGGCCGGGGCGCTGCTGGCGACCACGGGCTTCACGCCGACGGCCTGGGCGGCGAGTCGGGCACCCGCGTCGCCCAGCGCGGGACGCTGCTGGCTGCGGCTGACGGCCTCGGAACTGCGGCTGGGCAGCGCCTGGCTGGCGGCGCTGGTGGGAGCCTGCGGCTCGCCCACCTGTGCGTCGACCTGCTCGGGCAGCAGCATGGCGCCGCCCACGGCCAGGGCCAGACCGGTCACGATCGCCAGCGGGGCCACCAGGCGGCGGCGACCGCTGGCAGGGGCTGCCTCCAGGCTCTCCGGACCGGCGTTCTCCAGGTCATCCGTGGACGCGACGGCCTCCAGGCGGGGCTGGTCGTCGTTGGCGTGGGTGGGAACTGGCACGATGCGGATTTCCTTGTCAATCGGGTGAGATGAAGGCGCACGAGAGCGCCTGACACCGATTGTAAAGAAAGTCTGAGAAAATCCCGAATCGTCCTCAGCAAGATTCCTGCGGCGAGGATCAGCTGGCGGCGCGCATCCCAGCCCAGTAGTCGATCGCGCGACGTGCCGCCGCCGCATCACCGGTGGTCACCAGCGACTGGGTCAGCCCCTCCAGCACCGTCACGGTGGCCTCGGCGGCCTCCTGCGGACGGTTCACCCCGGCCTCCTCGAGCCGCTTGGCCATGGCCCGCACCCGTTCGGTGCGCCACTGGGCCGGGACCTCGGCCTGGTCGCCGGTGCGCAGCAGGTGGTCGGCCATCTCGAAGACCGCCTGGTGCTGCGGGCGCCGCTCCATCAGGTCGGCCAGGTGGGCGGACAGCACCTGCCCCACCACCTCGGACTCGCTGCCGGGCTGCAGCGCGTGCTTCGACTCACGCTCCAGCTCCTCGGTGACGAGCTGCAGGTAGGCCTGCGTCATCAGCGCCTGGTGCGACTCGAAGGCGTAGTGGAAACTGGCCAGCGGCATGCCTGCCTCGGCAGCGATCGCCCGCGTGGTGGCCGCCGCCACACCGTTGCGCGCCACCACGGACAAGGCAGCCGCAATCAGCTTCTGGCGTCGTTCCGCCAGCGTCATCCTGGTCATTCCCCCGAACCTCCAAGTGAGTCTCCCCACGGTGTGCTGCGCACGCCCGTCGGGCCAGTGTTTCCTCGTCGCCTCCCGCAGACCTGGTGCCCAGGTCCCCCGATCGGGTGACATCGTGGTGGGCCAAGTGTGACACCGTGGCGCGTTCTCCCGCGACCTGTATGGGGTGATACCTAGGGTGTAAAGCGCCTCGACGAGGCATCACGAGACCCGGGGAGGACAGTGCGATGACAGCCGGCCGACGAGCACAGCTCCTGCTCGCAGCTGTCCTGCTCACCGGCCCGGTGGTGGGCGTCGACGCGCTGGCGGCGCCCGCACCGACGCCCGGGGGCGGAACCATCCCGAGCTCCCCCGCCGCAGCGCCCGGCACCGGCGACACGCCCCGGCCGGCCGGGGCGGGGGCCAGCACCAGCGCCCCCGAGCGGCCCTCCCCCGGGCCGGTGGCCACACCCGATCCCCGCGACCCGCAGGACCTGCCCCGCTGGCTGGTGGCCGCCCTCGGGGCGCTGGGCTTCATCGGGCTGCTGGTGGGCTTCGGCTGCGCGTCTGAGCTGCTGCGGGACCACGACGAGCACTACGACCGCTTCATCGGCTGAGCGCGCCGGTAGGCTGCCGGGCATGGACGCCCACCAGAGCCCGGACCAGCCCCCGATGGCCGCGGACCCCGACGCCCAACCCACCGGCAGCACCGCCGCAGGCCACGGCTCGGGCGGAGGCCCCGGGAGTGGCTGGCTGCATGGCGAGTCCGCTCCAGCCCCGGCTGCGCGACGGCCGCAGCGCCTGCCCTGGGTGCTGGTGGCCATGCTCACCGTGCTCAGCCTGGGCCTGATGGGGCTGCTCGCGCAGCAGTCGAACGAGCTGTCCCGGCTGCGCGGCCAGCGGGCCGGCCAGCCCGCCAGCGGCAGCGCCACCCCCGCGGCCTCCGCCCAGGCCTCCCAGAACCCGGAGGCCGTCGCGGTGATGAAGAAGCTGCCGCGCCGCCTGGCCGACGACCCCACCGCCGAAGGACCCGCGAACGCCCCCGTGGTGATGATCGTGTGGAGCGACTTCCGCTGCCCCTTCTGCTCGGTCTGGGCCCGCGAGACCTACCCGAAGCTGAAGCCCTACGTGGCCTCCGGCAGCCTGCGCATCGAGCACCGCGACCTGGTGCTCTTCGGCGACCAGTCGATGGAGACCGCCGAGGCCGCCCGCGCGGCCGGCAAGCAGGGCAGGTTCTGGCAGTTCAGCGACGCCGTCCACGCCGCGGCCCCGACCAGCGGTCACCCGGAGATCACCGAGAAGGACCTGGAGGGCTTTGCGCGCAAGGCCGGGGTCACCGATCTGGCCCGCTGGCGGGCCGACCGCAAGGCCTCCGCCACCCGGGCCGCTGTCCAGAAGGACGTCGACGAGGCACGCCAGCTGGGCCTGAGCGGCACGCCCTTCTTCATCATCAACACCACCCCGCTGTCCGGCGCCCAGCCGCTGGAGGTCTTCACCCAGACGCTGGAGGCCAACGGCGCCCACGCCTGATGCGTCGTGGCCGGAGGGCTGCTGCAGGGTCAGTCCTCGACGGCGGTACGGAAGGTCTGGCAGCGCTCGCGCAGGCTGCCCAGCGAGCCGCCGCTGACCGCATCGCCCAGCAGGGCGTCGTCCAGCCAGACGGCCGCGGCGCCGGCCTCGGCCCAGCGTCGAGCGGAATAGGCGCCCAGGCCGCCGCGGGCCACCAGGGTGGCCCCTCCGACCAGCTGGACCAGCGCCTCCGGATAGCTGGAGCCGAGGACCTCGGCGGGCACCACCATCACGGCCGCCACGCCCAGCCGCCAGGCCTGCTGCACCTCGGTGGGGGTGAGAGCGCTGACCAGCAGCGGCACCCCGGCCTCATGGGCCCGCTGCACCAACGAGGCATCCGGAAGGGTGATCGCCACGAACTGCGCCCCGGCCGCCAGCGCCTGGTCCAGGTCCTGGTGGTCGTGCACGTCGTGGACGCCGAAGACGCCGCGAGGGCCGAAGACCTGGCGCAGCGAGGTCACCTGCTCCGCCTGGGCAACGGGGAAGCTGAAGCCCCCGATCCCCTCCTGCACCATCACCTCGACGGCCGCCACCAGCGAGCCGACGGGGCGGTCCGGCAGGCAGGCCACCAGGCGGGAGTCGAGCAGGTGCTGCGGCAGCGAGGGCCGGCGGGCGTCGTCCATGGCAGTCATCTTGCCCCACCACGCTCGTCCAGCCACAGCCAGGCCAGGCCGCCGGCGAGCAGCACCACCAGCAGGAGCATCGGGAGGTCTCCGATCCTCAGGCCCACCCGGGTCAGCCAGCCCTCGAGGTGGTACTGCCGGGTGGCGTCCAGCAGGGCGCCCGCCTGGCCACCGGTGAGCAGCAGGAACAGCCCCAGCGCCATGAAGACCACACCGGTGACGGCCTGGGAGAGCGTGGTGCTGATCGGGCCCACCTGCACCGGCCGTGGGCGCAGCCAGCCACGTCGCGAGGCGCCCAACCGGTCCCAGACCAGGCAGAGCAGCAGCAGCGGGAGCACCATGCCCAGCGCATAGCTGGCCATCATCAGCGCCGCCAGCAGCGGACTTGCTCCGAGGGCCGCCAGGGTGAGCACCGATCCCAGGACGGGCCCGGTGCAACCGCTCGCCAGGCCGTAGCTGGCACCCAGCACCAGGATCGCCAGCGGCGTGGCCGGATCCCCGGGGGCGCGCAGGCCGGGCAGCCGCAGGCCGAGACCGCAGAAGCTGAGCGCTCCCAGCACCATCAGCAGCACGGCGCCGATGCGCAGCAGGGTGGCCACGTCCACCGGGAGCGCCCGACCCAGGCTGCCGGCGGCCAGGCCGAGCGGCACCAGCGTGGCCAGCAGCCCCAGGAAGAACAGGCAGATCCGCCCCACGAGGGTCCCGGTGCGGGCGAAGGCGAAGGCGAAGAAGCTGGGCAGCAGCATCGCCGCGCACGGGCTGAAGAGCGCCGCCAGCCCACCCAGGAATGCCACCGCGAACGAGGTCTGGCCCATGCGGCACAGGCTAGCCGGTGCCGGCCCTGCCCCTCTCGGCCCGCAACATGGGCGATTCGGTGCGCCGTGGGACGATGGAGGCAAATGCGCCTCATCGACCAGCTCCCCGCCCTGGGCACGGACCCGGGCCCCGACGCCCTCTACGAAGCCTTCACCGCGTGGACCACCAGCACCGGGATCAGCCTCTACCCCCATCAGGAGGAGGCTGTCCTGGAGATCCTGAGCGGCAACAATGCGATCGTCATGACGCCCACCGGGTCGGGCAAGAGCCTGATCGCCATCGCGGCCCACTTCGCCGCCATCGCCACCGGCGGGGTGAGCTTCTACACCGCGCCGATCAAGGCGCTGGTGAGCGAGAAGTTCTTTGCCCTGTGCGAGGTCTTCGGCGCCACCAATGTGGGCATGGTCACCGGCGACGCCTCGGTGAACGCCGACGCCCCCATCATCTGCTGCACCGCGGAGATCCTGGCCAACATCGCGCTGCGCGAGGGCGCCGAGGCCGATGTCACGCAGGTGGTGATGGACGAGTACCACTTCGTCGCCGACCCCGATCGCGGCTGGGCCTGGCAGGTGGGCGTCACGGAACTGCCGCAGGCGCAGCAGATCCTGATGAGCGCCACCCTGGGCGATGTCACCGAGCTGAAGCAGGACCTCACCCGTCGCAGCGGCCGTGAGACGGCGGTGATCGCCGACGCCGTGCGCCCGGTCCCACTGGTCTACCGCTGGGCCCTGACCCCGATCCACGAGACCGTGGAGCAGATCGTCGCCGACGACGAGGCGCCGGTCTACATCGTCCACTCCACCCAGGCCGCGGCCCTGGAGCGGGCGCAGGCCCTGCTCAGCGTGAAGCTGGTGGGCACCGAGGAGCGGCACCGGATCGTCGAGGCGATGGGCCACTTCCGCTTCGCCGGCGGTTTCGGCAAGACCCTGGAGAAGCTGGTCAAGGCCGGCATCGGCGTGCACCATGCCGGCATGCTGCCCCGCTACCGGCGCCTGGTGGAGACCCTGGCCCAGCAGGGTCTACTCAAGGTGATCTGCGGCACCGACACCCTCGGCGTCGGCATCAACGTGCCGATCCGCACCGTGCTGTTCACCGCGCTGACCAAGTTCGACGGCCGCCGGATGCGCACCCTGCGCAGCCGCGAGTTCCACCAGATCGCGGGTCGCGCCGGCCGCGCGGGCTTCGACACCGTGGGCCACGTCGTCGCCCAGGCCCCGGAGCACGTCGTCGAGAACACCAAGGCGCTGGCCAAGGCCGGCGACGACCCGAAGAAGCAGCGCAAGGTGCAGCGCAAGAAGCCGCCTGAGGGCTTCGTGAACTACACCGAGGAGGGCTTCGCCAAGCTGATCGACTCGGTGCCGGAGACGCTGCACGCCCGGATGAGGATCACCAATGCCATGCTGCTCAACCTCGTCGAGCGCGACGAGGACACGGCCCGGGCTGTCGTCCACCTGGTGGAGGAGTCGGTGAAGGACGAGCGCACCCAGAAGCAGCTGAAGCGTCGCGCCGTGGCCCTGGGCCGCTCGCTGCTGCAGGCCGGCGTGGTGACCCGGCTGGATCCGCCGGAGCCCTCGGGCCGCCGCTACGAGCTGGCCGAGAGCCTGCAGGACAACTTCGCGCTGAACCAGCCGCTGAGCGCCTTCGCCATGGCGGCCTTCGAGCTGCTGGACCCGGACTCGCCGGACTACGTGCTGGACCTGGTGAGCATCATCGAGGCCACCCTCGAGGACCCGATGTTCGTGCTGGTGCAGCAGCAGTTCAAGGCACGCGGCGAGGCCGTCGCGGAGATGAAGGCCGACGGCTACGACTACGAGGAGCGGATGGAGGCGCTGGAGGACGTCGAGTGGCCCCAGCCGCTGGCCGAGCTGCTGGAGCACGCCTATGAGGCCTACCGGCCCAGCCACCCGTGGATCACCGAGAACCAGCTCAGCCCCAAGTCCATCGTGCGCGACATGTACGAGCGGGCGATGACCTTCGGCGAGTACGTGGCCCACTACAAGATCCAGCGCAGCGAGGGCCTTCTGCTGCGCTACCTGTCCGACGCCTACCGGGCGCTGCGGCAGAGCGTGCCCGAACGCTTCGTCACCGAGGAGCTGACCGACCTGGTGGAGTGGCTGGGCGAGGTCATCCGCCTCACGGACTCCTCCCTGCTCGACGAGTGGGAGGCGCTCACCGACCCCGACGCGGACCCGGAGGACCGGCTGAAGGCCCTCACCCACCCCGCGGAGAAGCGGCATCCGGTCACCGGCAATGCCCGCGCCTTCAAGGTGCTGGTGCGCAATGCGATGTGGCGCCATGTGGAGCTGATGGCCTACGACAAGGTCGACGAGCTGGCCGAGCTGGACGCCAAGGACCCGGACGCCGTGATGGATGCCGATGCCTGGGATGCCGCGCTGGGGGCCTACTGGGATGCCCACGACGACATGGGCCTCGACGCCGACGCCCGCGGACCGAAGATGCTGCGCATCGAGGAGTTCGGATCCCATGGACGCGCCCGAGAGGGCGGGCCGGACCAGCCCCGGACCTGGCGCGTGGCGCAGATCATCGACGATCCCGAGCACGACCACGACTGGCAGCTGCAGGCCTCGATCGACCTGGAGGCCTGCGACGAGGCCGGCGAGCTGGTGCTGCACGTGCTCGGCTTCAGCCGGATCGACTGAGCGCGCACCCGAGAAGACTGCGGCGCCCCGGACCCTGACAGGTTCCGGGGCGTCGCGCAGTGCAGGAAATTGCGCCCGATGATCTTGACGGGCTGCGTGTTGATCTTGGTCCGGCTCAGCGCACCTTGTTGTAGACCAGGTTGGCGTAGAGCCGGTGGCCGGCAGCGCTGGGGTGGGTGCCGTCGGCCGTCACCAGGGCGGTGGTGTTGACGCCGCGGGCATGGAAGGCGGGGGCCGGGTTCACGCACTTCATCCGGTAGGCCGCGCACTCGGCCATGATGATGCTGTTCACCTGGTTGGTCAGGTTCACCGAGCCCTTGCGGTAGGCGGCACTCTGGCGCGAGAGCGCGGCGCCGTCCATGTAGATGTTGTTGTAGCCGGTGACCACGACGCGGGTGGTGTTGCCGCCGCGGGCCCGCGAGACGGAGCCCAGGATGGTGTGCAGGTTCGCGCGCATGCTGCGCATCCCGGGCTGGTAGGAGCGCGTCGAGACCGCCGCGGTGGACGGATTCGGGTAGCGCATCGAGATGTCGTTGGCGCCCACGGTGACGATCACGGTGCGGGTGTCCCGGATGTTGCGCAGCACCGATCCGTCGGAGCGCATGTTGTAGAGCACGTCGCCGGTCATCCAGCCCGGGAAGGACCGGTTGAGCGTGGGCTGGCCGGTGCGGGAACCGTAGAGCTCCGGGTACGCCCGGCGCTCGTTGCCGCCGCTGCCCTTGGGATAGGAGTCTCCGATGGCGGTCACCTTGCGGACCGAGCCGACCGGTCCGCCCTCGGCGGGGAGTGCGGTGAGGGTGACGGCACCGCTCACCGCCAGCACGGTGGCGGCTGCGAGGAGTCTGCGAGTAGTCATGCAGTCACGGTGGCACGCACCCGGCGTCCGGATGAAACGGGGCGGACGTCCAATCCTGTGGAGACGCTGGCCATAGCCCTCGGCGCGTCGCGGACTTCCACGCACGACAAGCGGATGATCCGTCCTCAGCCAGCTGAGAGAATCCTGAGATCTGCCATCCCTCGACGCCCGCCCACCGCGCTCACTAGGCTCGGGGCAGACCACCAACCATCAGGGAGGACGTCATGGAGATCACCAGCAAGGCCATCAAGCAGGGCGAGGAGATCGCGCTGAGGTATGCCGAGCAGGGCGCGGGCGGCGAGAACGTCAGCCCGGACCTGTCGTGGAGCGACGTGCCGGAGGGCACGGCCAGCTTCGCGATCACCTGCTTCGACCCCGATGCTCCCACCGGGTCGGGCTGGTGGCACTGGGTGGCCGTCGACATCCCCGCCGACGTGACCAGCCTGGCCGAGGGCGGCCCGCTGCCCGAAGGGGTGCGCGAGTGGGTCACCGACTACGGCTACGAAGGCTACGGCGGCCCCTGCCCGCCGGCCGGCCCGGCGCACCACTACATCTTCACGGTGCACGCGCTGCCCGAGGCGAAGCTGCCGGTGCCCGACGAGGCCACCAGCGCCCAGGTGCGGTTCACCATCCTGGCCAATGAGCTGGCCAGCGCCAGCGTGACCGGGCTCTTCGCGCTGCCGGAGGACGCCTCCTGAGCGGAGTTCCTGCACCCGACGACGAGGGGCCGCGCGGACAGATCCGCGCGGCCCCCTCGTCGTGCTTCAGGAGCGCGACAGGTCCGCGGTCTCCAGCGTGACGCCCGGGGCGCGGGTGACCAGCTTGTGCCCGGCCCACAGCGCCAGGAAGATCGGCAGACCGATGTAGGAGGCCATCAGCCCCTTCACGTCGACCTGGCCCATGAAGGCCTGGTAGTTCTGGCCTGCCACCACGATGGCGCACATGGCCAGCGCCACCAGCGGGCCGAGCGGGAACCAGCGGGCCCGGAAGGGCAGGTCGGCCAGGTCCCGCCCCTGCGCCAGGTAGGCCTTGCGGAAGCGGTAGTGGCACCAGGCCACGCCCATCCAGGTGATGAAACCGGCCAGCCCCGAGCAGTTCACCAGCCAGACATAGGCGTCGCCGTCGCCCAGCAGGCTGGTCAGGAAGCACGCGCCGCCGATGGCGGTGGTGGCCAGCAGGGCGTTGAGCGGCACGCCGCGACGGGTGGTGCGGGCGAAGACGGCCGGCGCCTTGCCGCCCTGCGCCAGGCCGTAGAGCATGCGGGTGGAGGCGTACATGCCGGAATTGCCGGCCGAGAGGATCGAGGTGAGGATCACGGCATTCATCACCGTGGCCGCGCCGAGGATGCCCGCCTTGTCGAAGATCAGGGTGAAGGGGCTGATCGCCACGTTGTCGACGTCGGCGCCGAGCAGGCGCTCGTCGGTGTAGGCGATCAGCGTGCCGACCACGGCGATCGCGCCCACGTAGAAGAGCAGGATCCGGTAGAAGACGGCCTTGATGGCCCGCGGGATCGTCTTTTCCGGATCATCGGCCTCACCCGAGGCGACGGCGATCAGTTCGGTGCCCTGGAAGGAGAAGCCGGCTACCATGAAGATGCTGAGCATGCCGGACAGGCCGTTCACGAAGGGGGCCTCGCCGGTGGTCCAGTTGGAGGTGCCGGGCGAGGCGCCGCCCAGGATGCCGACGATCATGGCCAGCCCGATCACCAGGAAGACGATCACCGTGATGACCTTGATCGAGGCGAACCAGAACTCGCTCTCGCCGAAGGCCTTGACCGTGGCGGCGTTGAGGGCGAAGAGCAGGGCCAGGAAGAGCGCCGACCAGACCCAGGCCGGCACGTCGGGCAGCCAGTACTTCATGACGATGGCGGCCGCCACCAGCTCCGCGGCCACCGTGATGGCCCAGTTGAACCAGTAGTTCCAGCCCGTGGCGAAGCCGAAGGAGGGGCTGACGAAACGGGTGCCGTAGGCCTCGAAGGAGCCCGCCACCGGCAGCCAGGTGGACATCTCGCCCAGCGACTGCATCAGCAGGAAGACCATGAAGCCGATGGCACCGTAGGCCAACAGGGCACCACCGGGGCCCGCGGTGTGGATGGAGTCGCCGGAGGCGACGAACAGGCCGGTGCCGATCGCGCCGCCGATGGCGATCATGTTCAGGTGCCGGGCCCGCAGGCCGCGGCGCAGCTGGTGCTCCTGGCCGGTCTCCGGGGTGGCGGTGGTGGGGTGGCTCATCGTGGTCCTTCCTGCGGCCGGGCAGAGGCCCGCGCCCGAGGACGCTATCGTTTCACCCCATCGCGGCCCAGCTGTCCACGGACTGCCGTACCTGGCGAGCGGCCCCTGGCCGGATCGCGGGTCGCAGGCGTCGGGACTAGGATCGGGCGACGTGCCGCAGACCATGAACTTCCACTCCCGCAAGTGGGTCAAGCCCGAGGACCTCAACGCCAACCAGACGCTGTTCGGCGGCAGCCTGCTGCGCTGGATCGACGAGGAGGCCGCGATCTACGCGATCATCCAGCTGGGCAACGAGCGCACCGTCACCAAGTACATGAGCGAGATCAACTTCGTCTCCTCGGCCCGGCAGGGCGACATCATCGAGATGGGCCTGAGGGTGACCAACTGGGGCCGCACCTCGCTGACCCTGCAGGCGGTGGTGCGCAATGTCTTCACCGGGGAGAAGATCATCACCATCGACAAGATCGTCATGGTGGCGCTCGACGAGCAGGGCAACCCGAAGCCGCACGGCTACCGCGAGGTGACCTTCAAGCGTGACCGGGTGCCGCACCGGCTGGTGCGGCGGCGTGCCTCCGACGCCGAGCTGGGCGCCACGCAGGACGGCGCCGATCCCTTCACCGAGGACCTCTGAGCCTGCCCCATCGCCCCCGGCTGCCGTTCCGTCCTGCGGCGGCCGGTCCGATGGGCTGGAGCACTGGCGTCAGCGGTCCTGCTCGGCCTCCATGCTGGCGACGAAGTCTCGCTTGGTGGCCTGCCAGGCGTCCTCGTCCTGTCCGGTGCGCCAGTAGCCGCTGATGGAGACGTTCTCACGCGGCACGCGGTGCTCCACGAAGAGCCAGGCGCGCAGCTGCTTGATCATGTCGGCATTGCCGTGGATGAAGGCGTGCACCTCCCCGGCGGGCAGGCCGGCCTCCCGCACGGCTCGGGACAGGGCGACGCCATGCGCCTCGCCGATTTCGTCGCGGTGCACCCAGGTGACGTCGATGCCCGGCAGCAGGCGCAGCGGGAGGTGGGTGCTCTCGTCGGCCACCTCGACGAAGACACTGGCCCGCACGCCGTGCGGCAGTGCGTCCAGGGCTGCGGCGATGGCGGGGGCGGCGGCCTCGTCGCCGGCCAGCAGCAGGTGGCCCGTGCTCGGCGGGGCCCATCCGCCACCGGGTCCGCGGAAGGCCATCACGTCACCGGGCCTCGCCCGTAGCGCCCAAGGACCGGCGAGCCCGTCGTCGCCGTGGATGACGAAGTCGATGCTCATCCGGCCTGCCCGGGGGTCATGGGAGCGGATGGTGTAGGTGCGGGTGACCGGCCACTGCTCGCGCGGGAGGGTGAGGCGGACCTGTTCGGGATCGAAGGGCCAGGCGTAGTCGGCGCCGCGGGGCGGAAAGATGATCTTGATGTAGCTGTCCGTCGTCTCCAGCGCACCGATCGTGGCCACGTCCTCGCCCTCCAGGTGGACGCGGACCATGTCCCGGCTGAGTCGCTCGCTGCCGATGACGACGGCGGTGCGAACCGGACGGTGGGGGCGGCCAGCGGGTGAGGTCATGGATTTAGGCTAACCGATTGTTCGCTAAATCGGTTGCCTCGCCGACGGCTGAATCTCTGGCGCCGCAGGGTGTGGGTTGCCTAGCGTTGGGCACCAACACCCCGAACCAAGGAGGAAGCATGTCGGAGAACCAGCAGGCCGAGACCACCGACGTCGAGGAGCTCAACGAGGACGGCGCGGGTGCCGGTGCCACCCCCGATGCTCCCTCCAGCTTCGAGCCCGAGGAGCCGGAGCACCCGGCCGACGAGAAGTGAACTGAAGCAAGGGCCCCGACCTGATAGTCGGGGCCCTCTGCGTGTCCGTGCGCATCTGCGCGTCCGTGCGCAGCAACTGCCTCAACGGCGACGGAAGACGGCCAGCGCCAGACCGAGCCCGATGAGCAGCGAGACCCCCACCAGCGGCAGCCCGACGGGGCCCCTGATCCCGGCTGGGGCGGGCGCCGCTGCCACCGTCGGGGAAGGCGTCGACCCGGAGCCCAGCAGCTGCTCCACCTCCGCCAGCACGGTCACGTCGCCACCCGACGCCCTGGCGTCTGCCCGGGTGGTGCCTCCGCAGAGCGACGCCTTCCAGTCGCCCTCGCTCCCCGTGGCGAAGAGCACGATGTCGTCGCCGGGGCTGATTCCTTCCAGCCCGCACGAGGCCCCCTGAGCAGAGGAGGTCACCTGCGTGGCAACCGGTGACGATCCCTGGTACAGCCGCTCCAGCTCCAGCCGGTAGGTGCGTGTCGCACCCGAGTCAACTGCCGCAGGCTCGGTCACCTCGACCACCCGGGCTCGGGCCACCAGATCCGCCCGCTCCACCTTCTGCCGGGTCGAGAACTCGGGACAACTGCAGGCACAGGCCGGCGGCGAGCCTCCGGCCAGCACGCCGCCACCCAGCACCAGGCAGGCCACCAGGATGCGCAGGATTCTCCTCATGGACCCAGTGGGCCACGGCGGGCGAGCATCCAAGGCGCTGGCGCGAGATCGCAACCAGATCGTGACTCAGTCCTCGAGCAGGCGCACCCAGTTGGCACCCTGGCCGTTGGGCTGGCGGTCGGCCAGGCGCAGGCTGCCGTCGTCCTCCAGGACGAACAGGCTGATGTGCTCGGAGCGCTCCCCCACCGAGAGCAGGCGGCGTTCATCGGTGGCCAGCTTGAAGGCGCGCGGCTGGGCCTCCACCTCGGTGATCGAGACCTGCTCACCCAGGCTGCCGCCCTCACCGAGCGGCAGGACGCTGATGGTGGACTCGGTGCGCTCGCTGGCCAGCACGAAGCCCTGGGCCAGGTGCACGTCGGCACCCCAGATCAGGTGCTCGGCCATCGGGTCGGCGCCGATCCGGCTGTGCTCGAGGCCGCGGTCGGTGGCGTGGGCGGTGACCGCCTCCTGACGGGTCAGCACGCCGGTCTGCGGGTCGCGGCTGAAGCGAATCACCTCGCCGCCGAACTCGGTGACGCAGTACAGGTTGCGGCCCTCAGCATCGGCGACGACGTGGCGCGGACCCGAGCCCTGGGGTGCGTCGACGGTGGGCACCTCGAGCGGCTCGAGGACGCCGGTCTCGCTGATCCGGTAGCAGGCGATCAGGTCGTCGCCCAGGCTGACGAAGTAGGCGAAGCCCTCCAGCTCGATCACGCAGTGCAGGTTGTTGAACTCGATGCGGCTGGTGGGCTCACCGAGGCGCCCGTGGACGATGGGCCAGATCTGGCCGAAGCCGCCGCCGTAGGAGGCACCCAGCAGCCAGCGCTGGTCCGTGCTGACGGTGAGGTAGGTCATGGATTCGTCGGTGCTGGTGTGCGCGACGCTGGTCCACACGCCGGTCTCGGCGTCGAGCTCCAGGGTGGGGATGCCCACCGGCTCCTTGGTCCCCGCCCAGGCACGCCGCCCGGTGGCGTCCAGCGCCATGGCGGAGACGCCGTCCCCAACCTGGCTGGTCGCCAGCGGCGTCAGCTGCTCGCCGTCGAGGGTGAAGGTGTGGATCGTGCCGTCCGAGGCGCAGGCGCTGCTCACCAGGATGCTCATGCCTCGATCCTATGCAGGCACCGAAGGGATCAACAGGGCCCTGGGGTCGCGATGCTGGACGAGTGGCAGAGTGGGGACCAGATCGAGCCCAACCCGGGAGGAATCACCATGACCGTTGACCTTGGACAGGGACTGCCGCTCGTGCTGGGTGGCAACACCTTCGGCTGGACCAGCGACGAGGACACCTCCTTCGCCGTGCTCGACGCCTTCTCCGCGGCAGGCGCCCGCCACGTGGACACCGCCGACGTCTACTCCGCCTGGGCCGAGGGCAACCATGGCGGCGAGTCCGAGCTGGTGCTGGGCCGCTGGATGGCCGCGCGCGGCAACCGCGACCAGGTGCTGGTGGCCACCAAGGTGGGCAAGCACCCCGACTTCCCAGGCCTGGGCCGCGAGAGCGTGGAGCGGGCGTTGGCCGCCTCGCTGGAGCGGCTGCGCACCGACCACGTGGACCTCTACTACGCGCATGCCGACGACGAGTCGCTGGAGATCGCGCAGATCGCCCGGACCTTCGACGGCCTGGTGCGCCAGGGGACGATCCGCTGGATCGGGATGTCGAACGTGAGCCCCGAGCGGGCCCGGGCGTGGGTGGAGGTGGCCCGCGCCGAGGGTCTGGCGGCGCCCGTGGCGATCCAGCCCCAGTACTCACTGGCCGCCCGTCAGGACTTCGAGGCAGGTGACGGACCGCTGGCCCGCGAGCTGGGCCTACACGTCTTCAGCTACTTCTCGCTCGCCTCCGGCCTGCTCTCGGGCAAGTACCGGTCCCGGGAGGACCTGGCCGGAGCCGCCCGCGAGGGCTTTCTGGAGCAGTTCGCGACGCCGGACGGCTTCGCGCTGGTCGAGGCACTGACCGGGGTGGCCGGGCGCCTGGACGTGGAGCCCGCCTCGGTGGCGCTGGCCTGGCTGCGCGCCAAGGGTGTGGCGGCGCCGATCGCCTCGGCCAGCCGGCCGGAGCAGGTGCCGGCGCTGGTGACGGGTGCACAGCTGGAGCTGTCCGCCCAGGACGTGGCGGAGCTGGACGACGCCTCGCAGCCCTTCGCATGATCCAAGATCATCAGATCCTGACCAGGATGTTCCGGTGGAATACCAAGATCATGAAGGTGTGGCTGTGAGTCAGCGCGAGGCTTCACCGGCACTCCCCCATCCCGGCATCGGGGAGCTCTTCCTCTCGCCGGTGCCACCGGGCTCGAGCTGGCCCGGAGAGCCGTCGCGCCCACGAACGCCTCGGGCGCATCAGGCCGACGAGGTGCTGCGACTGGCCGACAGCGCCCGCAGCCTGGAGCAGCTCGACGCGCGGGTGGCCGTCTGCCGGGCCTGCCCGCGGCTGGTGGACTGGCGCGAACAGGTGGCCAGGGCCAAGCGCGCCTCCTATGCCGGGGAGCCCTACTGGGGCCGACCGGTGCCGGGCTGGGGCGACCCGGAGCCGCACTCGCTGATTGTCGGGCTGGCACCTGCCGCGAACGGGGCCAACCGCACCGGGCGGATCTTCACCGGCGACCGCTCGGGCGACTGGCTCTATGCGGCGCTGCACCGGGTCGGCCTGGCGAACCAGCCGACCAGCGTGCACGCGGCCGACGGCCTGCAGCTCACCGGCGTCCGGATCACCGCGCCGGTGCACTGCGCCCCGCCGGACAATGCGCCGACCACGCCGGAGAAGGCGACCTGTGCGCCGTGGCTGGACCGCGAGATCCAGCTCGTCGAGCCGGGACTGCGCTCGATGCTTGCGCTCGGCGGGATCGGCTGGCAGCAGACGCTGGGTGCGGTGCGACGCCTGGGCTGGAGCGTCCCCCGCCCCGCACCGCGCTTCGGTCATGGCGCCGAGGCGGTGCTGGTGACGCCCTCGGGCCGCGAGGTGCGGCTACTGGGCTGCTATCACGTGAGCCAGCAGAACACCTTCACCGGCCGGCTCACCGAAGAGATGCTCGACGAGGTGCTCACCCGTCTGTGAGACCGACGAGCGAAAAGGCCCAGCTCAGCGTCGACGCCAAGGACCAGGTCGCGCGCGCGGCGCCGGACTTCCGTGGTGCCCCGGAAACGACGATCGCCCCGACTCCGAGGAGTCGGGGCGATCGATGCTGTGCGCGAGAGAGGATTTGAACCGTGGGGCTGGCTCCGATCCGGCACCGGGAGAACGCACTGCCAGTCGCGTTTGACTGGGGGAACACCACCCATCGAGGGGCTGCGTTCCCCTTGCCGAGGTGAGCACGACGAGGCCGTTTTGGGCTTGCTTGTTGCACGCATATTGCACGCGACGGGGAGGTTCGAGATGGGCAAGCCGAGGGGGAACGCACATGAGGACACGGGGAAACGCGACCGGCGCGGGTTCGGGCGGCTGCGGAAGTTGAAGTCGGGTCGAGTGCAGGCCGGCTACATCGGGCCGGACTGCAAGCTCTACATGGCGCCGGCCACGTTCGCGTCGAAGATCGACGCCGAGGGTTGGTTGGCGCAGGAGCGGCGACTGATCGACCTCGGGGTGTGGCAGCCGCCGGACACCCGCGAACCAGACCCCTCCATCACGGTGCCGACGCCACGGGAGAAGCCAAAGCAACCCTGCCCCACACTGCGGGAGTACTCGCAGACCTGGCTGGCGGACCGGAGCGCCACTCCCCAGGGCGACGCCGGGTCGTTGCGGCCGTCGTCGCAAAAGGACTACCAGATGCTCTTGCGCAACCACATCCTGCCGGCACTGGGCGACATGCGGCTGGACGAGATCGACCTGGACGACGTGGTGGCGTGGCACCGGGCCATGGCGAAGAAGAAGATCGCCCGCACCCGGTCGAAGTCGTACAGCCTGCTGCGCGGCATCATGAATGCCGCGATCGTGGACCGCACGCTGCCGACAGTGACGACGAACCCGTGCCGCATCAAGGGCGCCGGCACCACCAGCCGGGAGAAGCACATCACCTCGGCCACGCTGGACGAGCTGGCCCGCATCGTCGTCGAGATGCCCGACAAGTGGCGCGCTGCGGTCCTGCTCGGCGCCTGGTGCGCCATGCGCTACGGCGAGGTCTTCGAGCTGCGTCGCAAGGACGTTGACCTCGATGCAGGCATCGTGCGCGTGGAGCGCGGCGTCGCCTGGGTGGCCGGCGAGGTGGTGATCGGCCCGCCCAAGACGAAGGCTGGCAAGCGTCGCGTGGCGATCCCGCCGCACATCATTCCCGACCTGCGACGCCACCTGACGACCTACGTTTCGTCGGGGCAGAACGCCCTGCTCTTCCCATCCGATGACGGACGCAACATTCGGCCGTCGACCTTCTTGCGCGCTTGGCATCGCGCCTGCGCCAAGGCTGGACGAGAGGATCTGAAGTTCCACCACCTGCGCCACACCGGCGCGGTACTGGCAGCCCAGTCGGGGGCGACGCTCTCGGAGTTGATGGGGCGCCTCGGCCATGCGACGCCAGCCATGGCGATGATCTACCAGCACGCTGCTGCGGACCGGGACCGCGAGATCGCCAAGCACTTGTCCGAGATGGCACGGAAGGCGAGTGCCTCGTGACCAACGAACATCTTCCCTCCGTAATACACATGCCATACAGTTGGGGTGTGCAGGACGAACTGGACTGGCGCCACCGCCGCGACTACATCGCCAAGCACGACATGACGCCCGAATGGGCCGACGAGGCTTTCGCCGACCCGAATCGCCTGGTGCTCGCCCCCGACCCGGCGTCGGACTCAGGGCGGACGATACGAGTCATCGGCTGGTCGGCGTCGCTGCAGATGTTGGTGACGGTGATCGCACTGCCGGACGACGGAGTGATCTGGGGAGTGAACGCGTGGCGGTCGAACAGTACCGACCAGCGCAGGTATCGAGAGGAGGCCACTGATGAGGATTGACGAGCTGATCGCCGCCGAGGCCCAGGCCAGCGAGCAGAACAAGGACGCCGAACTGAAGCCTGGCACCAAGGTCACCCGCGGACACGGCAGGTCCAAGACTCTGCAGGTGCGCCTCAACGACGACGAGTTCGCCGCCTTGGCGCGCGTCGCCGAGGAGCGCGGAGTTCCGGCGTCCACGCTGGCCCGCGACCTGCTGCTGCGAGAGCTGAGCGACCACGACACAGACCCGCGGTCACTGCTGGCCAGGATCCGTTCCGACCTGGACGAGCTGGCTGCGCGCGTGGCGTGAACTGCCACCGAGCCACCAGACCCCCCATGCCTACGCCCGAGAATCCCTGTCGACCGACTCGTGGCCGACCCCAACACCACATGGTCACCTAGCTAGCGACGAAGAACACCACGACTCCGACGGCAAAGAGAAGACCGTAGAACGGGGCGATGGACCATGAGCACCACACGCGTCGCCCGGGGAATGAAATACTTGGCTGCCTTGCGCAGGATGTCCCGTTCGGTCTCGATACGGGCCTTGTCCGCCCGCAACCGCGCGTTGTCGGCCTCCAGCCGGGCAATCCGTGCTGCGGTCGACTCCCCATCCGGTGCTGCGGGTGACGGGGGCGTCGCACCGGGTGTCCTGACACCGCTGCCCAAGACCTTGACCCAGTCCGCGAGGGTCCCGCGGGACACTCCCAGATCCGTGGCGATCTGCTTCAACGTCGCATCCGGAGAGCTCTCGTACAAGTCAACGGCCTGCTGGCGAAACTCTGCCGAGTAGTTCTTCCTGGCCATGATGATGATCATCTCGCTTCCTCCAGCCCATGCTGGATTCCACGTGTCCACAACCCGGGGGTCAGGGTCCCCTTGAAGGACCCCTTGAAGCATGCCAGTCAGCGCCGAAGGGAACTCGGGCGACTCACCGAATGGTTGGACAGACACTATCTGGAAGGTTGGCAGGCAGCCGTAGGGCAGGCGTACGACGTTGAGCGAGCAGCTCGATACATGACTTCACACCTGATCGACGCGGGTCATCATCCCGAATTCTTGCGGAAACACTTGGAGGACATAGGACCGGCGACCGCCACCGAGCTAATTGAAGATCTTCGGTCTCTGGCGGCTGCGCCACCCCAAGAATTCCGCGGATGGGTCCTACTCACGGACGTCCCCGAGCTGCCGCTCATGCGTAGCCGAAACACCCGGATGAGCCCGCGGGAAGTGGCCCAAGCGATGCGGTCCATCGACCAACCAGCCCCCCGCGGGCAGTCGGGTGCCTTGCGTTTTCAACTTCACGCGCGAGATCGATTCGCTGCCGCATCACTTGTGCGAGATGAGCTGGAGCGCCTGGTCAATCGAACCAAGTTCCTTCGGACCACCAAGCGGCTGCGATATGAGAGCACCTGGTGGTTAGTTGAGTCCCCGATAGTGGTGTAGCCGTGGTGGCGGCTCTGGACGACAGGGCGGTCACCGCGTGATC